>CAVOAK010000108.1:0-7844 GCA_963693665.1 Alphaproteobacteria bacterium | reverse complement strand
CTAGACGAAACCTGAACTATCGAGCCTGAGCCATTGAGAATGAAAAGCACTGAAGCCGTTATGTATCAGTCTGATAAAATGCGACGCATCGCCTGCGGTTGATCGATAATTTCAAGCAAACAAAATACGTAGCCCGCGCTGTAATGGTCGTTCGCGATTGGGTAGGTCGACCGCGCGCAAATTTGGGGAGAGTGGTATGACGACGACCGTAGGTATTATTGGCCTAGGCATTATGGGTGGCGCAATCGCTGCCAACCTGCTCAAGAACGGTTTTCACGTCGTCGGCTGTGATATCGCCGAGGACCGCTGCGACGCGCTTGTTTCCACCGGTGGGAGTGCCGTGAAAACGGCGCGCGAAGTCGTCGGTGGGAGCGATCTTTGTATCACGTCACTGCCGAGCGTTGCGGCTCTTCAGCAGGTCATCCAGGGCGACGATGGCATTGTTGCCGCAGCCAAGGCGGGTGTGATCGTCGCTGAATGCAGCACTTTGCCGCTGGATGCCAAGGAGGAGGCATTTCAAGCACTTGCACAAGCCGACGTAATTCTCCTGGACTGCCCAATAAGCGGCACGGGGGCACAAGCGGTGACAGGTGATCTGTCTGTCTTTGCCAGCGGCGACCAAGCTGCGGTGGAGCGCGCTGCTTCAATGTTCGATGGATTTTCGCGTAGCCACCACTACGTTGGGGCTTTTGGCAACGGCAGCAAAATGAAGTTTGTTGCCAATTTACTTGTGCATATTCACAACGTTGCCGCAGCGGAAGCGTTGGTACTAGGGATGCGGGCCGGGCTTGACCCACAGCTCGTCTACGATGTGATCCCATCCGGTGCGGGCACGTCAAGAATGTTCGAAGTGCGCGGGCCAATGATGGTTGAGGGCGATTACAGTCAAGCCACGATGAAAATTGATATGTGGCAAAAAGACATGGACATAATCCAAGCGTTCGCCAAGTCTCTGGAATGCCCGACGCCGCTTTTTGAGGCCAGCCGGCCACTCTACGATACGGCCCTGGCTGAAGGACATGCGAAAGAGGATACAGCCTCAGTCTGTGCTGTGCTGGAGAAGATGGCAGGAATTAAGCGGTAGCCTCTTACAAAGAAATGCAACTGGCGATACGCGGGCTTCGTTCTAGACCTCGGGTGGGGCGTCTCGCCATGCTGCGAGTACTGCATGCGCCCCGGCGGGCTCAATGCGATCGAAAAACGTCATTGCCGCCTGGTATTTATGGCTTGCTCGAAACACCGAATAGGATTGTCCGCCATGAAGTTGCCAATAAATATCGCTGAACATCTCACTGCTCAAATCGAAATATTACGCCGCTTTGCAAAAACCTTAAAAGTGGCCCGGGATCAGTTTTTGGCTCTGCCGACGCAAAATATGTGAGTGCGGAAGGGTCAGGATCTCCGTCAATACCTTCCTGCATAGCTTGGTTTAAGGCGCTGGTAATGGCATCGGCAAGGATCGCTGGTTCTAGCTCGTAGCGATCGGCGACATACTCACGCAATGCGTCGCTGATCCAGCAATATAGTCGTGTTGCAAGCGATGTAGGTAGATCATGGCGCCGCGCAAGCGCCGCGCGGTAATCGGATTTGTTGCGACAGGATTCCACCAACTCCTCTAACAGATCATCGCCGAGTTCTGCACCCTCGTTATGCAGAAGTGACTCGATCACCGCGCTGCCAGCGGTCTGTACGAGCGTTCGACTTACATCCGAACTCAGGGTTTCACGTTTGGTGATGGCGAGATGTTGTTGCTGTGCCTTGTTGACAATGATCTCAATCAGGTCACCGTCAGAAAGCAGTTTACTGGCGACGAGTATATCGTAGGCGACCTTGACCTCATCGTTTGCCAGCAGCAACAATAGGTCATGAGGGACATCGTCACGGGCAGATAGGAAGGCCGCCAATTTGCCGCGAATATGCTGTTCAATATTACCGATCAGCGCGCGAAGAATGCCAAATACATGCTCAAGTTCTGCCGAACCAAGATCCGCTGCACCAGAAAAACACAGTTCGCAAAATTGTTCGGTTAAGCTGTTCTTATCCAGCCGATTGGGACCGCTCTTATAGTTTACGATCAGATCAATTAAATCTTTATGCATCAAGCCGCACAGGCTTCAAGGCTGGCCGCAATCCGGGGCATCATTCTGATACCTCGGATGCGAGTGAAGCCCGCATCCTCCTACATGCCTATTTGTTTAGGAATCGCTCGTTTTTTGCAAGAACAAAACGGCAACTACACGGGTTGGTTCGACGCATTAGTTCGTAGGCTTTTGCGATTGCCAGCTCCGCGCTTTCAGTCGCCGTTCAACGTCAACTATTCTGCCGCGGCAGCGGTTTCCTGCTCCTCTGAAATAAGCTTATCGAGCACCCGGCGGAACCGAAGACCTGCCGAGTCAAGGGCCAAATCGATGTTGGGTGTTACCTTGTTCAGCAGACCGCTATGAACTGCGCTAAGGACAAGTCGATCTTCTTCGAACGCAGCGCGTGCACCCTCTGCAGCGACTTGGCTTATCTCTTCGTTCTCTGGGTCCGTATTGCGGTGCTGCAACCAGTGATACCGAGTTGCATTCTCGTTGATTGGCGTCATGAAGTGATAGGACACCATGACATAAGCGTCGTCAGGCAAATTCTTATCATCACCGCCGGTGCCGGCAGGTGTGAAGACAGACTTGTTCAATGCATGCGAAGGAAATCGTACTTCGTAGTACTGCAACCGATCGCATTTGCCCTTGAATTTGACCATTTTCCCGTAGAACGGAGGCGGATCCCGATTTTCCAACCAGCGATGAACAAGTGCGCCTTCATCCGTTACCTTGATATTTAACCGCACGTCCTCAGTTCCAGCTCCTGCGAAGGATGTCTGATGCACCCAAGCAACGTGAGACGGGTCGAGTAGATTGTCCGTCATATAGAGGTAGTTGCACTCGCAAGTCAGTGCATCACCGCCGACAAGCTTCCAATTTGGGTTGTCGGCATTCTCAATTTGGATAATCTTATCTTCATCGGCAAGGGCCGGATCGCCCGGCCAAACCCAAACGAGACCCCACCTATCAGCGACCGGGTAGCTGCGCACGACAGCACCAGGAGGAACTTGCCCCGCTTGCGTCGGTGCAGCGACACAGGACCCCGTGCAATCGAAGGTCAACCCGTGATAACCGCACTCCACAGTATCACCGATGATGCGTCCCATGGAGAGTGGAAGCTTGCGGTGTGGACACGCATCTTCGAGCGCTACTGGTGCACCGGCCTCAGTCCGGTAAAAGACAATATTCTCTCCGAGAATTTCGAGATGCTTAAGCGTGCGGTCGATTTCTTGACTCGTTGCCGCTACATACCAGGTGTTACGTAAGTACATGGAATATACCTATCTATTTGTTAAGCTGTGGCCTTCCCCAGACCTCCAATTTGTATTGCGCGCTCATTCGGCCCGCTTGTCTTCATATTCCTAAATTGGGGCTCATTCCTCGTTTCTGCAACGTAAATTTTGTCAAATTAGCCGTGTCTCGCCGCGAATCGTCGAGGCATTTGCGTGGCAACTTATGCATGCTCCCAACTGTCCATATCTTCTGACGTCGGCGGCGAGAGACCAAGTATATCGCCGGCGGTGGTCACGCCAAGACCGTTCAAGAGACGGTTCGAATAATTGAAATAGGCACAGACTTGGTTTGCCTCAAAGATTTCGCCATCGTTTGCTCCGGCATCCCGCATTGCGACAATATCGGACTCTTCCATCTTGTCCGGATGCAATGTGAGCTTTCGAACATACTGTAAAAGGGCGAGTTCTTTTCCCTCGAACGCGTTTTCCGGTTTGCCGTCGACAAACGACTTATAAATCGCGTTGGAACGGTCCTGATCGTCAACAAGCCGGCTCATGCCGGCAAAATGATGTGATGCCGCGTAGTCGCACTTGTTGCTGAGGCATGTGTATACGCCTAAAGCCTCCAGAAACCAGGTCGGCGTTGTATTGCCGGTGTGATGCAGGATGCTCTTGTAAATTGCACTATGGCCTTCCATCGTATGGGGCCGCAGGCTGTGGATTTTCATAACATTGTCCACATTGTTATTTGGGCCCTTGACGCGATCATAAAGCTCGCGCAAATAACCTTCAGAGTCATCATAGGTCGTCATATTGATCCAAGCGGTCATGGTTGCTCCTTAAGCCATTGGAAAGGGCTGGTCCTTGATCTCGGTCAAGCGGCTGATTTGCGGCAATGTGAGTTCATAGGAACTGTGTTTGTCATAGGCGTGCACACTATCGCTCGCAGGCGGTTTTTGTCTACGGCAGCACGGCGGTGATGAAATAGAAATTGAACGATACAAGCCGGAAAATTTTTATTGAGTGCTGGCGATATCAATGCCTTGATGTATGGTCCGACCTAAATCAGTGGTTGGAACGACGCAATATATTGATTGGCAGACAGTATGTTAAATACAGCAATCGTCGGGTTAGGCCGCTGGGGGCAACGCCTCGTTAATTCTGTACAGCGCGACGGCCAGCCAAAAAGCGAACATATCCGTGTTACCCACGGCGTGACACGGACGCCGTCCAAGGCTGCAGATTTCTGCGCCTCACGTGCAATCGAACTCTCGGACGACTATTTGGCAATTCTAGACGAACCGACCTTAGATGCGGTTCTTCTGGCAACGCCCCATTCGCAACACGCGTCACAAATTGCAGCTGCCGCCGCTGCGGGAAAGCATGTGTTCGTCGAAAAACCACTGACGCTGGATAAAGCCAGCGCGGTTACGGCTGTTGCCGCCTGCGAGGCCGCGGGGGTCGTGCTGGCGCTTGGTCACAACCGCCGGTTCCTTCCTGCGATGCATGATCTAAAATCGATGATCGATGTCGGAGAACTTGGGACGATTCTTCACATCGAGGGAAATTTCTCGGTCCCCGGCGGACTGGACTATGTCCCTGGAATGTGGCGCGCGACCGGCGAAGAGAGTCCAGCGGGCGGGATGACCGGGATGGGAGTCCACGTCACCGATGCAATGATTCATCTTTGCGGCGAGATCGAAAGTGTGCGGTGTCAAAGTCTACGGCTGATTTTGCAGGTCGATATGGATGATACGACATCGTTGTTGTGTCGATTTGCGAACGGCATGTCGGGATATATGGCAACGCTAACCGCAACTGCGCATATTTGGCGGTTGCAGGTGTTTGGCACAAAGGGTTGGGCACACATGCGCAGTCAGGAAATCATGGATATTTGCATGATTGGTGAGGAACTGAAGACACGGCGCTATCCAGCGACGGATATCGAGCGTGCTGAACTTGAGGCATTTGCAATCGCGGCCGCGGGAGGGGCGCCATATCCATTGTCGTCTCAAGACGCGATTCACAACATGGCGGTATTTGATGCGGTACTTGTGTCTGCTGCCAACGATGCTGAGCGCGTTGACGTCGACAGGTCCAGTTGAAATTGGAAATTTGAAAATCCGCTGGCCGAGAAACTTTTGAATTGCCATACAAAGGGCGGTAAAACTCGTTTTAACTACCTCTAGAGAATTTGGATCACGATGAAGAAAAGCTACTCGATATTCAGCCTCCTCAAGAATTCCGGTGACTATCACAAATCTTGGGAGAAAGCCTGGCGCAGCCCGGAGCTCAAGCCCGAATACGACGTCATTATTATCGGTGGCGGTGGACATGGGCTTGCGACTGCACATCACCTGGTCAGAGATCACGGGATAACGAATGTTGCAGTGGTCGAAAAAGGCTATCTTGGAGGTGGCAACACAGGCCGCAACACGATGACTGTGCGCTCCAATCATTTGCGCGAGGCGTCGATTCCATTTTTCGATAAATCAATCGAAATGTGGGAAGGGCTCAGCCAGGAGCTCAACTACAACATTATGTTCAGTCAGCGCGGCATGGTGTCATGCATTCAAAGCGCAAGCTCCAGTAAGGATGCTATGCGCCGCCTCAATACAATGCATATCTACGGCGCCGACTACACGATGTTGACGCTCGATGAAGTCAAGAAACTTGTCCCGATTCTACACAACGCGCCCAACGCGAGGCTGCCAATTCTTTCAGGTGTCTATCAGGGTCGCGCGGCAATTGCGCGCCACGATGCGGTCGCCTGGGGATATGCTCGATCGGCCGATGCGGGCGGTGTCGACATAATTCAAAACTGTGAGGTAAAGGGCCTGCTTCGCGAGGGCGGACAGGTTACCGGCGTGGAGACGACCCGGGGTGTGATTCGGGCAAAGAAGGTTGGTGTTGCCGTTGCCGGACATGCGGGCGTTATTGCAGAGATGGCCGGATTACGTCTGCCGATCGAGACGCATCCGTTGCAGGCATTTGCATCGACGCCAATAAAACCGATCCTCGATATCGTTGTGACCTGCCCAGGGTATGGCGTTTACTTGTCGCAGTCCGACAAAGGTGAACTCGTTGTTGGTGGCGGCGCCGATCCTTATCCGTCTTATGGACAGCGTGGTTCGCTGCGGGTGACAGAAGGTGTGATTGCGGCGATGACGGAGATATTTCCGATTTTCCGGCGTATTCAACTTTTACGACAATGGGCAGGAATGATCGACATTTCCTATGATAACAGTCCGATTATTTCAAAAACGCCGCTTGGCGGACTTTATCTCGATGTTGGGTGGGGCTCCGGCGGATTTAAGGCGATACCGATTTCTGGCAAGATGTTTGCCGACTTGATCGCCCGCGACGAACCACATGACATGATCAAACCATTTGCATTTAATCGTTTCGAAGGCGGCAACCTCGTCGTAGAGGGCGCCGTTGCTGCAAGTCGGGTTTAGGCGCGCAGGTTTTATTTTTGGAATGTGCGTTTATCGAGACATTTCTGCCAACAACCAGTCACGAAATACCGCGACTTTTGGTGTATCGATGGTCTCCGACGGACAAAAAATATAAATTCCTACATCGGTCTTGAGTGAGAATTCAAACGGCCTGACGAGTCGACCTGTCAATAAGTTATTGTCGACGAGAACTGTGCTTTCCAATGCCACTCCTTGACCTTGCGCGGCCGCCTGTGTCGCAAGACTTTGCTGGGGAAACCGTGGCCCACGCGATGCTTCGATCCCCGTAACGTTAGCCGCCTCAAGCCAAATCGACCAGTCAGGCCAACTGCCGTCCTCAATGATCCAATCCTCATACAACAATGTGTGATGACGAAGGTCATCGGGCTGCTTCAGCGCATTGGTTCCGCTGAGCAACTTTGGACTGCAGACCGGATATATCTCCTGTGCGAACAGCAATTTGGCATGGAGGCCTGAATACGTGCGGTCCCGACCATAGCCGATCGCAATGTCGATATCCTTGCTTGTGAAATCGACTGGGTTGGTCGTTGCGTCGAGCCGAAGTTCTATATTTGGGTTAGTCTCTTTGTATCGGTAGAGGCGTGGGACTAACCAACTTGCTGCCAAAGAAGGACCGACGCGCGCTGTGAGCGTTTGCCATTCGCCGCCGTCGTGAAGTTTGGATGCTGCTTCAGAGATTAAATCAAACGCAATGTTCAGGCTTTTCAGGTCCGCCATCGCTTTTTCTGTGGTAATCATGCGTCCACTTGTGCGGCGCAACAACTTTACGCCTAAATCATCTTCGAGATTCCGGACAAGATGGCGCACCGCCGCTGGTGTGACGTGTAGTTCTTCCGCCGCCTTCGTAATACTTTGATGCCGTGCTGCCGCCTCAAAAGCACGAAGCGCATTGAGTGATGGCAGGTGTCCCTTCATAATCGGTTTAAATTTAGTTTTTCTACGCTCACTAGAGCGAAAATAATCACTTGGTAGCGAGTATATTCTACGATAGCGTAGCGGAGCTATGACGTATGCAGAGTTCATGGCGAAAGCTCGATTTCCGCTAAACA
>CAVOAK010000107.1:0-7852 GCA_963693665.1 Alphaproteobacteria bacterium | reverse complement strand
GATTGTCGCATGCCACGACCTGAAGAGGATATAGCCCATGGTGAGATGCATTGACAACCCGCGTCTCCTGCCATTTCAAGGAAGTAGTGCACGAAAACTTTTCCGTGCGAAAATCGCGTTTGAACGCAGAATATGGTAGACAATATGGGGAATTATCTCCTTTGGCAGGCGGACCAATAATTTGCCGAACATCTACTACCCGAACTGTCCCATATTCGTGAATCGGTGTTTCGGGGCCGCGTCGCTGCAGTTCAAGGGATATTGATCGAAATCAAGGGCATTCAAGGTTATCTCTCTATCGGTGATCGCTGCAGTATCGCCGGTCGTGGGACCGCACAATCATGTGTGAAATCATTGGATTTAGGGATGATCGTGCGCTTGCGACGCCTTTTGCGTCACTTGAAGGTGTTGGGCTTGGTTGCGCAGTCGTAACTCGTCGACTCTGATCCGCTGATTTATCCCGATGAGAGCTGGCTCGGGCATGTTGTCGATGCCTTTGCTAAACCGGTGGATAATAAGGGCGTGTTGCTGCAAGGCGCGACAGGCTACGGCGTCCGTAGCCCACCTCCTTCTGCTCATTCCAGGAATCGCGTCGAGGGGAAGATTGACCTTGGAATACGCGCGGTAAACACATTTCTTACGTGTTGCCGTGGCCAAAGGATGGGTATTTTTTCAGGCTCCGGCATCGGCAAATCGACTCTTCTTTCAATGCTTGCACGCTATTCCAGCGTGGAGGTCATTGTCATTGGGATGATTGGCGAACGTGGTCGCGAGTTGAAGGAATTAATTGCTGAAGATTTGGGTGAGGAAGAGTTGAAACGCAGCGTTTTGGTTGTTGCTACATCGGACGAATCGGCGCTGCTACGTAGGCAAGCAGCGTACGTGACGATGACTGTAGCGGAGTATTTCCGAGATCAAGGCAAAGACGTTTTGTGCCTAATGGACAGCATCACTCGATTCGCTATGGCACAGCGTGAAATTGGGCTCTCTGTTGGCAAACCGCCGGCAAGTAAGGGTTATACGCCGACAGTTTTTTCCGAACTGCCGCGGTTCCTGGAGCGTGCGGGACCGGGAATGGGCCGCGGTAGTATTACGGGCCTCTTTACCGTTCTTGTCGAAGGTGACGACCATAACGAGCCAATTTCCGACGCCGTACGTGGTATTCTTGATGGGCATATAGTACCGGACCGGGCAATTGCGGAGCGTAACCGCTTTCCGCCAATCAACAATCTGCGAAGCGTGTCGCGAACGTTACCGATGTGCAATACGCCAGAGGAAAACGGAAATAATCGTCCAAGTCCATCGGCACCTATGCGCGGCTAAGCCGCAAAATTGGAGACTGGAGTGCAGATTATGCACCCTCTGCTGATATAGTGGTAACCTTCGATTCCAATTCCTCGGAAAAAACCTTCAGATCGTCCAATAATGAGCTCAAAATTGGACGAACTTCGAGCGCGTCGTCAGGCGGCAGATCGACGACAGAGCGGAAAGTCTCTGCAATTCGCGAATCGATGCCGCTAAGGAAGACATGCTCATCGTCTTCCAGTTTCTTTCGCGCATCGCTTACGACGCTTGAAATATCGCTTAATTCTGTCAGTAGTTCAGCCTTCGTCGTCATCATTGGGTGACCTCTGGTGAAGTGGTGCCATTTGCTGCATAGACGTAACGCAATATCTCTGCCACTGCGATGAAGGCCTCAACCGGAATCTCGCTGTCCAGATCTACAGCGGCGAGCATTTCCGCAAGATCAGGGTCTTCGCGCACTTTGACATCGTTTGCAAATGCGATTTCAAGAATTTTCTCTGCCAACGAACCGCGTCCGCTTGCAACGACTTTTGGCGCGCCTTAATCACCATCCGACACATAGCTGAGCGCGACGGCAACGGAACTTTTTGCCGCATTATCATTTTCTCGCCCGGCATTTTTTGCCGCACGTTTCGATCTCTGTTCAAGCACTCACACAAATTCAGGAAATAACGCTGACATTCGTGCCAAAAATCGTTGTGATGTTTTTTGTATTAATGTTGCTTTTGCCATTCATACTCAACGAGTTGACCGTGTTTATGGGCAGCATCGTCGACCGAATAGTAAACATTAGCTGATATCGATGCTGCAGGATCTCCTGCCAGTTGAGATCTTTGGCTATGAGCTTGTGTTCGCGTGAATCGGATCGGCGAGGCGTATGTAGCGCCGCGGATCCGGCTCCAACTGGCATTCTTAATATCATTGCTCATTGCACCGTTGTTGCAGGAAAGTTTGCCAAACCTTCCTGCAAACCCCATCCGTATCATGGTTCTTGTCGGCAGCGAGATTGTCATTGGTATTTTCATAGGCACGGTGGCGCGACTGTTAATAACCGCACTCGCAACTGCCGGTACCGTGATGTCAGTCATGGGAGGCTTTTGTTTCGCGGCGCTGTTTAATCCATTGATGCCGGATCAAGGCGCATTTACGGCTGTGCTTTTGACGTTGATGGGCGTGTTGCTGATCTTTGCAACCTATACCCATCATCTCATGATCATGGCGTTGGTGGAGAGTTACTCAATGTTCGCCCTCGGGGCGCACCAATGTTCGAGGATATTACAAATTCGATTGCCCGCTTGGTTACGTCAAGCTTAAAGCTTGGTATTCAAATAGCAGCGCCATTCATCGTTGTTGGAATAATTTTTTATCTTGGCCTTGGTTTGCTGGCGCGGCTGATGCCGCAATTTCAGGTGTTCTTCATTGGCTTGCCGTTGCGGATACTGCTTGGATTAGCGCTACTTTCGGTTACCCTAACTTCTGGTATCATGTGGTTTTTTGATCCGTTTGAGACATCAATGTCGGCATTTTTCGGGCCAGGGTAAGGGATTAGGATATGTCTGAAGATCCTGATAAATCACAAAAAACCGAAGATGCGACGATGCGAAAGCTCGAGCAGGCGCGCGAGAGTGGCGACGTGCCCTCGAGCCGTGAACTCAACACCTGGATTATGTTGATTCCCGCGTTGATGTTTGACCTTTCACTCAATATTGCAGCGCTTCATTGAATCGTCACATGAAATTCAGTTCGAGCAAGATGGCCTTGGCGCTGCGTTATTGGGCTTGGTGGCGCGCGTCTCAAAGTTGCTGATGGTGCCGGCAATAATCTTGGTTATCGCGGCTATCGGCGCCAACGTTGTTCAAAAGGGAATCTTATTTGCGCCTAAAAAACTTGAGCCGAAGCTTCAAAATATCAGCATAAAGGCAGCTTTTAAAATTTTTTCTTTGAACAATGCGAGCGAGTTCATCAAAGGCTTGATTAAGCTCTCTATTGTTTCTGCGGTTGGCATCATGGTGCTAATTCCACAATTCCAGCGTGTTGACACGCTGCCCATGATGGAATTGCCACAAGTATTGGCGGTGATGAATGATGTGGCGATTCAGCTTCTGCTTGTGGTCGTGTCGATTATTGCAGTCGTTGCGGGCATCGACGTGGCTTTTCAGCGTTATCAGTATTCCAAGAAAATGCGGATGACCAAAGTCGAATTGAAGGACGAGTACAAGCAAGCCGAAGGCGACCCACTGATTAAGTCGAAATTACGCCAGATTCGATCGGAAAGAGCGCGATTGCGGATGATGTCGGCAATCCCCGAAGCCGATGTAGTGGTTGCCAATCCGACTCACTTTGCAATCGCCTTGAAATATAAGCCCGACGAAATGGATGCGCCGAGATGTATCGCTAAGGGACAAAATTTGGTTGTCTTGCGTATTCGTGAAATAGCTGAAGAGAACAATATCGCTATCGTCAAAAATCCGCCATTGACGCAAGCGTTGTACGCGTCAGTTGAAGTAGATGTGGAAATCCCTCCCGAACATTATAAGGCGGTGGCAGAGGTCATCAGCTATGTTTGGAGCCTGAAAGGTCGGCTTGCGCCTGCATAATCCACGATTTTAAGGCACGCAGCATCGGGATTTTTGTTGAAGAACAAAAAAGAACTTGCGCACAAGAACAAAGCATGTACATTCACTTTCATTGCATCACAAACGTGCGTGTGAAATAAGAAAGGAATGAGCCATGTCACAGTCAGCCCTGCGCATTGTCGAAAATGATTTGATGGATAAACAAAAAGCCCTCGACGCCGCCCTTGGCCAAATCGAACGCTCCTTTGGCAAAGGCTCGGTCATGAAGCTTGGCCAACGAGAAAATGTGGCCGACGTAGAAACCGTTTCAACTGGATCGCTGGGCCTCGACATTGCGCTTGGTATTGGCGGCCTGCCGCGCGGACGCGTTGTGGAGATATACGGGCCGGAGAGTTCCGGTAAGACGACGCTAGCGTTGCACGTAATCGCCGAGGCTCAGAAGGCAGGTGGTACATGTGCCTTTGTCGACGCAGAACATGCGCTTGATCCTGGTTACGCCCGCAAACTCGGCGTTGATATCGAAGAGCTGTTGATTTCCCAGCCGGATGCCGGTGAACAGGCGCTTGAAATTGCAGATACGCTGGTGCGCTCAGGCGCAATCGATGTCCTCGTTGTTGATTCCGTCGCAGCGCTCGTGCCGCGGGCCGAACTCGAAGGAGAGATGGGCGACACTCATGTCGGTTTGCAAGCGCGCTTAATGAGTCAGGCCCTGCGCAAACTTACAGGGTCAATTTCCCGCTCTCGGTGCATGGTTATCTTCATTAATCAGATTCGCATGAAGATTGGCGTGATGTTCGGTAGCCCAGAGACGACGTCGGGCGGAAATGCCCTCAAGTTCTATGCGAGTGTTCGTCTGGATATACGTCGCATTGGAGCGATTAAGAATCACGATGATGTGGTCGGAAATCAGACCAGGGTAAAAGTTGTAAAAAACAAGATGGCACCGCCGTTTAAAGTCGTTGAATTCGACATCATGTACGGCGAAGGAATTTCCAAGGCTGGTGAACTGTTGGATTTAGGCGTCAACGCTGAAATCGTTGAAAAATCAGGATCTTGGTTTTCCTACGATGGTCAACGTATTGGCCAAGGCCGTGAAAACACCAAAAACTTCCTTCTTGAAAACCCCGAAATTGCGCAGTCTATAGAACAGAAAATTCGGGAGAATGCAGGATTGTTGGCTGATGCCATGCTCGATGCACCGAAGACGACAGCGTCGAGTGAGGATGAAGAGGGAGTTGAAGCCGAGAACGTGTAACGCCCAACTTTATTCGTACAAGTCACAGACCCCCGAACCGGCAGTCCTGGTTTGGGGGTTACGTATATCTGACGTGAGTGTAGGCAGGTTCCTCTGAGTACGACTCTAGTGGGGTCGTGGTGGTCTGTTTACACCGGGACAGGCGCGCTATAAAAGCTGCGGAGGGCAGAAACGGCGGTTGCGCGAGTTGAATTGATTTTGAGAGTTGTCTGCCTAACTTTCCCGACATCGCGATACTGCCCAACAACATTGATTGCCATGGCAAGCGCTAACGAAATTCGCACCGCGTTTCTCGACTACTTTGAACGCCACGACCATGAAGTTGTCGCGTCTTCTCCGCTTGTTCCACGCAATGATCCGACGTTGCTCTTTACCAATGCAGGTATGGTTCAGTTCAAGAATGTGTTCGTCGGTGCCGAGCCGCGATCCAATAGGCGTGCTGTAACGTCGCAAAAATGTTTGCGGGCAGGTGGAAAGCACAACGACTTAGAGAATGTCGGCTATACCGCTCGTCACCATACATTCTTCGAGATGTTGGGAAATTTCTCGTTTGGGGACTACTTCAAGGATGTGGCAATTGATTTGGCTTGGAATCTATTGACCAAGGAACTGGGTTTGCCGGTTGAGCGTTTGTTGGTCACTGTATTTGCCGAAGACGATGACGCATTCGACCTATGGCGTAAGATTGCAGGTTTGAACGAGTCGCGGATCATCCGTATCTCGTCGTCGGATAATTTCTGGACTATGGGTGAAACTGGGCCTTGTGGGCCGTGTTCGGAGATATTTTACGACCACGGTCCGAGTGTTCCTGGAGGTCCTCCGGGCAGTCCGGATGAAGATGGAGACCGTTTCGTCGAAATTTGGAATCTCGTATTTATGCAATATGAGCAGCTCTCGGCCGACGAAAGAGTGGATCTGCCAAAACCATCAATTGACACGGGTATGGGGCTTGAGCGCATTGCTGCTGTGCTGCAAGGCAAGCAAAATACATACGATACCGATCTGCTTCGCGCTCTCGTTGTCGCCTCTGCGGAGAAAAGTAATACGGACGCTGATGGCGACCAGGCTGTGTCACACCGTGTGATAGCGGATCATTTACGGGCCTGTAGTTTTCTCATCGCTGAGGGGATCTTACCGTCAAACGAAGGTCGGGGCTATGTGCTGCGCCGTATCATGCGCCGGGCGATGCGCCATGCGCATTTGCTTGGATGCGAGGAACCGATGGTGTGGCGCCTCGTTCCCACATTGGTTCAACAAATGGGCCAAGCCTTTCCGGAATTGATACGAGCCGAAGCGCTGGTTACGGAGACGCTTAAACTTGAAGAGAGCCGTTTCAAGACGACACTTGGCCGAGGATTGAAACTTCTGGATGAAGCAATACTCGATTCTGGATCGGGGACAGAATTTGACGGCGAAGTGGCATTCCGTCTCTACGACACATTCGGATTTCCACTTGATTTAACGGAAGATATTTTGCGTGGTCAGGGCCGACACGTAAATACTGAGGCCTTTGATCGGGCGATGGAACGTCAGCGTGCAGATGCACGTAAGGCTTGGTCTGGCTCAGGAGACACAACGACTGACGACATTTGGTTTGACGTCAGGGACACCGTTGGCGCGACAGAGTTTCTTGGATACAGCAGTGAATCTGCGGAAGGGGTCGTGTTGGCTTTGTTGGTCGATGGCAAGTCCGTAACCGAAGTCGACGCAGGTGCGTTTTTATCGATCATCACAAACCAAACACCGTTCTACGGGGAAGCTGGGGGGCAGACTGGGGATGCCGGGCTCTTCCTGGGGGCAAATGGGACTGAGATAACCATTGAGGACACACAGCGTCGCCTGGACGATTTATTCGTTCATATCGGCCGAGTGACGAAAGGCGTAATTCACGTCAACGATCTTGTGGAAATGCGCGTTGAATCTGAACGGCGCACTCGCTTGCGCGCTAACCATTCGGTCACGCATCTTCTGCACGAGGCATTGCGGCGGCAGCTCGGTGTTCATGTTGCGCAGAAAGGATCGCTCGTCGCTCCTGAGGCACTGCGCTTTGACTTCAGTCAACAAAAACCTATGACGGATGATGATATCACTGCGGTCGAACGCGAGGTAAATGCGCGTATTCGTGAGAACGCACAGGTCGCGACGCGGCTGATGGCGCCTGAGGAAGCAGTAGAAGCAGGTGCACTGGCCTTATTCGGTGAAAAATATGGCGAAGAAGTGCGCGTGGTTTCCATGGGGGTTGAGGAAGGCCAACCATTTTCGACGGAACTCTGTGGTGGGACGCATGTTGAGCGAACTGGCGATATTGGCTTCTTCAAAATAACCCAAGAGTCATCAGTCGCTGCGGGCATACGCCGGGTCGAGGCACTGACTGGTGAGGCCGCTTTAAACCACGTGGAAAGCTACCAGAGAATTGTCAAGGCGAGCGCTGCATTGACGAAGGCAGCGGTAACCGATGTGCCCGAGCGCGTTGAATCTCTGGTTGAAGATAAGCGACGGTTGGAGCGTGAGCTAAGCGAAATGCGCCGTAAGTTGGCGGCTGGCGGTGATGGTGGATCAAAGCCGGAAAATCGCGAGATCGGTGGAGTCGTCTTCACGTCTCGGAGACTGGACGATATTCCGCCAAAGGAATTGAAGCCGCTTGTCGATTCGTTGAAGGACGAGATTGGATCCGGCGTCGTCGTGGTTGTTGCGGTCAATGAGGGTACAGCGTCAA
>CAVOAK010000106.1:0-8120 GCA_963693665.1 Alphaproteobacteria bacterium | reverse complement strand
GTATTTCTGTCCACTGGGACGGCACCGGACGCCAAAACCAGCGAGATCGGTATCCCAGCATATGATCTCACCGTTTCCGGGGACGATGCTCGCAACCGTCTTTTGAGTAATTTTTCTGTGCAAGGTAGGCGGCCCTTAATGGGTGCCAAGTGTACCATTGCAGCAACCAATTGGCACCCATTTGTGCAACCATATTCGAAGGTGGTGGCGGCGTTCCATAGCGGCTGATATCCCACAACCTATTGCTATTTCGTTATAATATCCGTTACAGGGTAATAGCGCGAAACTGGAACCTCAAACTTCTAATCAGTAGGTCGCAGGTTCGAGTGCTGCTGGGGGCATCACTATTTTCAGTCGCTTATTTTGAATTACTTCACTCCCAAGGATCAAAGAACTGACTTCAGCCGACATCTCCGTCACATAGATACAACCCAGTGAATACAATCTCATGAATACAGCCAACCAAATACTCTTGGTCGCCAAACGCGGGGTCTACACGCGTCTGACCCTTAACCGACCTGATGTGGCCAATGCCCTGTCCTTCGAACTGGTCGAGGCTCTGCTCGCGGCGTTCGCGGCGGCGGCTGTAGACGGGACCCGTCTGCTCGCTCTCAATGGCGACGGGAAAAGTTTTTGTTCGGGATTTGATTTATCCGACCTCGATGACCTCAGCGACGGCGATCTGGTCTATCGGCTGATCCGAATCGAGACGTTGTTGCAAACCGTCGCTCATGCGCCGTTTCCGACCCTGGCGCTGGCCCATGGACGGGTGTTCGGTGCCGGCGCAGATTTGGTTGGGGCGTGCAGCCGACGTATCGCAGCACCGGGAACCAAGTTTCGCATGCCCGGCCTCGGCTTCGGCGTTGTCCTCGGAACCCGGCGATTGGCAGCCTGCGTCGGTCGCGATGCGGCGCGCGACATTCAGAACGAATGCCGGACCTTCGATGCTGACGAGGCGTTGGAGGTAGGGTTTCTAAATCAGCGCGCCGAGCCCGCCGATTGGCCGCAACTTATCGAGGCCGCGAGCCAAGCCGCCGAGGTGATTCCAATCGGCTCCAGCCAAGCGTTGTTTCGAGTGACCGCGGCAGATACCCGGGCCGAGGATATGGCCGATCTGGTTAACTCAACCAGCCAGCCGGGCCTCAAAGATCGGATCTTGGCTTATCGCGAGCAGACCCTGAAGGCAGCGGGCAAGGCTAAAGGTCACTGACTCCAAGCCACTCTTCGATGACCTGTTTATTGTGTTCGCCTAGCTCCGGCGCGGTGGCGACTATTGGATCGAAGCCCGAGATGGCGACCGGATAAGGCACGGTTTTGGTCTGAACGCCATTCGGTAGAGTCATCTCCCGGACCAGATTCATGTGCTGGGTCTGCGTATCGTTGAGACTTTCCTCAAAGGTATTGATCGGTGCGCAGGGAACACCTTGTGCATTGAAGGCGTCGAGCCATTCGTCCGCTGGTCGGGTTGAGAATACCGACTGCAATATAGTGGCGAGCTCAGTCTGATTGTCCGCCCGCAGGTTGACGGTCTGAAAGTGCGGATCATTCTTGAGATCGTCGCGCTCAACGATGTCACAAACGGCGTGCCACAGTTTGTCGTTGCCGGCTGCGACGACAAAGCCTTTGTCGCTGCCCTGGAACCCTTGGTAGGGGGCATTTTTCGGATGCCGCGAGCCGAGGCGTTTTGGCGCTTCGCCAGTGGCGAAATATTCGCTCGTCTGGAGCGCCGAAATCCCCAGCATGCAACCGAACATCGAACAATCGACATGCGCGCCACGGCCGGTCTCGCGGGCTTGGTTGACGGTCGCCAGAATGGTGAGGCCGGCATACAGCGCAGTGGCTAAATCGGCGAACGGGACCCCGCACTTGACCGGCTCGCCGGGATCAACACCCGTGACGCTCATGACACCGCTCTCGGCCTGCACGGTAACATCGAAAGCGCCGCGTTTGGCGGAGGGGCCGGTCTGGCCGAAGCCGGTCACTGAGCAATAGACGAGTCGGGGGTTAACCGCCTTGAGGGTGTCGTAACTGAGCCCCAATTTGGCCATCACGCCGGGTCGGAAGTTTTCGAGGAGAACATCGGTAGCCTCGACGAGACGGATCGCCGTCGCTACGTCGTTTGGGTCACGGAGGTCGAGGGTCAGGCTACGCTTGCCCCGGTTCAGAGCCGAAAAACTGGCGCTGAAGGCATCGCCCTGATCGTTAACCAGGTGTGGTGCCCAAGATCGTATAAGATCACCGCCTTCAGGGCGCTCAATCTTGACGACGTCAGCCCCTAAGTCGGCGAGCAGTAGACCGGCAAACGGACCCGCGGCATACTGCGCGATCTCCAAAACCTTGAGGCCAGAAAGCGGCCCGATATTTTTTTTCACATTGCCTCCCCTGTTACCCGATGGCTTGTTTCGCCCGATGGCTTGATCGTCAGACCACGGATTATAGAGGATAAAAGATGTATGTCCCGTAAAGACGATTATCTGGGAACTAAGGGAGCCGGTTCGAGCCTTGCCCGGAGGGCCCTCTCACAGCAAAGGAATTTTGAAAGCGATGATTATCAAGTTCGATGATACATCTGTGATCAAGCGTGGAGATGGGGTAGAGACAACGCCTCTCGTTGGCAAGGAGAGATTTGGAGCGGTTAATTTCACGTCGGGTCTGACCACGGTTCCTCCGGGAAAAAAGAAACCCATGCATTCTCATAACTGCGGTGAACAGGTCACGCTGCTGGAGGGCACGGTGGAACTCGAGACCGGCAGCGTACGCACGGCGCTTAAATCTTATGACAGCACTTATCTAGTGGCGGACGAACCACACCGTTTCATCAACATCGGAGATGCGCTGATGACAATTATGTGGGTTTATGGGTCGGGTCGTGTCACCGGTACGTTCACAGAAACGGGCGAAACGGTGGAACATCTTTCCAGCGCAGACGTCACGAATCCAGGCTCGCGCTAGGCGGTCGCCCGAACCTTCACACCAGCCCATTTGGCAGAAACCTCTGACCGGCATTCTGACTTGAGGGCCAGCAATTTGCCGGTGAGCTCACCGTAAAGCGGCGATTGGCATCCTTGGGTTGGGTGCCTATAAAGGCACCGATGCCAAACCGACTCACAAACATCAAGATCCGCTTCATCGCAAGACACGATCGCTTGCTTATGCAAATAGGGGCGACTGAGCACGACGAAGTGCGCCTGTGGTTAACAGGGCGCTTTGCAAGCCGTTTTTGGAGTGCTCTTGTTCAATCTCTGGAAAATTATCCTGAGGTAAAAGCACAATTGGCAACAAGCTGAGGCTGGGCACAGAATAAGGTGGCGAGTTCAATGCGAATGGCAATTTTTGCGGCTGTATTGGTGTTTTCTTTTTCTTTTCAATTGACGGCATACGCCCACGAACTCGAGTTTGGTGATCTGCTTATCGAGCACCCCTGGGCGCGTGCATCCATCGGTCCAGCGCGAAGTGGTGCCATTTACGTCACACTAATCAACAATGGGGCGTTGCCCGATCGATTGCTCGGAGCTTCGACCCCTGTTGCGGCGAATGCGCGGATCCACATGCACATGATGCAAGACAATATAATGAAGATGCGGCCAGTCAGTGCGATTGAGGTCGCACCCGGCGAGCCGACCGTGCTGCAGCCCGGAGGCCTACACATCATGCTTACTGGTCTAAATGCGCCCCTTGTAGAGGGAGCGCTGGTCACTCTGACATTGGAATTTGAAAAAGCCGGAGCGGTCGATGTTCTTGTGATCGTCCAAGAACCGGCTGCCATGGTCCCTGACAAGGCTCCGGTTCATAAACGCGGGGGTTCTTCGTAGGGTATATGTCCTAGATTTTGCTGCATAGAGTAGGGTTTGTTTGCCTATTTTCGGCGGAACTAATTGATTGATTTTGAAATTTCTACGGCCATTGCAGCAACCTCGCGATTGGGAAATATATTCACGTTGGCAACCGCAATCGCCGCCGCGCATTGTTGCTGATAATCAATGCGGACCCGCCTCTCTCCCATGTTGGAATCCGACTAATTAGGATACATGAAAGATGCCACAAATCTCGTGTAAACGGGCAGAATCTTGTGTAATTTCAGAGCGCGCGGAAAGATCAACGCCGGGTTGAGCGATGCAAAAATGCATAAAACTAAGGAGATATTGCGCCACTGAAATAATATGGCCGGAAGTTCAGCGCTAAACTGACCCTCCGGCCCAAGGATAGGGAAAACTTCGATGTGACACGCTAACTATTAGGCCGATTGCTCTATGGCCACCTTGATCTGGATCAATTTTGCCCAATCAATCGTTAGCATGCGTATCTTTCTGACGAGCATATTTTTTGAGTATCTATGGCTGCGGTGATTGGTCGCTAGTCTCATTTGGTTTTATCAGTCCGCCAAGATTTCCGTGTTCGATTGCGACCGCTTTAACCAAAGCATAGACATGTAAACTCGCTTTGAGATTAAGTCGTGCCACTGCAAGTCGTGTAACACGCGCTCGTAGTGGGACCCCAATATCAACGAGGATTTCGACCGACGTTCCGGCACTTTCGCGAACTTCAGTGATCGTTCCGGGAAATATATTAAGAATGCTGATGTCCGATGGACGCGACAGGGCGAGAGAAACATCGCGCGCGCGAATATGCACCCGCAGCTGTGTGCGAAGGGGGAGATCGAGCCACGGCACCAACAAACGACCACCCGTGAAGGCGAGGGCGCTCAACCCACTGGCGGCGTCGTGTTCGATGACCTCGGCCGTGATCACTGCTCCTGCCTCGCTTCGTCCAGCAAGATCTGTGAGGTCAAGACGAGCCATAAGGGCTTCGAGAGGGCCAGATGCATATGTAGATCCATGCGCCATCAAGACCAACGTATCGGCAAGTCGGACGACCTCTTCCATTATGTGGCTGACGTAGACTATTGGAATGCGCATCTCGTCGCGCAGGCGCTCGATGAACGGTAGGATTTCGCCCTTCCGCTCAGCATCAAGCGACGCTAGAGGTTCATCCATCAGCAATAGGCGAGGATTGGTCAGCAACGCTCTACCGATGGCGACTCGCTGTTTTTCTCCACCCGAAAGCTGATGCGGCTGTCTGTTGAGGAGCAGCGCTAGATCCAGGAGTGTAACCACTGCGTCAAATCCGATCTTGCCCCTGCATACACGCATCCCATACGTGAGATTTCGTCGCACAGTCATGTGCGGAAACAGTCGACCTTCCTGGAACACGTAACCAATACGCCGCTTATCCGGTGGCAGGTTTACGCCGGTTGCAGAGTCGAACAAGACCATGTCATCGACGACGATCCGTCCAGATAGGGGCGTATGGAGTCCCGCAATCAGGTCGATGAGCGTTGTTTTGCCTGCTCCGGATGGGCCGAACAATGCAGTGATGCCACCTGGTTCACTCAGAAACGAAGCCTCAAGCTTAAATTCACCGCGCTGGCTTCTCACATCGATATCGATCATTAGCCGATACCTCGGTTGGCGTTTAATCGTCGCGCCAGCCATTCGGAGGCGATCAATGCACCAAGGGCGAGGAGAACAGCGATTACTGCTAGGCGTGCGGCGCCTGTTTCACCATCCGGTGTTTGGGCCAGTGAGTAGAGCGCCAACGGAAGCGTTCTTGTTTCGCCTGGAATGTTTGAGACGAATGTGATCGTAGCGCCGAATTCGCCGAGTGCCCTTGCGAACGCGAGTATGACTCCGGCAAGGATACCTGGTGCCATCAGGGGTATCGTGATTGTTAAAAAGACGCGAATTCGCGAGGCGCCCAGGGTTCTAGCCGCTGATTCAAGGCGTTGGTCTACCGCTTCTAACGAAAGCCGCATGGCCCTAACCATCAGCGGAAAAGCCATAATGCCAGCGGCAAGCGCCGCGCCCTTCCATGTAAAGGCGACGGAAATATTAAACGTGTCATACATCCAGCTGCCTATAGGCCCATTGCGGCTCAAGAGGACAAGCAAGATGTAACCGACGACGACTGGCGGTACGACAAGAGGGAGATGTACCGCACCGTCGATGATGAGTTTGCCGGGAAACGTCTTCCGAGCAAGCAGCCAGGCGACCATAAGGCCAAATGGCAACGCACCGACAACGCTCAAAAACGCCACTTTTAGGCTGAGCGAAAGCGCCTCGATTTCAAGCGGAGTTAGTGGGGACATCAGTTCATCTGGCCGAGAAACCATGAGATTCAAAAATTGCCGCTGAAGTAGGCGAAAGAAGTTGTTCATAACAAGCTAATACATCGTCGGTCGCGCGACCGGCGATGATTGCTATTGGGTAGTGGATCGGGGGATGCAGGTTCGCGTCGATGACGGATGCAACACGAACACGCTTGCTTGCTGCCGCGTCGCTGGCATAGACGATGCCAGCGTCAGCGCCTCGACGTTCAACCACTGCAAGCGCTGTGCGTACGTTCTGCATGCGTGCAAGCCGTGGTGATAACGATTGCCACAAACCTAAATTTTCCAAGGCCGCCTTTGCGTAAATGCCAGCGGGAACATGGTCCGGGTCGGCGATTGCTATGCGAGAATCGCCGAGTTTCACAATCAGGTTTTCGGTCAATTCAAGATTTTCCTTGGAATCGGTTGGGACGATCATAACCAGATGATTTCCTAGCATATCGACCCTTGAACCACGTTCCAGTTTTGCTTTTTCGTCGAGCCAATCCATCCAGCTTTCGTTTGCTGACAGAAAGATATCTGCAGGCGCACCGACGGCAATCTGGCGCGCAAGAGTACTACTCGCCGCAAATACAGGTGATAACGAGCAAATATTGAGCTCGGAAAAATCTTTTGCGATCGCAGTAATGGCGTTTGTCGTGCTTATGGCACCGAACAGCAAAATTTGCTCTCTGGCATAAGCGTCGACAGCGACAGTCATGCTCATGACGAGAAGGGGGATAATAAATTTGCGCAACTTCAATGTCAGACCGAGCAAAGGTTTCAGCATGAATGACACTGGTCTATTAGGACGCGCTGGACTTGGCGTCAACGGCAAGGCGGATCGCGATTGTTTGCAGGGTCCATGAATCCTCATCGCTCGGATCTGCGCGCGGATCGAGGTTGAAGGCTGACGGCGTGGCGGCCGATACGGCGACAAAATCGGAACGATCTTCCTCAGATGGCCGCGCGCGCTGATACATTCTTTGTATGGCAAATATGGCCATCGCCGCATGTGCTGTAGCCGTAAAGAAAAGGAGTCCTTCTTTTCCAAACCATTCAATGAATGCAGCCGCGATCAAAGGACCGCAAACTGCTCCCGCACTGTACACGAGAAGAAGGCCGCTGGACGCTTCGACGAACCCGTCTGCGGAAACGAAATCGTTCATGTGAGCTACGCAGAGCGCTTAAAGAGGCAAGGCTAGGAGGCCAAACAAAAGTGCGAAGTACAGAATACTTTGTGGCCAGCGACCATTGAACAAGGCCATTGCGATGGCTGCTATGCAAGCTACAATACAGATTGCCGCAATAATTTTACGGCGGTCTATCTTGTCCGACAGCCAACCGAATGGCCCTTGGCCGAGTGCGCCGCCAATTGCCGTCGCGCTCATGAAAAAAGCAATGCCGGCTATATCAAGGCCGCTTTGTTGTGCGAAGACTGGTCCCAATGCACAATAAGAGCCATTTGCCGCGCCGACCGCGCAGCATCCCAAAAAACCAACCGGAGAGAGTCGGTAGAGATAGGCAATGCGGAGTTGGGGTATCTGAAGTGGTGCCGGCGCTGGTGCAGCGGTCAACGCAACGGGTACTGCTGCGAGTGAAACGAGGATTGAGGCGAGTGCAAACAGGGGTAACGTTGTGGGGTCGTAAAGCGTGACCATCAGTTGACCGAGCGTCAGAACGCCCAGGTTGATGGCTGTGTAATGCGACATCACGAGCCCACGAGACTCGTTAGTCGATCGCTCATTGAGCCAACTTTCGATGACGATGTAGAGGACAGCAATGCAAAACCCGGAAATCATCCGAAGTGGCCACCAAACGATCGGTAAAACGACGAGAGCGTGGATAAGAGCGGCTGCGGACGCGATTACCGCCATCGCCGTGAACACACGGATATGCCCGGCGCGATGTAAGAGCGGCGAGCCCTTAAGGCAACCAACGGCAAAACCAACGAAATAGGAAGAACCAAGAATTC
>CAVOAK010000105.1:0-8145 GCA_963693665.1 Alphaproteobacteria bacterium | reverse complement strand
TGCCGATTCCAATAAAATTCCAGCGACTTTCTTTCCGTTGATCAAAACATCGTTTGGCCATTTGAGGCTTAATGTCGCATTGTGAGGCAAATGTTCCTGCACCGCGTCGCCGATAGCCAGCGCGGCAATGAAGGAAAGGCCGGCCGTTTCCTGTGCCGGTTTGCCCGGCCGGAGGATAATCGTGGTGTAGAGGTTGCCTGGTGGAGAGTGCCAGTCGTGCCCACCGCGACCGCGGCCGCGTGTCTGCTCGTCGGCCCAAACGAGAGTCCCGCTCTTTGCACCGTTTGCAGCCAGTTGCTTTGCCGTGTCGTTAGTCGACTCAACACTGGCAAAATGAATCAGATTAACCGATTCCGGTAATTGCGGCTGCGCGGACAATTCTCCTAGCCTGGAAACAGTGCAGCTGCGGCAACTGCAGCGCTATTGATCACAGGCGTTGGCCAGATGATAAAGAAAATTGTGACAAATGCAGCAATCGCCATGACAAATCCGACGGGCCGCGCTGTTTGCCGATCCAATGTTTCGACGGACTCATCAAAATACATTATTTTAATTATTCGCAGGTAGTAATAGGCACCAATAACACTGGTCACGACACCGATTATAGCCAGCGTAAAGAGCCCCGATTGGATCGCTGCAAGGAAGACATACAATTTTCCAAAAAATCCTGCGAGTGGTGGAATACCAGCCATAGAAAACATGAAGACAAGCATCGCGAATGCCATACGCGGGTGTGTTTTTCCAAAGCCGGCTAGATCTTCGATTCCCTCCACGGCTTGACCATTTCGTCGCATGCTGAGAATGCAGGTAAACGTCCCGATATTCATCGCGAGGTAAATCGACATATAGACCAATATACCGTGGACACCGGCTTCCGTACCCACAGCGAGGCCAATCAGAGCATACCCCACATGACCGATCGAGGAATACGCCATCAAACGCTTTATGTTGGATTGTGCGATTGCAGCCAGAGCACCTAGCGTCATCGATGCAATCGATATAGCGATGATGATCTGCTGCCAATCCGCCACTAAGCCATTGAGCGGGCCGATCATGGTGCGAACGAAAAGCGCAATCGCTGCGATCTTCGGCGCGACCGAGAAAAAGGCCGTCACAGGCGTTGGCGCACCTTCGTAAACATCTGGCGTCCACATGTGAAACGGAACGGCTGAAACCTTGAATGCAAGGCCTGTTGTTAGAAAGACAACACCGACGACAACGCCTAAAGAAGCTTCGCCGTTTTCATGAAAGGTTTCGGTGAGTTGCGCAAATTGTGTCGTTCCGGCGAATCCGTAAATTAAGGAACAACCATAAAGGAGCATGCCCGACGACAGGGCACCAAGGACGAAGTATTTCAGCCCTGCTTCGCTCGAACGTACTGTATCGCGCTGAAAAGCCGCAATGACGTAGAGCGAAAGGCTTTGTAGTTCAATGCCAAGATAGAGCGATATCAGATCATTGGCCGATATCATCATCATCATACCAACAGTCGCAAACAGAATGAGAATCGGAAACTCAAACTGAGCCATATGCTCGCGGCGCGCATAGTCCTGGCTGATGATGAGCGTCAATAAGGACCCCAAGAGTACCAGTACTTTTGTGAACACCGTAAAGGCATTGATCACAAATAGTCCGTTAAAGGCAATCAATGTGGTTTGACCCTGGAGGACGGATATCCCCATCGTGACAAGGATAGCCAACACGGCGAGACTCGATACGATGCGCATTGCCCGTTCTTGGCTTGCGAATACACCGATCATCATCAGAATCATGGTGGCAATCGCAAGAAAGATCTCCGGTGCAGCCGGCAAAATTTCTGATAGAACCGTCATCTTTGTGCGCCTGCTAAAAGCGTCGCCGAGAGTACATCGGACACCCCCTCACCCGTTGCCAATGCAAAATGATAGTTCTCAATAAGACGAGCAACCGAGGCATCGATAGGATCAAGAAAGGAGTTAGGAAATATACCCATCCACAGGACAACCAAAACTAACGGGGCAAAAATCGCGATTTCACGTCGGTCTAGGTCGAGAATAGTGAACAATTCTTCCTTAGTTAATTTGCCAAATATCACTCGGCGATAAAGGTAGAGCATGTAGGCTACGCCGAGAAACATGCCCGTCGCAGCCAATGTGGCAACCAATGTATTAACCTGGAATAGACCGACGAGAACGAGAAATTCGCCGACAAAACCACTTGTCCCTGGCAGCCCGATCGACGCGAGCATGAAGAGCATAAAGACAAGGGAATATTTGGGCATGCGGTTTACCAACCCGCCATAACTGGAGATATCGCGGCTGTGTATACGGTCGTAGACGACGCCGACACAGAGGAATAACGCTGCAGAAACCACGCCGTGACTCAGCATTTGGACGATCGCGCCCTGAACCGCTTGTTGATTCATAGCAAAGACGCCGACAGTAACAATTCCCATATGCGCAACCGATGAATAAGCAATCAGCTTCTTCATATCTTCTTGAGCCAGAGCAACCAGCGATGTGTAAATCACCGCGATAATGCTGAGCGTGAAGATCAAAGGTGTGAAAAATTCTGAGGCAAGCGGCATCATAGGAATCGAAAATCTGAGAAATCCATAGGCACCCATCTTCAACAAGACGCCAGCAAGAATCACTGAGCCTGCAGTCGGGGCTTCAACATGTGCATCGGGAAGCCATGTGTGGACCGGCCACATCGGCACTTTGACTGCAAATGACGCAAAACACGCGAGCCATAGCCATATTTGCAAGTCGGCTGAGAACCCAAATCCCATTAGAGTTGGAATATCGGTCGTGTTGGCCTCAAAATACATTGTCAGTATAGCGAGCAGCATCAAGACCGACCCCAATAGGGTGTAGAGGAAGAACTTGAATGCTGCGTAGACACGCCGCGGGCCACCCCAAACGCCGATAATCAGGAACATTGGGATAAGGACGCCCTCGAAGAAGATATAAAAGAGGACAAAATCCAAGGCGCAAAACATACCGACCATCATTGTCTCAAGAATTAGAAATGAGATCATGTATTCCTTGACGTTCGTTTTAATCGCTTCCCAACTTGCAAGCACACATATCGGCGTCAGAAATGTTGAAAGCAGGACGAAGAACATGGAAATACCGTCGATTCCCATGTGGTAGGTAATATTGAGTTCCGGCATCCAGTCGTTTCGTTCGACAAACTGAAATCCAGCTTGCGACGCATCAAAATCAATCCAGAGAAAAAGCGATATGATAAAGGTAATGAGCGAGACCCATAGCGCTGTCCAACGTGCGTTGCGCGCCACTTCCTCTTCGGTACCGCGAATCGTCAGGATTCCTATCGCTCCTATTAGCGGAAAGAAGGTCGCCATGGAGAGTGCTGGCCAGAATTCGGTCATCAATTAACCAACCGGCCCTGTGTAGAAATACCAAGTAATTAACAGGACGACGCCAATCAGCATGGCAAACGCATAGTGATATAAATATCCACTCTGAAGCGCACTCGCCCGCAATGAAAACCGTCGCGTTGTGGCAGCGATGCCATCCGGTCCAACACCGTCGATGAGCCGGCCGTCGCCTGACTTCCAAAGACCGCGGCCGAGAGCAAATGCCGGCCGCACAATGAGCGCCTCGTAGAGTTCATCGAAGTACCATTTATTAAAAGAAAGCAAGTATGCCGGTCGCAGTTTTGCTGCCCAAATCGCAGGAGTCTCAGGCTTGCGAATATACATCCACCAAGCGAGAGCGATGCCCAACAATGCCAGAACCAGCGGGCTCAATTTAACCATGAGAGGCACATGGTGCGATGCTTCTAGAGCCCCATGTATCGGCAATATTAAAAGCGATTCTCCCCAAAAGGACTCCATACCCTCGCCGACGAAAGCATTGACTCCAACAGCGCCAGCTAGAATCGATCCTAGGGCAAGAATTGCCAGCGGAACGATCATAACTTTCGGTGATTCGTGGATATGGGCAAGCGTGTGCTCATCACAACGCGGTTTGCCATGAAAGGTCATAAAAAGAAGCCGCCACGAATAAAACGCCGTCATAAAAGCCGCAGCGAGCCCAGCCCAGAATGCAAAGTTGCCGGCGCCAGTCCCTGCTGCCCAGGCCGCCTCAATGATCACATCTTTAGAGTAAAATCCGGCCATGCCAAACACGCCGGGAATACCGATCCCCACCAACGCAAGGCTGCCTATCCACATGTACACGTATGTCACCGGGATCATTCGCCAGACCCCGCCCATTTTCCGCATATCCTGTTCGTCAGAAAATGCGTGGATTACGGAACCCGCACCGAGAAACAGCAGCGCTTTGAAAAAGCCGTGGGTCATCAGATGAAACATCGCTGCCGGGTAAGCGGATACCCCAGCAGCAAAAAACATGTAGCCAAGCTGCGAACAGGTTGAATAGGCGATCACGCGCTTGATGTCGTTCTGTGTTAGGCCAATTGTCGCAGTGACGAAGGCCGTCGTCCCACCGACAATTGCTACAACAGCGAGTGCAACGTCTGAATATTCGAACAGCGGCGACATGCGGCAGACCATGAAAACACCAGCTGTTACCATTGTCGCTGCATGAATTAGGGCAGAAACTGGGGTCGGGCCCTCCATGGCGTCGGGGAGCCACGTGTGGAGGCCAAGCTGCGCTGATTTGCCCATTGCACCAAAGAAAAGCAGCAGACAGATCACAGTAAGGGCGTGAAAGTCACCTCCAAGAAAGTCGAGACGAGCATCAGCCTGTGACGACGCAGCCGAAAATATCGTCTCCAATTGCACACTTCCGAAAAGGAAGAAAATTGCGAATATTCCAAGAGCAAATCCGAAGTCACCGATACGATTAACAAAAAATGCCTTAATGGCCGCTGCGTTAGCCGACGGACGATCGAACCAAAATCCGATCAGTAGATACGAACACAAGCCAACCCCTTCCCAACCAAAAAATAACTGGATGAGATTATCGGCCGTGATCAGCATCAACATGAAAAACGTAAATAGGCTGAGATACGCGAAAAAACGGGGGATAGAACGGTCGTGAGCCATGTAGCCGATTGAATAAACATGGACGACGGCAGAGACGACTGTCACGACGATCAGCATCACCGCAGTCAGCGTATCGACTCTTAAGGACCAGGCAAATTCAAACACACCTGAGTTCATCCACTGCACCAGTTCGATAGTCCGTGGATTACCTTGAAGCGCAACGTTGTAGAACAAGACACACGACAACAATGCGGAAGTGCACAGGAACGTCGACGTAACCCAATAAGCGCCGCGGTCTCCGATCACGCGACCAAAAAAACCGGCAATGATGGCACCTAAAAGCGGAAGAAATACGACTGCGGCTTCCATCGTCGTTCGCTCAGCCCTTCATCATGCTGATATCTTCGACGGCGATCGACCCGCGATTGCGGTAGTAGACAACCAAAATCGCTAGGCCAATCGCCGCTTCAGCTGCAGCGACCGTCAACACAAACAAAGCGAATATTTGACCGACGAGATCGTTGAGATGCGTAGAGAAGGCGACAAAATTGATGTTAACCGCAAGCAACATGAGCTCGATTGACATCAATATTATGATCACATTCTTGCGGTTCAGAAAAATACCAAACAGTCCCAATGTGAACAAAATCGCAGCGACAGTCAGGTAATGCGAAAGACCTATTTCCAACATCATATCCCGCTTCCTGACGGCACTTTGACAATTTCAATCGAGGCATCGCGCCGCCGACCAACTTGGTTGCTAATTTTCTGACGGTGAACACCATCTCGATGACGCAGGGTCAGAACGATTGCACCAATCATCGCAACCAACAGAATCAGACCAGCAGTCTGGAAAAGATAGGCATAGTCGGTATAGATCAGCTGACCCAAGGCATGTGTATTTGAAACACTGCCAAGTTCAGGTGTCGGCGCGGCCAGAGAATTTCTTGCTTCGGGCGCGACTACCCAGCTGCCAAAAACCAAAACCAACTCGGCAAATAAAATCAACCCGACGACTGCGCCAATTGGTAAATATTGAAGGAAACCATATCGTAATTCAATAAAGTTAATATCAAGCATCATAACGACAAATAGGAATAAAACGGCAACCGCACCGACATAGACAATGACCAAAATCATCGCCAAGAACTCCGCGCCCATCAGTACAAAGAGTCCAGCAGAACTAAAAAACGCGAGGATCAAAAAGAGCACAGAATGCACTGGATTGCGGGCAGAAATGACCATAACCCCCGCTGATACAGCGACGGCGGCAAAGAAATAGAATGCAATGGTTTGAATTATCATGTGTCGGCGCACTGCTGGTTCAAAATGAAGTCAATTCGTTCATGATTGATGCTGTAATTGAGGAATGAAAGGGGCATGAGCTATTGGGTTACCTATAAGGAGCGTCCCGCAAGAGTCTCTCGGCAATTTCGACTTCCCATCGTTCGCCGTTTTCAAGCAATTTATCTTTGTTGTAGAAAAGTTCTTCCCGCGTTTCAGCGGAAAACTCAAAGTTGGGGCCCTCGACGATCGCATCTACTGGGCAAGCTTCCTCGCAAAAGCCACAGTAAATGCACTTCGTCATATCGATGTCGTAGCGTGTCGTGCGCCGGCTACCGTCTTCACGAGGTTCAGCCTCAATCGTAATGGCCTGTGCCGGACAAATTGCTTCGCACAGTTTACAGGCGATACACCTCTCTTCACCGTTGGGATAACGCCTAAGCGCATGCTCGCCGCGAAAGCGCGATGAAATTGGCCCCTTCTCATAGGGATAATTAACGGTTGCTTTGGGCCTAAACATGCTGCGGAACGTCAACGACATTCCGGAGATGAGCTCCGTGAGTAGAAAAGCGCGTGCGGTTCGATCAAGAAAATCCATGATTTATGCCTTCGCCTACGTGCCTGGGACCATGTCAAAAGCAACGAGAAAACCCGCCGTCCCGACAACCCAAAGCAGTGAAAATGGAAGAAACACCTTCCACCCCAACCGCATGAGTTGATCATAACGATAGCGTGGAAACGTTCCACGCACCCAGATGAAAACGAACAATACTGACGCGATCTTCAGTGCAAACCACAGGGGGCCGGGCAACCAATTGAACGGTGCCACATCGAACGGTGGCAACCAGCCGCCAAGAAACAATATCGCGGTCATTGCGCTCATCAGAATCATGTTTGCGTATTCGCCGAGAAAAAACATGGCAAAGGTCATCGACGAATATTCTGTCTGGTAGCCGGCGACAAGTTCAGCCTCGGCCTCGGGCAAATCGAAGGGTGCGCGATTTGTCTCTGCGAGCGTAGAAACAAAGAAGATGACGAACATTGGCAGGAGCGGGATGCAGAACCAAAGTCCCTCCTGCGCCATAACAATATCAGTCAAATTGAGCGAGCCAACGAGCAACAACACAGTAATGATGACGAAGCCAATTGAAATCTCGTAAGAGACCATCTGTGCCGCGGAACGCAACGCACCGAGGAACGGATATTTCGAATTGGATGCCCAACCCGCCATGATGATGCCGTAGACGCCAAGAGAAGAGATGGCGAACAGATAAAGAATGCCGACGTTAATGTCTGACAACACCATTCCGGCACTAAACGGAATGACGGCCCATGCGACGAGGCTCAGTACAAATGTGACAACTGGCGCGATGACAAAGATAAATCGATTGGCGCCTGACGGTACTATCGTCTCTTTGAGCAATAACTTGAGACCATCAGCGAAGGGCTGCAGCAAGCCAAATGGCCCAACGACATTGGGCCCCTTGCGCATCTGCATGGAGGCCAGGACTTTGCGTTCCACGTAAGTGAGGTAGGCCACTGCAACTAAAACCAAGGCGATAATCACAACGATATAGGTTGCAATTTGTACGGTAGGCCAAGCATAGCTGGTCCAGAACTCAGCCATCAGTGCCGGTCGCCTTTCTGCTCTCAGAAACAAAAGCAGCGGTACATTTCGCCATTGTTTCAGAGGATCTGCTGATCGGGTCCGTCATATAAAAATTAGTAATTGGCAAGACAAATGGGTCTTCGCTCATTTTTCCAGCAGTGCCGAAAACGCCCCAAGGCTGTGTCTCAATCGAATCAATTGCCGAAAATATCTGACAGTATTTGCGCATCTCTAGGCGCAATTCTTGAAGATCATTGTATTTAAGGCGTTTACCTAACGCGCCCGAGAGCGCGCG
>CAVOAK010000104.1:0-8228 GCA_963693665.1 Alphaproteobacteria bacterium | reverse complement strand
GGCGCCAGATCTTCGCCCTGCCCTAAATCTGCAGTAAAGGTCACAACCTCACAGCGATAGGTCTCCTGCAGCCAACGCAGAATTACCGACGTGTCGAGCCCACCTGAATAGGCCAACACAATCTTTTTTATATCTTGTTCACGCGCTCTATTTGCCATAGCTGGGCAGTCCATAATTCCATAACGACAACGGGCGCGCAGTATAGGGAATTGGTGGACAGCCGCAATCGCAGGCGCACATCGATTGCATGCAAATTGCGTTCAACCACCGCATAGGTCATTGCGCAGGATCTCTCTTGTTTGCAAAACTGTCAATCACGCGACCCGGCGGATTACATGCAGGACAGAAGATATGGACGAACAGGAACTTGAAGCGGCTTTGTCGCTTCTCATTGACGACATGGAAGGCGATCTCGGTGACCGCCATGAAATTTTTATGCGGCTTCGCACAATTTTCTAGAGTATGCGAGCGATGGGTATGCCGCTTCCAGACGATCTACTTCGACTGGAAGGAGAGCTCGCAGCAGAGTTCGAATTGGACAAGAAGGCCAGCGACCGGCTCTGACAAGCCATTCTCTGTGGCGTTGAACAGGGTCTTAGGGAGCCTTGCAGGCGGCGTTGATAGCGTTGTGCGCTGCAGAGAATCCACTTAGCGAGTAGGTGTCAGTTGTTAGTGTTCCGCGGCTGGACGCGCCTTTTACGACCATCCGCGAACCAGAGCGCATAGCCTTGACGAAGGCCTCATCGCCTTCCGTCGTGCGGTTCCATGCAGTGCTGTCATTTGTAAAAAGAACGAACGTCTCTCTGCCAATCACAGCTGAAACATCAGAATCTGGCTTAAATGTATAACCGGCTTCAAAGCTCAACTCGTTGAGTCGATCACTGGCCGGGCGGTGGGTGACGAAAACATATACATCGCCACGTCTCGTATACTTGCCTTCAGCCTTGGTGGGCTGGCTCCACATTGAGCAGACGATTTTGCCGCCCTCGGAGAAAATTTCGGCAGACCAATCGCGGAATGTGCCGAGCGCTTTATCCTGCGCTGCTGCAGGCAACGACCATGCAAACAATAAAGGCAGCGCAAATATCGCTGCCCAACCGCTAAAATGTGATTTCAATAACGTCATAAGACAGAACATATAAACGCTCGAACCCACCCTTGCCAAGCCACACGCTAATCGAAAATCAATTGTTATCGGTGCGGCCCGCGTTAAACAGCCAATCAGCGCCGCCCGCGAATTTTTTGTCCGCCGTGAACATGCGGTTCCAGTGCCTCCATCGGTCCGCCAGCATGTTGTGGTCGGGCGGCAAACCGACCCCGCGTCACCGTACGATCATACATCACGATCGCGCCGGCTACGCCAACATTGACGGAAAATTGTGTTGGAATTTTGACGAGCAGAGAGCAGCGCTCAACGAGCGTCGGCGACAACGACCCTCGCTCCGGTCCGAACACGTATGCGGCGCGCGGCGGATGATTGAAACTCGGGAGTTCGATTGCATCGTCCAGGAGTTCAACGCCAACCAATGTACAGCCCTTCGGAAGCTGCAGTGCCTCGGCACTGTCGAACACATGCAAGGGCACATGTTCATCTGTCTGCGAAGTATCGGATCGATAAAGCTCTTTGACGTTGACTACAGGCGCAATAGCAAACACAAAGCTCGCACCAAATGCATGAGCGGTGCGAAACAGATTGCCGACGTTCATCGGCTTGGAAATACCCTCAACCCCGATGCCAAAATAGCCACGCATGGTTGCAAACCTTGCATGCCCCCACACACCGGGGCAAGTTGGTTGACGTATTTTCTATCTAAAGATCGAGCTTAAAGGCATGGCGAAGGCGACAGAGAAACATACCCACATCCAACTGGAACCACAGGCAATCGACGGCAATCCCATTGTTGTCGAGGTTACGCGCGGTTCCACCGTTGAAAGCCGGCATCGTGGATCCGCCATTGTCGTCGATCCAGATGCCCATGTCGTTGCAAATTGGGGCGATCCCGAAACGCTGGTATTTCCGCGTTCGGCCATAAAGCCTGTTCAGGCCATTCCATTTGTCGAAAGTGGTGCGGCAGAGGCTTTCGGGTTGGGCGATACGGAAATTGCCCTGGCCTGTGCCTCGCACAATGGCGAGCCGCAGCATGTTGAGGCGATCGAAGCTTGGTTAACGAAGATTGGCCTCGATGCTAAAGACTTGGAATGTGGCACGCACTGGCCATTCGATAGGGAAGCTGCCCGATCCCTTGCCGACTCGGGCGGCATTCCATCTGCGCTGCACAACGTCTGCTCCGGCAAACACGCGGCTATGCTGACAACCGCACTCCATATGGCCGAACCGACAAAAGGCTACGTGCGCATCGAACACGCATGTCAACAACGGGTAATGGGTATGCTGGAATTTATGTGTGGTCTCGATTTCGCCGACATACCGCGCGGGATTGATGGCTGCGCAATACCGGCCTTTGCAATACCGCTGGGAAATATCGCACTGGCGATGGCGCGAACCGCCGCGCCAGACGCTTTGCCTGAGATGCGAGCGAAGGCTATCACGCGCATCCGCGATGCCATCGCTGCAGAGCCATACATGGTAGCGGGACGCAAACGTTATTGTAGCGAGGTGATGGCGGTCACCGGCAAGAAAGTGATGGTTAAAACCGGTGCTGAGGGCGTGTTTGTCGCAGCACTCCCTGACCTTGGTTTAGGCGTAGCGCTCAAGTGTGATGACGGTGCGACTCGCGCTTCACAAGCTATGATGACGGCCATATTGGTTCAGCTAGGAGCCCTGGAAGCAGACATGGTTGACGCGTTGGCGCATCTCATGCGAGTCCCGCTCACGAATTGCAACGGCACTAAAATCGGTGAAATACGTCCGTCCAGGCCGCTGGCGTTTTGAAAATAATGAGGCGAGCCGGCAGCAAGATGATCCAAGCACCCGCATGAACAACAGAGTCCGCGACCAGTACGAGTCCTACCCATACCCGCAGCGACCCCGCAGAAGAGTCGGGTCCGCTGCGTGTCGGCTCACCAAGCCACATCGACGAAATCAACCACTACATCTACGCCGGGCACCGTGATTTCCGCGAGCCATTTCGCGCGCTTGTCGCGGGTGGCGGGTCAGGAGACGCATTAATCATGTTGGCGCAGCAGCTGGCCGATGCCCGCTGCCCTTCGGAGGTGCTTTACCTCGGACCTATCCCATGCCTCGCGCGCAATCGCTGAGGCCCGCGCCGAAGCACGCAGCCTAACGAATATTCGATTTCTTAGCGAATCTCTCCTCGACGCCCCAAAATACGGGCCGTTCGACTACATCGACTGCTGCGGCGTGCTCCATAGTCGTGACAGGCCGTATCTGGTGCATGAACTGGCAAAGGAAGTCGATGTCGCAGGCCTTCGCCTTGTCACGTTTATAGAGCCAATTCGATATGATCCATTCACGCTCGTAAGCGATCCAGTAATCCGTGAAAAGATTGCCAAGCTCTCGTGGCTTGACCGTTGCGCCTTTGCAGAACTGCTCTCAGGCGACCTGATAAAGCACATTTGCTATTGTGTAAGTGCGGACAACAAAGCCGATACGATCGCCAACACCAACTCAGAAAGCGCTATTCCAGTAATGCGCGATATTGCCGGTCCTGATCTCGCTCAAACCATTGCCGAAAATGGAAAACTTAGGGTCGAGTTTTCAGGAAAGAGGCTTGAACACGATTTGCCAAAACATGCGGCCTCAATTTTGAGGCTAGTTGACGGCAGCAAACCACTTCAAGTGATCCATCAACAGATGGAAGGTGATGTCGATTGGATCGCTTTCCAACAACAATTCACTGCGCTCTACGCAGTTCTCAATCGGTACAACAAAATGATGACCCGCTACGCACCGCCAACATAAGCGGTTTGACCGTCCAGGCCGGGTTCAAATATCCTAAGCGCGCCTCGACGCTTCCTGGCGTGCCGTCATCCGGTCAATTCCGACATCCCGCAATAAATGTTCGTCGAGTAATGCCAAATGGCGAAGCTGACGCGAACGCTGCCTCCATTCCGACAGAGTTTTCACGCCTGAGCGCACAACAAGCATGACGGAAAGGAGCATGCAAACTGCGCTGTGTCTGATCGAGCGCTGGCAGCCGTTATTCGCCTGCTCCAAAGCATCACCTACCGCTCCATTTTCACGACCGAATGAAAGCAACGACAACGCACGCCCATAAGAAAAATTATTCATTTCAGTCACCTTTACGAAGAAACTTGGACAGACCTAGTATGCTCTAGCTTCAATTTTGTCTTTGTATCTGTGATATCTAGGACTTACTCCAGTAATTGACAAACGACAAAATTCATATTTTAGATTAATATATCTAATCCGAAAGTTACCTTGGAGCCAATCATGGCGCGCCGACTTCCACCGATGAATACGCTCCGAGCCTTCGAGGCTGCTGGACGATTGCTTTCATTCACGCGCGCTGCAGAAGAATTGCATGTCACCCAAGCAGCGATCAGCCATCAGATAAAGAATTTGGAAACATCGATCGGCGTCCGTCTGTTTCGTCGACTCAACCGAGCTCTCCTGATGACAGAGGCAGGACAGCGCTATTTGCCTGCCGTACGCGACGCTTTAGACGCACTTGGCGACGCAACGAACGGGCTCACCAGGACAGATGAGTCCGGTGTGCTGATGATAAGTACGCTACCCTCGTTCGCTGCGACCTGGCTTGTGCCCCGGCTCACAAAGTTTCGGACTGTGCATCCCGAGATCGATATTCTAATCTCCGCCTCCGACGAAATTGTCGACCTTGTCCGCGACGACTTGGACATGGGAATTCGTTATGGTAGCGGCACCTATGCCGGGCTGCGGAGCGATCGCCTTTTAGGCGAAGAACAGTTCATCGTCTGTAACCCGAGATTGGTCAACGACGGTTTGTATCCCCTGCGCGAACCGGACGACCTGCGCTATCATACGTTGCTCCATGACGAGGCCTTTACTGATTGGCAGCGTTGGCTCGGTGAGATGGGAGTCAGCGGAGCAAACGCTGCACGAGGCCCCACATTCAATCATTCAAATGTTGTCATCGAGGCCGCCATTGATGGGCAAGGCGTTGCGTTGGCGCGCAGTGCAATTGCCGCCGCAGCACTTGCCGACGGGCGCTTGGTCAAACCCTTTGACATCAGTGTGCCTTTAGCCCCGGCTTACTATGTTGTCAGTCCATGGGAAAACGCGGAAAGAGCAAAGGTCGTAATTTTCCGGGACTGGCTGCTGGCGGAGGCCGCCGCCGGCAAATAGCCAAGCCGAATCGCTCAATCGTTAGACGACTGTTGAGATCAGCAGGGCGGGACAGTCATGCCGTACTGATAAACCGCCGTTTTAGGTAGGGCGTTTAGGAAAGTGACTTCGAAAGGCGCTCCATAGCCACTTCAAGCGACTCAGCGGAACGTGCGAAGCAAAGTCGCAACCACCCTTCGCCGGCCGGTCCAAAAGCGGAGCCCGGTGCCACACTCACCTTTGCGGTACGCACCAATTCTTTAGCAAACTCCAAGCTGTCGTCCATGCCATCAATCTGGAAGAATGCATAAAATGCCGCGTTAGGTTCTTGATAACGGACGCGCGGCAAGGCCGCGAGGTGTCTGCCAACAATCTCACGGCCGGTACGGCAACGCTCAATCATGCTCGCAACGAAAGGCTCTCCATCCTCAACTGCGGTGACCCCTGCATGCTGTATGAATGTTGCTGTCCCGCTCGAACTATACTCAATCAGGTTCTCAAGAAAGCTGCCCAACGATGATGGCGTCGTCATCCAGCCAAGGCGCCAGCCCGTCATTGCCCAGGATTTGGAAAAGCTGCCGAGGACGATCACGGGGTCTTCGGGCTCGCAGATCTCTAAGAATGAGGGTGCAACGGGCCGGTCATAGACGATGCGCGTGTAAATTTCGTCGGCAATAATCCATAAGCCGTTTGCGCGGGCAAATTCTAGAATCGATTGCTGTTGTTCTTGGGTGACTGTCCAGCCAGTTGGATTGGCGGGTGAGTTTATAAAAATTCCACGGGTTCGCTCATCGCAGGCATCAAATAACTCGTCGAGATCGAGTGACCAACCGTCGTTACCGTTGCGCAGATTGACAACACGCGGCACACCACCGGCGAATGGAACAGCCGCTACTGCATTTGGCCAAATCGGGCCAATCACAACGATGTTGTCGTCCTCTTCGAGAATCCCCATCATCGTCAACATCAAGGCCTGCATAGCCGATGGCGTGACTGTGACCCTATCCGAGTCAATCGGCACGCCGTAAAGCCCCGTCATATGGCGCGCCAAACTGTCCCTCAACTCGGGGATACCGCGGCGATGGGTGTAAAATGTGTGCCCGTTCTGAAGCGCATCGTACGCGGCCTTGTTAATAAACTCGGCAGTCGGCACATCGGATTCACCAAAATGCAGCGTAATAACGTCTGGATCCGCGAGAGCCATTCCAGCGATCTGAACGATCTTCTGCGGCTCGATTTGAACGAGTTTCTCCCGCAAATGAGGTTTAATTCTACCCAATTCTGCAGGCTTGTTTGTTGCAAGTGTCATGCTTTGAACCTCACTACCGTCTTCATTCTCAAGAGATAACAGATGGGGACCCCATTCCGCCACTAGCAGCATGGCAGTTCGATCCGCTCCGGGCAAGTCCACCTTCCGGCTCGGATAAATTTTTACCTTATGGCGTGTCGAGTTCGGGTAAGTTTTCATATAGGGCAAGCGCTGCCGGATTGGCCAGCGCCTCCACATTCTCGACAGACCTCCCGCCGATTACAGCCCGTACGGCGAGTTCCGTTATCTTTCCCGATTTTGTCCGTGGAATATCGGCGACCTGAAGTATTTTTGCCGGTACATGGCGTGGCGTGCAGTTTTCGCGAACGCGCTGGCAAATTCGGTCCCGAATTCCCTGATCGAGGGTTACACCGGGTCGCAGCACGACAAACAGCAAAATGCGCGTGTCGCCTTCCCATTCCTGGCCCACAGCCACAGCCTCTAAAACCTCATCAATACGCTCGACCTGGCGATAAATCTCCGCCGTGCCAATACGGACGCCCCCTGGATTTAGTGTTGCGTCAGATCGGCCATAGATGACATAGCCGCCGTGGTCGGTTCGTTCCATGTAGTCGCCATGGCACCATACATTGGCAAACCGCTCGAAATACGCGCTGTGATAACGCGCACCGCTTTCATCATCCCAGAAGCCGAGCGGCATCGAGGGGAATGGATTCTTGCAGACGAGTTCTCCTTTTTGACCCTTAACCGACTGCCCGGCATCGTCGAATACATCAATTGCCATGCCGAGTGCCGGTGCCTGGATTTCGCCGCGCCACACCGATCCGGTAGGATTGCCGCCAACGAAACAGGCGAGGATATCTGTTCCTCCGGATATGGAAGACAGACAGATATCTCGCTTGATATCGCGGTATACGAAGTCAAACCCTTCAGCCGCTAATGGCGAGCCAGTCGATAACATCGTGCGGAGTGCATCGAGCCTGTGGGTCTCTCCTAGCTTAATACCTGCTTTGGCAATCGCATCGATATATTTTGCAGACGTGCCAAATAGCGTCATCTGCGCTTCGTCTGCATAGTCAAACAGCACATTCGTCGTTGGATAGGTCGGCGATCCGTCGTACAGCACCAATGTCGCTTCTGACGCAAGCGCGGATACCAACCAGTTCCACATCATCCAGCCGCAGGTCGTAAAATAGAATACGCGGTCGCCGGCCCGAATATCACAGTGCAGACGGTGCTCCTTTAGATGCTGCAACAGCGTCCCTCCGGCGCCGTGGACAATACATTTTGGACGCCCTGTCGTACCGGAGGAGTACATGATGTAGAGCGGGTGGTTGAAGGGCAACGCTTCGAAGTCAATCGACCCGGCTAGATAGGGTGCTACAGCGGCCTTCAGGCAGACCACATCTCCACTCCACGTGACTCCAGAAAGATCAGGAACGTCACTCAAGAATGGAAATATGACGACGCGCTCCACACTCGGCAATTTTCCCAAGCACTCGGAAATTCGCGCCAACGAGTCGTGCGGTTTGCCATTGTAGTAATACCCGTCAGCAGCAAACAACACGCGAGGTTCGATCTGGCCAAAACGGTCAAGAACGCCCTGAACGCCAAAGTCCGGCGAGCAAGACGTCCAGGTCGCTCCAATTGCAGCGCAGGCGAGCATTGCCACGACAGCCTCCGGCATGTTCGGTACGAAGCCGGCACAAC
>CAVOAK010000103.1:0-8244 GCA_963693665.1 Alphaproteobacteria bacterium | reverse complement strand
CGTGCCCAGCAGAATTTTCAGATTAATTTTGGTTCACTCAAAATAATTCGCTCAACTGCAGGGGGACAAAGCCACCCAATGCTCACCTTTCAACGAATTGAAACGCCAATCGGATTTGGATTAAGCCGAATTTTGTTGATAACAGGCTATAGGGGTTATGAGCGGCCGCCTTGATGCTCGTCAATTTGTGATGGGGGAACAGAGGGGGTTTTAATTGTCCCTCCGTCCGGCCCCTCTATAACAGAGCTATGACTTGTCTAATTAGGTTAGGACGGGTCAATATCACGGTGAAGAATAGCTACTGCACTGAATAGCTAGTGTTCGTTTTTGCCCCAAGGCGAACATAGAGGGCTCGATCAGTGCTCAGTTTTGTCCTACGCGGTCCGCCACAATGTAGGCGATTGCAGACAGGGCATGTCGACAAGAAAATTGTCCATTATTCGGCGTCACACTTACGCTGGGCATATGTTTCTTGATATACGCATTCAAATGCATCTTAGAAACTGGCAACAAGAAGTAATCGACAGCTTCCCGTCGATCACAAAACAGTACCGCCGCTTTATCTTAAAAGCGCCAACAGGCGCTGGTAAGAGCGTGTTAGCGAGCGAGATTGTCGAACGGTTCTACAACGGCAAGAAAATTATCGTGCTGTGTCACCGGCTTGTATTGTTGGAACAGCTCGAAATGGCACTTGGAAAAAGACACAACGTGCGGAAGCTTACTGGGGCCGACACTGGGCCTGCTTTCAAAGATTACGATATTCTGCTTTCTACTAATTTACGTGCCAAAGAGATATTGACCGACGCTATTAAGAAGGCTGATCTCATTATCGTAGATGAGGCGCATCGGGTATCGCCGAACGGAACTGCCTACAAACGAATTCTCGAGGAATTCGCCCAGAATGGTAAGGCGGCGGCGCAGCTTATCGGATTGACCGCTTCCCCAGAGCGTCGGACGGGCGATCAGAGAGATCAACTCAACCTAGCGTTCGATGCCATTATCGATTGCGCCAATATTGAAGATCTAATCACTGAAGGTGTTTTGGTAAAGCCAGTCTACCGAGCTCATTTTGTCCATGACCTTAATCTAAGCGGTATCGACGTTAGTGCCGGTGAATACCCGGTTGCGAAACTGGCACCTGCAATCATTAGATCATCCATGATCGACTATGCGATCTGGAGCTATAGCGAAGAGCGTTTGAAACTCCCTACAAAACCGGTCTCTGCGTGGTTTTGCGCGGATATTAGCGTTGCGAAAGCGACGCTTAGCCGCATTAGGGAATGCGGTATCGAAGCTGCCATCGTTACTGCTGGGACACCTATCAAAGAGCGAATGCAGCTTCTTGCGCGTCATGAAGGTGGCGACATAGAAGCGATGGTATCGGTGGGCGTACTCGCTGAAGGTTGGGATAACCCGCACTGCAATATCATTGTCCACCTTCGGCCGACCCTGTCGAAAGTTTTGTGGGGACAGTCGGTTGGCCGTGGACTGCGGTCAGCACCTGGGAAAGACAAATGCATCGTCATCGATGTGAGCTCTAACTGGACAACTTTCGGACCTGTCGAAAAGCTGCAATGGAGCCTATGGAGCCATCGCGGCTCCTATATGCAATTCATGAATCGTTTCAATTGGATTGGCCAACAGCAAGACGGGGAGGATGGAAACGACGTCTTCTTACTCTGCAAAAACGTACTGCCAGGCGGAATGCGGTGTTCGCATATCTACAAGAAGGATGTCCACGATGATGACACCTGTCCAGTCTGCGGGACCTATGCAGCAGTCGATATCTATCGAGAGCAAAACCTCGGAAGTTCGCTGAACGAAAATGGGCTGCACCGATTGTTCTTTGAGCGGGTGCCCAAAGTTTATGACGATATGAATTTATCTATTTGGAACAGCCTTGGTAGTACGGCATGGAAGTCTGCGACCGGAAAAGAACTGCTCTTTCTCGCTTTCTGTATGGCCTTTGTGGAAGTTTCAGGCGAGACAACGAAGACCGAATCGGATTACTGGGATGCGGCCTTGGCGGCCGAATCACGCATCCGAGCGCACGTGGTTGACAGTAAACTTCAAATTGTGAAACAGAAAGATTTCGACCTATCGGTCATTGCCGACGGAATGCTGGTAGGTAAAGTGATCCGGACACTACAAGCTCATTACGGAATTTCAATCTGTGGCGCTGTGTTTCAAACACATACACACGCCGAGATCGAACGAAAATACCAGAAGGCAATTAAGGTTTCGGAACGCCTCGCGATGATAGGCTGTTCTCCTCAAGACAATCTGCCCTATTTCAATGCAGCCGATCATTTAGAAGAACGCTCACCGCAAAATTCCGCCACTATTGCTTGATTGTCGCCGACAACTTGAGGCCATACCCCATTTTTAACCGGCAAATTACGCAGGCGTCTGCGAGTTTGAAACCTGTCTCTTCCGCTCGAACTTTAGCTTTTGGCTATAAGCGGACATTGGTCGTGGGATACGGCGGCGTCCGCGGAACTGTATTCGACGTTCCGGCATCGGTGCGCCAAACCGAATTGGCGGTACATGAGGGGACGGTCCAGGTTGACTCCGTTTTTGGGACTACGGTCGTCAACGCGGGCGAGGTGCTGACGGTGACGGCGGGAGGCGCGCCGACCAGGTCAGATGGCGTGTCGTTTGAAATGCAGGCTGCGGTCACACAAATGTTTACGCTTTTGGGCCCAAAAGGTATCTCAGACGAGGAGATGAGACGCACCAAGAGCCAGGATGAAGACGCGGCCGAGCGATCCCAACTCGCTCGCGCGTCGGGTATAACCGATGACGCGTTCAGCCACGCCATTCGGGATAAGGACCTTGAAAACCTGATCTATCTTGATCTGAGTTATGGCCGGATGGTCATCGAAATGCGGCCCGATCTTGCGCCCCAACACGTCGCCCGCCTTAAAGAGCGAATTCGCGAGGAATTTTACGACGGGCTCGCCTTCCACAACGTGGTGCCGACGTTCGTCGCCGAAACCGGTGATCCGACGGGCACGGGTCACGGTGGTTTGGGCCTCAAGCTACCCGCTGAGATTTCAGACGAAAAGTTTATGCGCGGAACGCTTGGCACGAAACACGATATCGGCGAACCCGATACCGCCGACAGCCAGTTCTTCATCATTCTGGAACCGGCGCCGCACCTTGATGGCAAGTACACAATTTGGGGGCGTGTGATTCACGGCATGGAACTCACAAACTCGATCCGCCGCGGACAGCCGCCGCCCACTCCTGACACAATTCTGACGTTGCGTATCGCGGCCGACCTCCCGAATTGATCCAACATCGACACGGCACCGCCGGGTCATAACCGGAGGGCACAACCGACGGGCCACAGGCTAAGAAGGATTAGGACGAAGGGTCGACCTTGCCCTCCTTTTTGGCCCATTCTGATAATGCCATGGGTTGGTCCCGCTGCTGAAAAATTGTCCGGGTTTGTTCTCTGGCGGCGATCTGCCATTCATCGCCGACCCGCCTCAATTTTGCGAAACTATCACCGAGCCGGTGCGGGCCCTCGAATTGCAGCGGACTGTCCATATCTTCTCGCCGTCCTTCGCGTGAGTAATAGATCGTGTGGTACTCACTCAACTCGGCATGATCGTCGTCGATGATGTTGACCAGGGTATTGGAGACGACATGACGGATCGTATCGTTGCCGAGTCCGCCGTACAGCGCCTCCAGAATTTCGTCACGCCCCTTTAGATTGAGCCCTTCCACCTTCCAGGTCACGTCTTCTGTAAACAGCTTTACTGCTTTCTCGTACTCGTGATGATCGACGTAGTGATAGTATTGGCGCCAGACCTTTTGACAGTCCCAAGAGATGGCTTGCTCCTGCGCTCCTTCCATTGTTACTCTCCTCCCGCAGTTTGGTGCTCGCTTTACGTATTCGATAAGCATTCGATTTGGATCATATTATCGTGAGAGTCGTGAAGCCGAAAGCATGCACTCTTCTCCGCGATGGGCGTCGTTGCTCAATTGTTGAAGCGGAAACTTCGGTGCCCAATTTCCCAGCCCAACGCTATTCTTCAGTGGACCGGGCAACTCAATAGAACCGGCAAATTGCCTGTTAGCTGGAATTAGGGCACGATCATTTCTGTTGATGGAGTTCACACAGTAAATCCTAGGTATTTGAAGGGGGCCGCAAATCGGTAGTGCGAGCGCAGGACTATGCGCAATGTTGTGGTCTGATTTAGTAGCGGGAAGGACTTGCAAATGACCACGCCTAACCCAGCGCGCGCCTTTGGAATTACGAACAACATGCGTGGCGTTGGTCTCGCGTTCCTGTCCACCATCGCTTTCTCCTCCGGGATGGCCGTTGTGCGATATCTCTCGGCGGAACTGCATCCATTTCAAATTGCCTTCTTCTCAGCATTTTTTGGGTTGCTCACGATGTTAATGCTGGTCCCGCGCTATGGCCTGCGTTCGTTTCGCACTGACCGTTTCATGCTTCAGTTCGCCCGGAGTATTCTCAGCGTGGTCGGTATATTGGCTGTATACTACGCCTTAAGCACTACGCCTCTGGCGACCGTCACAGCACTCAATTTCACGATGCCCATTTTCACGACCGTGTTGGCCGTTCTCATTCTCAAGGAACGGGTCGATTGGGCCAAATGGATCGCCATCCTGTTCGGATTCGCCGGGGTTTTCGTCATCGTGCGTCCCGGTGTGGTGGACGTGGACACGGGTGCGTTGCTGGTCATCTTCGGGTCGGTACTGTTCGCGTTTACAATTCTTGTGATGAAGGTACTGACCCGCACCGATGCTATCGCCTCGATCACCCTTTACGGTGTAATGCTGCGCGCGCCCTTGGCGCTTGTGCCCGCGTTGTTTGTCTGGCAGTGGCCCGATGCGCGCCAGCTCCTGTGGCTTGCTGCGATGGGCAGTGTCGGTACTCTGTCGAGCTTCGCCTTTGCCCAAGCGCTCAAGGACGTCGATACTAACGTCGTATCGCCGATGTTCTTTCTACAACTGATCTGGTCGGCGGCTATCGGCTACGTCATCTTCGCTGAGGTTCCCAGCGTTTTCACCTGGTTGGGTGGCGCCATGATACTTTCGAGCGTGACCTATATGGCGTACCGCGAAAGCAGAGCCTCTAAACCCATCGATGCTTAAGGAAGAACTAACCCCAGTAAAGTTGCGAAGAATCTGAAGGAACGAAGCATGCGACAGTTCAGTTTGACGCAAGTCATCCCCGACATTCCAACCGTAAATATCGTTGACATTGGCGCAATGTCATTGGGCGCAGGCACGGAATCCTATGCACCGATTCTGCACCTCGACAAGGCAAAGGTCATCGGTTTCGAGCCCGACCAGGAGGAATGCGAAAAACTGCGCGGGCTGCATTCAGGGACGCATGAGTTTTATCCGCACTTCATTGGTGACGGAGGAGCGGCGACCTATCACGAGACGAACCATACGATGACGGGCTCACTCTACCCGCCCAATACCAAGCTGCTTTAAAAGTTCCAAAATCTCCACGAATTAACGGTTCTCCAGAAAAAAACACGCGGTCGAGACGCGACGACTGGATGATATCGAAGAAATAACAGATGTTGACTACATAAAAATCGATGTTCAGGGAGCAGAGCTGGACGTCTTTCGCGGGGCGACAAAGGTTCTCGCAAAGGCGACATTGATCCAGACTGAGGTCGAGTTCGTCGAGATGTACGAGGACCAGCCATTATTCGGCGACGTCGATCGCCTCCTGCGCGGCGCTGGATTTCAGTTCCACACTTTCGAGGGATTCGGCAAGCGCTGTTTCAAGCCGCTGGTCGCCAATAATGACCTGAACCGAGGGCTTCGACAGATTCTGTGGTCCGATGCTGTCTATGTTCGAGACTTCATGGAATTTGAGTCCGTGCAGGAAGACAAACCCCTGAAGCTGGTGCTCATGCTTCATGACTTGTTCCATTCGTGTGATCTGTGCCTTTACATCCTGACCGAAATTGATCGGCGCGCAGCCACGGACCACGTCCAACGCTACCGCGAAGCGTTCGCGGACAGCACGCCAGTCTAACCGGTAGTGCCTGGAGACTGGACGAGGGCCGGGAACATCTACAGCAGCAGGGTATATGCAAGATGCGCTGGCCCGTTCGACATGCGGGGTTACAAGCAGAACTTGCTCAAATGCATCTTCCTCCTCGTGGCGCTTGGCCACGGGAAAAATCTAATTGGTCCAGCGTGTTCCGCAGGCTGAGCCAGCAAAATGCAATGGACATTGCCTGTAATCTGGTGTGAAGTGTGCGCAAACGCGGAGCCTTGGAGGGAGTTGAAATGAGCAGGACAGTCGAAGAGATCCTTGGCAAGGAACATATCGCGGCGTTACGCCGGCCAATTGGCGACGCACGGGGCTTGCCAGGAGCGGCATATACCAGCGAAGAATTCTTTGAGCTTGAGCAGGAGCGTATGTTCCGCCGTACTTGGATGTGTGTCGGCTTCGAATGCGACATTCCTAACTCTGGCGATGCGATGCCGATTACGGTCGGTGGACTGCCAATTATCCTTGTTCGTGGCAAGAAGGGCGAGATCAAGGCCTTCCACAATGTCTGCCGCCATCGTGCGACACTAGTTTTGACTGAGCCTGGCAAGGGTCTGACGTCGCTGACCTGTCCCTATCATGCCTGGGCATGGGATTTAGACGGCAAGCTCAAAGCGACACCTTATTTCGACGGTTCGCGGGGCGGTGATAAGGCAGGCCGCTTTGACAAAGAAAAATTTGGCCTCGTACCGGTTCGCTGCGGCGTTTGGTACCATTGGGTCTTCGTAAACATGGACGGCAATGCTCCACCATTGAAGGAGCATGTCCAGCCCATGATCGATCTGCTCGATGGCCAGGATCTTGGCGCTTGCCGCGTCGGTCTGCGTGAGGATTGGGAATTCAACGCGAACTGGAAGCTGCAGAACGACAATTGGGAGACCTATCATCACATTTGGGTTCACAAGGGCATTTTCAACAAGATGTCCGACGAAGTTGACCTCAAGACGGGTGAGCCTTGGACTATAACGCAACAAGATGGAACGGTTGTTACCCTCACGCGCCGTCCTGGCGGGCCACCGTTTCCGCGGCCGAAGAGCAAGTTGCCGATGATTCCGGTTCCAAAAGGAAAGGAACGATTCGGTGGGACGAACGTGATTTTCCCCAATGTAACGATGACGATAGCAGGAAATCATATCGCCTCGGTCGTGACCGATCCGATCGCGCCCGATAAGACGGTGGCGAAGATGGGCTTCTTCTTTGTTGGCGACGCAGCCGACTCTAAGAGTTGTGCGGCAGATCGTAAGCGAACACTCGATCGCTGGATGGGGCCAACCCGGAAAAAGGGCGATCTCGGCGGCATTCGTAGCCAGGATATGGATATTTGGGAAGTTCAACAGATCGCGCGTAAGTCGCCGGTCGCGGACGAGGTGGTGTTTTCACCGACCTGGGAAGCAAATATCCATCACTTCCAGAAGATGTTGGTCGACTATATGGAGAACTAGCGCTGCAAACGGCGTTGGTATTGAGAAGCAGTGTTTATGAAAGGATTGGACAATGACGCGGACAGTTGAAGAGATATTGGGCAAGAAGGCGATTGCGGCGGTGCGCCGGCCTGTTGAGAAGGCGGGTGGATTGCCGGGGGCGGCCTATACGAGCCAGGAGTTTTTTGATCTCGAGCAGGAGAATTTTTTCCCGCGCACCTGGATGGGTGTTGGTTTTGAATGCGATATCCCCAATCCTGGCGATGCGATGCCGATCATGGTTGGCAAACTGCCGATCATTTTAGTGCGCAACAAGCAGCATGAGATCAAGGCATTCCACAATGTCTGCCGTCACCGCGCCTCGATGGTTTTAACAAAACCGGAGAAGGGTCTGACGACACTGACATGCCCGTATCATGCATGGGCCTGGGATCTTGATGGCAAGTTGAAGGCGATCCCGTATTTCGATGGGACGAAGAACGGTCAGAACACGGATCTCGACTGGGACAAGTATGGTTTGGTTCCGGTTCGTTGTGCGGTCTGGCATCACTGGATCTTCGTCAATCTCGACGGCAATGCACCGCCAATCGAAGAACATGTCAAACCGCTCCATGACTTGATAGGCGGCGCTGATCTCAGCACGACTAATGTTGGAAAACGCGAGGACTGGGGCTTCGATGCTAACTGGAAGCTCCAGAACGACAACTGGGAGACTTACCATCACATCTGGGTCCACAAAGGCATCTTCAATAAGATTTCTGATGACCT
>CAVOAK010000102.1:0-8300 GCA_963693665.1 Alphaproteobacteria bacterium | reverse complement strand
TGTTAGATGTCAGAAACAAATTTCGGATCAGCGGAGTTGATCCTCTTCGTTTGCCGACGTCTCTTCGACACATGTTGTGCTTCCTGGCACACTAGAACAGAAAATTGATGTGCTTAACGCACTCAAGACCCAGATTACAGATGGGCGTTACAAGCAGTTGAATGACTTTCAAATTCCGCAAATCAGAAAGTTTGGTGATAAAGTCGGCATCAGTAACACAACGATCGAATTCAATCTCGAATTTCCTGCCGGCGGCGTCCAACATCAGGTGGGGAACTGTTACTATTTTTGGCAAAAAGCCGGTGCTACTGATCCAATGACGTTGGCCGTGCTCGTCGAAAAACGGTGAAGGCTCAGCCAGCATCCCTGTTGCGTCAATATGACCGTGGTAGGTCCAAAACATGCTGCCCCAGATAGGCAAGCACCAAATTATTTGAAATAGGGGCTGTGCGAAATAGACGGCATTCACGCCACTTTCTCTCTATGTCATACTCGCGAGCGAATGCAAATCCTCCAAACGTTTGCATACATGTCTCGGCTGCCTTCCAGCAGGCGTCCGATGCGAGTAATTTCGCCATATTAGCTTCTGAGCCGCACGTCCGCCCTGCGTCAGATTGTGCGTCTTCAAACTTTGCTCGGTCAAACATTGCCGCAGCTTTCCGAACCATGAGATCCGCTGCTTGAACTTCGGCGTAGGCTTGGGCGAGCGGAAACTGGATTGCTTGATTTTGGCCAATTTGTCTACCGAACACGGTTCGCTCTTTCGCATATTCTGTAGCACGGCGTATGAAGTATTTGGCGTCTCCTATCGCTTCCGATGCCAGTAATATGCGCTCGGCATTCATGCCGTCTAGAACGTAGCGAAATCCGTTACCCTCTTTCCCGATTAGGGAAGAGGCCGGAATTCGGAAGTTTTCAAAAAATATTTCTGTCGTGTTGTGGTTGATCAATGCGTCAATTGGCTGGATTGTTAGTCCTTCGGCTGCCTTAGCATCTCGAATATCGATCAGGAAGATGGATAGACCTGCCGTTCGTTTTGCCGTTTCGTCGATAGCTGTCGTACGCGCCAACAAGATCATCAGATCAGAATGAAGGGCGCGGCTTGTCCAGATTTTCTGCCCATTGATGACATATTCGTCCGCTTCCTTTATGGCCCGTGTCTTTAGCGATGGGGTGTCTGAACCAGAGTCCGGTTCTGTAACTGCGAATGCTTGGAGGCGTAGGTCTCCGTTTGCAATCATGGGAAGATTTGCTTGCTTCTGTTTGGTGCTACCGTGTCGGAGAAGTGTCCCCATCATGTACATTTGGGCGTGGCAAGCGCCGGCATTTCCACCGCAGGCATGGATCGTCTCGAGGATAACCGAAGCGGCACGAAGTGGCAGGCCGGCGCCGCCATAAGTTTCGGGTATTAGGGCCGACAGATATCCGGCGTCAGTGAGCGTTTGAACGAACTCAGTCGGATAAGCACTTTCTTTGTCGAGCTCGCGCCAGTACGCGCCCGGAAAATTTATGCAAATTTTTGAAATTGCATCCCGGATCTCCGGATAGTCGTTGCCGAGTTCCATAGTGAGTATGTGGTCTGCTGTGTTTGTGAGCGACATTTTTATATTGCCTCAATGCCCCTTGAACCTAGTGGCACGTTTTTCGTTGAAGGCTTGAATGCCCTCTGTTCGATCTGCAGTTTCGACTGTGACATCGTAAGCCTTAATTTCAGCTATGTAGGCATTTCGGAAGTTATCCATCCGCGTTGCCTCCATTGCTAACCGCGCTTGCTGCACAGCGATCGGAGCATTGGCTGCTATTTGGTCTGCCGTCGCGAGAGCGTCGTCTAAAAGCTGTGCATCTTCACACATTCGATTGACGACGCCCCAGCTCAGAGCTTCCTCTACATCAAACGGTCGTCCAGTTAGAATGATTTCTTTTGCACGGGCAATACCAGCAACGCGTGGTAAATTTTGAGTGCCACTTCCACCAGGAATGATGCCGCGGGTGACTTCCGGTAGGGCAAAACGGGCGGAACGTGCGGCATATACAAAATCGGCGAGCAGGGCTAGTTCACAGCCGCCGCCATAGGCAGCGCCGTTGACCGCTGCAATGATGGGTACAGAAAACTCCTGCATTGCAAGAACGGCGCGCTCCAGTATCGCGTGTTGATGCCGCCATTCTTCGACAGAAATGCCTTCTCGTTCCTTAAGGTCTGCACCGGCAGAAAATGCGCGCTTTCCTGCGCCAGTCAACACTACGCAGCGAAGTTCAGATACGTCGTTGACGAGAGTCGTCCATAGGGCAGCAAGTTCATCCATCATTTTTGAGTTGATGGCATTGGCGACGTGCGGTCGATTCAGCGTGACGACAATTACATGCTTGTCGTGATGGTCGAGCTTTAGGGTCTCGAAATCATCTTTCATTTCACCACTTTCTCAGTGCTAGGAAGCCAAAACTTTGGATTGCTGTCGAATTGCGGCTAGCGACGCCCCAGAGAGTGGGGGCGTTGGCATGAACGTAAAATGAGCAGCAAAGTTATTTTGTTGTGGCGATAAAGACACCGTCCCAATCAGGGCCTGGTGGGTTCTCGCGAAATTCGGCAAATCGCTCCTCATAGATGTCATAAAATTCGGACATCTGGCCTCCGTCGAGCGTGCGGCATTCTTTACTGAGTTGTTCCGACTTATCCCAGTCCTGTGCCAAGTACGCCGCGATCATTGACGCGTGTACGTCATGTAGTTTTTGAAATTCCGGTGTTACAACGTAGTCGGCGTCACCCAAGATGGTGAAGATTGAGACCGCTTCCGTTTTACCTTTTACAGCAATCATATCTAAAGGCAACGTCGCAAACTTGCCGGTAACTTGGTTGGCTGTATCCTCACCAATAACAATCTTAACGCCGTAGTTTTTTGATTGTCCCTCTAGGCGGGCCGCGAGGTTTACCGGATCACCGAGTACGGAATAATCAAAACGCTGTTGGGATCCCATGTTGCCGACAACGCAATCGCCCGTATTGATGCCAATTCCAACATTGAGTGGCATGAATTCTTCACCGGCTTCCTCGGCTTCTTTTTCACGAGCTGCGTTGAGAACTTCGAGTTCCTTGAACATGGCGAGCGCAGATGTGCAGGCGTGCTTACTATGTAATTCGTCGTCTATTGGCGCATTCCAAAACGCCATGATGCAGTCGCCCATGTATTTGTCGATCGTCCCATTGCAAGAGAGAATTGCTTCAGTCAAAGGCGTTAAAAGCCGGTTGACGAGCAGCGTTAAGCCCATGGGATTTTTCTTGAATGTCTCTGAGATCGACGTGAAGCCACGCACGTCGCAAAAAAGGAATGTCATTTGCTTTGTTTCACCGCCAAGCTTCAGCTGGTCCGGGTTTTCGGCCAATTGGTTGACCAGATCTGGCGATAAATACATGCCAAATGCGCCGCGTACTTTCTTCTTCTCGGCCGCTTCGCGTGTATAGTTTGAAAAAGTGAGGACTGCGTAAATCGTAAATGTCACCGCACCGGGGTATGTGACATCCATGAGAATAAGTTTCTCGGAATAGAGATACCAGGCGAGCCAACTTAGGCCCCCGGTTGCTGTTACCAATCCAGCAAGGGTCCACATTGGACCAACACGCGGTACAAAAATTATCATGGCGATGCCAGCGAGCAACATGATTGCGAGCTCGGCCGTATCGGCGAAATTTGGGTAGCGTAAGTAAAATTGGCTTTGTTTGATTTTAGCCAGTTCGGGTTGTGCTGCCTTGAACACCTCTTGGTCAGTGGGTGTTTGCCCCCTCTCAGCTTCGGCGGCCGCTTTGTATTGTGCGAACACCACCTGCTTGGCCCTGCGGTCTAGCGTCCAGGCCGCGATGATGGTCTCGAGGATGTTGGCGTGGACCTCGACCCCGGGCAGCCGCGGTTCGATCGGTGTCGCCCGAATGTCCTTGAGGCCAGTTGCCGAGATACCGAAGAGGACCAATTTGCCTCTAAGTTTGTTTGGCCCGATATTGCCGTTTAGTACGTCGCCTGCGGATACATACAGCCGGCCCGAGTTATCCGGCGTATTAAACTTATCCGGTTTGGCAAAATGGACGAAAATGCGGCCCTGTCCATCGGTTGGTATCTCAAACCGCTGGCCGCGAGGCAATTGTAGAATCAAGCTGACCATCCCAGCTACATTGCGCTTCGTAAAAATCCCGTTGCCGCCGAAGGCCGCGCGCAGCATCTCAACCGTTAGCGCCGGCCGCGGCGCTTTTTCTTCTCCGACCATGGCAACCAGTGGGACGCGGCGGATGATGCCGTCAATTTCGTCCACCACTGAGAAAAATCCATGACCGCTTGCGTTTGCCTCAATTTCGGGCACATTGCCCAACATGCTCTGATACCTAAATAGGAAGGGTGCCGGGTCTCCCCCGAGTGCGCCCTTTACCGATGTTTTGTTGCTGGTTGGTAGTCGGTCGGCTGGTAGCGCATCAGATTGTCCTACCTGGCCGGCGACAACGCGCACTTGTTTCATGGCCGCCACCATGACGTCCTCGTTCCGCGGAAGGCTCTTAAGTAGGTTTACGGTTTCGACATCCACGCCGCGTATTGTTTCCGCAATAATTGGTGGAGACGTTCGATCATACTCCGGAAAAATAGCATCAAAGCCGACGACCAGACCGCCCGCTTTGCCTATCTGAAGAATAAGGTCGCCAATTGTGGCGCGTGACCAGGGCCACTGTCCCACCGACGACAGGCTGCGCTCGTCGATATCGACGATGGCCACGCCAATCTGTGTCGCGATCGGCTCGCGCGGTTTGATGATCTGGTAAAGGTCAAACGTCTTGACCCGAAGAATTTGCACCCATGTCGGGTCAACGACTCGAATACCGATAGCGACCAGCAGGAGCGCCATCATTCCAAGTGTGACTGGACCCGGCAAAAGTTTTTTCCAAAGCGGTCCTTGGCTCCCCGAATTACGTTTTCTTGGGAAAGCGGCCCGGAGCCTTGAAAGCATCGACGGCGGACGTTCGTCCTGCTCATTACGTGCCAACGTTACGGATTCGGCCATCGTATTTTCGTTACCTATGTGCCAATTCGTCGCGTTACTGTAATTAACGGAGAATAACACTCCGACAACACTAGAAACGACTCGCAGCGCCTCATAGCGTAGATTGTCGCGCTTTCCGGCGTATTGGTCCAGTCCATTACAATAAATTTCCCACGAATCAGCGTCGGTTGGGGCATTTTGAGAGAAAATTGTCAATCGAATTTGACAACGGAAGCCCGTAGGTTAGGCTCTCGGTTCGCTGGCTTGCAGGGACGTTATAGAGTTAGAAATGCCATGTTAGAGGCTTGGCGAAAAGTCGACGCAAAGGCCGGGGTTAGAGGGCGCAGTTTTGGTTGCGCGCTTTGCTCGTCGTATTGTCTTTGGCTAGCTGTGAATCCCTTTTGGGAATTCTCGGCAACTCCAATGAAAATCAGCTCCAACAGGCAGCGGAAAAGAAAGACCCAACGCAACGACCGATATTTGGTGTAGGTGATCGGTACCGCTTTGATAATCCTGAGATTACTGGGAGGTCACAGCGGTTCATGGTGAGCGCATATATTGGCGGAGTGCTGATGGAGACGAGCAGGTAACAAGCACAAATCCATTATTGCCTGCATTCGACTGGCAGAGCGCGCGTCGGGGTGGCGGTCAACGCATCATAAACAATCAACCTGGCGACATAATTCCGCTCAAGATTGGCGCGCGGATGACATTTCGTTCGACCGTAAGCACAGAGAAACCACCGTTCGGCTGGGAATTCGAGTGGTCCTGCGATGTTGTAGGTAAGGAGCGCGTCACCGTGCCCGCCGGGGAGTTTGATAGTTTTCGGGTTCAGTGCGGTCGACAGGGCTCGCGTGAACTCACATTTTATTATGTGCCGGAGATCGGACACTACGTGCGCATGGAGGCAATTGGCCCCGATGGCAAGAAAACGGCGACCCGTAACCTGGTCGCCTATGAACATGGTGAAACATCCGTATCATCTCTCAACACAAACTTGGCATCGGCGGAAATTGTGTCGCCGATAAAGAAGAGCGGGGGGATTTATGATCCACCGCTCACAACCAGTACTCAAACGCAGCCAGTTGATGCATCGGTGACATCGCGAACGCCAAATTTTGCAAACAAACAAACAAATACAGCCGACCAGTGTCGCCGGACCTCAAAATTCAGCGCTGGCAAAGAAAATTGATATAGCAAAGTTGCCGGTTTTCGGGTTGGAGCCGGTACGCCCGAATTCACTGACACTCTCATCGACCGGGCGGGGGCAGGGGCAGGATGCAATGCCAACTGCCGGAAATTTTCTGCAGACGAATACGACGACGAAGCGGAAATCTCTTGCCGCCCTATCGACCGTGGACCACAGCGTTATTATTCACCTCGCGTCTTACCGCGACTCTGATGCGGCCAGACGCGGCTGGTTGGCTCTTAGGCGGAAGTACAATCCGTTGTTCGACGGACTTGATCCAGAGGCTCAACGTGTCAAACTGACCGGGAGGGGGACATATTACCGCCTCTATGCGGCGGCATTGCCAAGCCGTTCTGCCGCGCAGGATATTTGCGAGCGGTTAAAGAAGCGCGGCGGTTGGTGCGCGGTTAGTGGCCGCTAGATCGTTCAACGCGATACTTGGGCCTGCTGTCGCCTGTCTACTCGAATTTGGTATGCATGTAATAAATATGGTCGAGACTATCCCGGTCACGCGCGAAGAAGCGTGAAATGGAGATGAACACCAAACGGCGCCGTCTACTTGCCGCAAAGCGGCGCGGACCTGCGCCTCTACTGCCGATAGATAGGCCCGCAACTCGTCGCGTGACAATTCGTTTGCGGGTGCTGCACGAGGCGCAGACGCCGTTCGTACGACTGGTGCTGCCGCCTGCGGTGTTGTCGTTGTAGGGCAACGCTTTGCGGGACCTGCGGCAAGTTGCCCACGCTGTGCAGGTGGTCGACCTTGCTGTGGTGGCGGGTTCGAATCTTCGGGAATTACTTGTTGATTCGCATCCTTTTGCGATGCCTGTGCTATCTTTGTGGGTGCTGCGTTTGTCTCGTTGGCAGGCCGCTCTCGACTGCCGCCAATGGCACCGGCACTTCGACCAGCAACGCCTGTATTTGTGCTCGCCACGGTCCGCTTTCCCGCAACAATGCGCGGCCATCGGGTCGGCAATGCAGTAGCCGAAACAGGTTCTTCATCCGGAGCAGAGTTAGCCTTGGCAACTGAGGCCGTCTTCGGCGGTGCTTCAGCCCGTCGTGCAGTACTTTGAAGCGCCATACCTTCAAGCTGTCCGATGTCTAGTTACATTAATAGTCTCAATTTAACAATGAATACTGCCATATCGATGTTTAAGATTTAAAAAAGGCTTTTGAATCAATGAGAATTACCTCGATTTGAGAGTGTTAGTTGTTTTTACCTTCGCTAAAATTGGCATATGTGTTCGATCTACTTGCAAAAGGGCGGTAGTCAATGTCACACGGTAATATTCGTTTGCGTCCAATACTGTTTTGTCGCGCCTTTTAATCTTTCGGTAAAAGTCGGATGGAAGGGGTATCTAGGGTCATTATGATAAACGTAGTGAACCGGCTTCGTGGAGGTTTTATGTATTTCTTGGTGGGTTTAATCGCCGGCTATGTGCTGTTGGTCGTTGTGTTGTCTTTCGCCCAACGCAGTCTGCTTTATCATCCTGACTCTACAACACCGGAACCGCAGCAGTACGGCCTCGATCAAATGGAAGCATTACGAATCTCAACTGAAGACGGTGTTCAACTTTACGCGTGGTTGCAGGCGCCGAGTCAACCGGAAAAACCAATGTTGATTTACTTTCATGGAAACGCGGGAAATCTGGGGTTTAGGGCCGAGAAGGTGCGCACATACGTAGACGCAGGCATCGGTGTATTGATGATCACCTGGCGCTATAACGCGGGTTCTGGGGGAAAGCCGAGCGAGCCGGCGTTAGTGATTGATGCGCGGGCGGCTTTGAACTTTGTGCGGGATACAGGCGTCGCTGACAAACAGGTGGTGGTATACGGTGAGTCTCTCGGTTCCGGCCTTGCTGTGGCCCTTGCTGCGGAAAATCACATTGGTGCAGTTGTCCTCGAAGCGCCGTACACCACCATCCCCGATTTGGCGCAGCATCATTATTGGTACGTTCCGGCAAAATGGCTGGTGCGCGACCGTTACGATTCCCTGACACATATTGCAGAGGTTTCATCGCCAGTCATGATTGTTGATGGTGAGAGTGACCGCGTCGTCCCGGTCAAATTTGGACGCTTGCTTTTCGAGGCAGCGCCTGAG
>CAVOAK010000101.1:0-8307 GCA_963693665.1 Alphaproteobacteria bacterium | reverse complement strand
ACCTGGATCAGCTCGTAATCGACGCCGATCTCCTCCAACATCGCGTGCGTGCTCATGGCATAGGTGTTGGGCGCTAAATAGAGGCGGTACATCTGGGGTTCCCCGTGTGAGTTCCATCAACGGGGGTGACCGTGCCCCAATTCCGCCCAACAGGCAATTTGGCGGTTCTTTAGAGATGCCCGGTCCACTGGCGCGAGGCGTTGGGTCGGAGATTGAGTGTCGCAGCGTCTGATCATACTGTTCAGACAGAAGGACCCCAACAGACTTCCGCTTTGGGTCACAAGCAGACGTTAGAGCCGCTCACTACAGACGTCCGGTTTAAGGTGGTAAGCAGCCGTTTGATCTTCGCTCATTACTCGTTATGTTCCCGGACAGGCGTGACAATCCCGTCACGGGTTCCGCCGATGGTGCAAAAGGTCGCCCATGCGTCCATCAGGCGTTTCCGCTTCCCTAACAAATCACCCCGGCGATAAGCCGCCTCAACCTTATCGCCCACGGTATGTGCGAGGGCCATCTCGGCGACCTCACCGGGGTAATTAGTTTGTTCCGAACACCAGTCGCGAAACGTCGACCGGAAGCCGTGTACCGTTAAATCGCTTCGCCCCATGCGTTTCAGGAGCTCTAACATGGCCATATTGGAAAGAGGCTTACCCATTTTTATGCCAGGAAAGACAAAAGATTCCTTAATCGTTTCATCCTGAAGCCCGCGAGCCTTATCCAATAACGCTATCGAGTTAGGCGATAACGGGACCCGATGCTCCCTCCGGCCTTTCATCCTACCCGCTGGGATTATCCAGACAGCATTCTCAATATCAATTTCGCTCCACAGAGCACCGATCACTTCCCCGGTCCGGCAGGCGGTCAATATTACCAGTTCGAGCGCAAGAGCTGCGATACCACTCTGTCGGCGAAGAACCACAATAAACTCACCTACGGCGTCATAAGGGAGCGCGGCATGATGGCGTACCGCACGCAGCTTAGCACCGCTCGGCAGGCGGTTCTCCAGATGGCCCCGCCAACGTGCGGGGTTTTCACCCTCCCGGTAGCCACTGGCCGTTGCCCAATTCAGAACGGCTTCGATACGCCCACGCAAACGCATGGCGGTCTCAGTTTTCGTAGTCCAGATGGGTTCAATGACCCTCGTCACCATCCCTGCGTCAATACTCTGCACCGGCACCGCACCTAAAATGGGATAGGCGTAAGTGGTGAGGGTATTCGTCCACTGGCTCATATGCTTCGCGTTCTGCCAACTTGCCTTATGACCATCGATGTAGGCCGTAGCACAATCTTTAAAGGTTTTGGATTTAGCGGCCTCCAGGATTTCCCCGGCTCGGCGTCTATTACGGGCTTCAATAGGATCAACACCACTTGCGCAGAGTCGCCGAGCCTCCCTGGCTAATTCCCTGGCATCTGATAGTCCCACAGAAGTCAGCGAGCCCAAGCCCATCGACCGCGGCCTGCCGTTAAGCATGAAACGGAAGATCCATGATTTTGCACCATTCGTCGTCACCTGAAGGCCCAGACCACCACCATCGGCGTGTAGGCCAGGCTTCTTTGCTCTGGAAACTACGAGAGCATTGAGCTTTTCAATGGACCGAGCCATATATCTACCTACAATTATACCTACAATTAATTTGTGTATTATGCTGGACGCCAATGAACATATACAGGCAATAAGAAGGAAAAAATTATATATTTCATTAGTTTATGGTTATTTTATGAATTTTAGTGGATGCTCATGGACAGGTAAATGGCGGAGGGTGAGGGAATCGAACCCTCGCAACGGCGTTAACCGTTGACGGATTAGCAATCCGCTGCATTACCGCTCTGCCAACCCTCCGCACAACGCGACCATATGAGGCCGCGTCAAACCCTGTCAACGCGTGCCCTAGCTCAGTGAAATGGCCATCGCTCGTTCAACCGCGGGGCGCGCGGCAATGGTATCGAACCAACGGTCAAGATTGGGGAAATCGCCAAACTCGGTGACCTGGGACTTGCGGCTCGCTACCCACGGAAATGTCGCCATATCGGCGATGGTGTAGTCCTGGCCGGCAAGATAGGGTACATCGACGATGCGCTTGTCGATCACACCGCAGAGACGGCGGCTTTCATTGTCGTAGCGCTCGATTGCATAGGGAATTTTCTCGTCCGCGCGGTTGAAGTGACCGAACTGGCCGAACATCGGACCGACTCCGCCCATCTGAAACATCAACCATTCCAGCGTCGCGATGCGCTGCCGCGGTTCCTGCGGCAAGAACTTTCCATATTTCTCGGCGAGATAAATCAGAATTGCACCGGACTCAAACACCGATACCGGTTCGCCGCCAGGCCCGTCAGGATCAAGGATCGCCGGGATCTTGTTATTCGGCGAAATCTTTAGAAAAGCTGGAGCAAATTGCTCGTCCTTGCCGATATGAATCGGGAAGGTTTCGTATTGCACGCCCAATTCTTCAAGGATGATGAATGCCTTGCGGCCGTTGGATGTGGGCCAAGTATGAAGCTCAATGGTCATTATATCGCTATGCCTCAAATTTTGGTTGCATGAAAGCCTGGCACCGCGAGCGCGGGCCAAGCCAAATCTACTCGTTGCGATCAGTTTTGGGGTTTAGCGCTTTGCGTATTGCGCCGAACCAAACATATTCTCGCGGTCCTTGTCGCTGAGATCGCCTTTCCGACTTGATTCCGACAAGACTTCCACGCCGCGTTGCACTGCGGGTCGCGCCTCGATGGTCTCAAACCACTTCTTTAGGTTGGGAAAGTCATTCAGGTCCTGACCTTGACGCTCATAACTCCTGAGCCACGGGAATGTCGCCATATCGACAATCGTGTAGTCGTCGCCCGCAAGCCAGGCACTTTCCCCCAGCCGCCTGTCGATGACGCCGTAAATCCGACCCGCCTCGTTGGTGTAGCGGTCTATCGCATATTGAATTTTCTCCGGGGCATAGGCGCGGAAATGATGTGCTTGACCGAGCATCGGGCCAACGCCTCCCATCTGGAACATAAGCCACTGCATCGCGACGTAGCGGCTCCGCATATCCTGCGGCATGAAACGCCCGGTCTTCTCCGCGAGATAGAGCAGAATGGCGGCGGATTCAAAGATCGAAATTGGTGCGCCGTCCGGGCCATCTGAATCGACCATTGCCGGCATCTTGTTGTTGGGACTTATCTTCAGGAAATCGGGCTTGAACTGGTCGCCCTCACCGATATTGATCGAGATGATATTGTAAGGCATCTCGAGTTCTTCGAGCATGATATGGACCTTATGCCCATTGGGCGTCGGCCATGTGTAGAGATCGATCATTTTAACCCTCCCAAAGTATGTTTTTGGATTTTGTTAGCTGGCGCATATTAGGCGACGAAACGTATGCAAGTACAAGCTTCCGTGCAGAAATGATGGGGTACAGCCTTATGTGCATCGAATTCGCCGAGGTTCAAGAGGCAACCACACCTGCAAACCACGCAAATCCTGACGGTGAAATGATTGGAATCGTCAAAACTTAGGCTGGATAGGCTCGCGCAGCCTTCTCGCGCCGGGACTCGCGAGGAACTTCCGCAGCGTCTCACTGGTCCAGGGACGGCCATGACGCGAGGTCACACCGCGCCCATTAAGCGTGTCGGCCAGCCTCGCGTTGTCGTCTCCAACCAACAAACGAGCATCTTCGATTTCGGCGTAGATTTCGCGAATAAAGGCGAATTGATCGGCGTTCGTCACGATCCTACGCCTTCAGTTTTTCACGCAGGACTTGGTTAACCATCTGCGGGTTTGCCTTACCCCCAGTCGCCTTCATGACCTGACCGACAAACCAGCCGATCACCTTCTCATTGCCGGCGCGGTAATTTTCAACCTGACCGCTATTGCCGGCGATGATTTGATCGACGACGCCCTCGATGGCACCGCTATCGGTCACCTGTTGCAGGCCTTTCTCTTCAACAATCTCCGCTGCCGCCTTGCCCGTTTCAAACATTTCGTCGAAGACGTCCTTGGCGATACGCCCTGAAATAGTGTTGTCAGACATCAGGTCGATGAGACCGCCAAGTGCCCCCGCCGATACGGGCGACTGCGAAAGCTCAATGCTGCTCTTGTTCAGACGCCCGAACAATTCCGAGACGACCCAGTTGGCTGCCTGCTTCGCATCGCGACCCTGTGCAACTGTTTCGAAATAACCCGCTGTCTCGCGCTCGGCAACAAGCACGCCGGCGTCATAGGGCGAAAGACCATAGTCAGCCATGAAGCGCGCCTTCTTGGCGTCCGGCAGTTCAGGCAGTGTGCCCTTAAGTTTCGCGACGTATTCCTCGGTGAACTCCACCGGCAGCAAGTCGGGATCCGGAAAATAGCGATAGTCGTGCGCCTCTTCCTTCGAGCGCATCGTTCGCGTCGTCCCTTCGCTTGAGTCAAACAATCTGGTTTCCATGGCGACTTCGCCACCGTCTTCGATGAGTTCAACCTGACGGCGCGCTTCATAGTCGATTGCCTGGCGCAGGAACCGCAACGAATTGATATTCTTGATCTCGCAGCGCGTACCCAGAGGTTCACCCAGATGGCGGACTGAAACATTGGCATCAACACGCAATGAACCTTCCTGCATGTTGCCGTCGCAAGACCCAACATAACGCAAGATCGAGCGCACCTTGGATACGTAGGCGGCCGCTTCTTCCGCATAGCGCATGTCTGGCTTGGAAACGATCTCCATCAGGGCAACACCCGACCGATTAAGATCAATATAGGATTTCGAGGGATGCTGATCGTGCAGCGATTTTCCGGCGTCCTGCTCCATGTGCAGTCGTTCAATGCCAATTTTACTTGTTTCATTACCCGGTAAATCGATTTCGACCACACCTTCGCCGACAACGGGCAGCTCGAACTGCGAGATCTGATAACCCTGCGGTAGATCCGGGTAGAAATAGTTCTTCCGGGCGAATACGGATCGGTGGTTTATCTTCGCATTAAGGGCAAGCCCCGCACGCACCGCTTGTTCCACGCATACATCGTTGATGACCGGCAGCATGCCCGGCAGGGCCGCATCAACGAGACTGACATGCGTGTTAGGTGCCGCACCAAATTCGGCCGACGCGCCTGAAAACAGTTTGGCATTGCTGACAATTTGCGCGTGGATTTCCAGGCCAATGACAACCTCCCAATCACCGGTGCGACCTTCAATCAGGTTCCCCATTTCATCAAGTCCTCATCAAGCATTATCGGCGACATATCCAAGCAATGCTTAGCCAACAACGAACTGCGGAACTGCGTTGAATTCTGCAGCTGATTCCAGTACATGGGCCGCGCGCAACACCGTTTCCTCATCAAACACACGACCGATGAGCTGCAGGCCGAGAGGCAAACCGTCACTACTCAAACCGGCAGGCACCGAAATCGCCGGAAGACCAGCCAGGCTCGCTGGCACCGTAAACACATCATTCAGATACATCGCGATCGGATCATCCATATTTTCGCCCTGGGCGAAGGCTGCATTTGGTGCGGTCGGTGTAAGCACTACATCCACTTTGCCCCACGCGGCCCGAAAATCTTTGGCAATGCGCGTCCGCACTCTTTGCGCCTGCAAATAATAGGCATCGTAGTAGCCGGCGCTCAAAACATAGGTACCAATAAGAATGCGCCGCTTGACCTCGGCGCCGAATCCCTCGCCGCGTGTGTTCTCGTACATCTTTTGAATTGTCTCGCCGTCAACACGCAGCCCATAGCGAACGCCGTCATAACGCGCGAGATTGGACGATGCCTCTGCAGGCGCAACAATATAGTAGGTCGGCAATGCATATTTTGTGTGCGGCAACGAAATATCGACGATGGCGGCACCGGCCGCCTTCAACCAGTCGATTCCCTGGCGCCAAAGCGCCTCGATCTCAGCCGGCATACCCTCCACGCGATATTCATCCGGCACGCCAACCCGGAGCCCACGGATATCACCAGTCAATGCCGCGGCATAATCCGGAACTGGGCGATCAACGCAGGTTGAATCCTTGGCGTCGTAACCGGCCATTGCGCCAAGCATGATCGCCGCGTCCTTGACTGTGCGAGTCAGCGGTCCGGCTTGATCCAGCGACGAGGCAAACGCAACGATTCCCCAACGGGAGCATCGCCCATAGGTTGGTTTCAAGCCAACTATACCGGTTAAGCTTGCCGGTTGCCGGATTGATCCGCCCGTGTCGGTGCCGGTCGCAGCGATTACCGCGCGCGCAGCAACTGCGGCGGCGGAGCCCCCAGAAGAGCCCCCAGGCACAAGTTTGATCTCTGGATCATCACGACGCTTCCATGGATTCTCAACAGGGCCGTAGTAACTCGTCATGTTAGACGAACCCATCGCGAATTCATCCATATTGAGCTTGCCCAAACTAACCGCCCCGGCATGCAGGAGATTGGCAGTCACCGTCGACTCATAAGGCGGCTTGAATCCATCGAGGATATGGCTTCCAGCGGTGGTCAGGACGCCATCGGTACAGAACAGGTCCTTAATACCAATTGGGATGCCTTCCATGGCACCCACTTCGCCATTCTTACGGCGTTCGTCGGACTGTGCGGCCTGTTCGAGCGCCAGCTCCGGTGTTTCAGTAATCCAACAATTCAGCGAACGCGCCTCCTCCATCGCCGAAATGTGTGCAATCGCGAGTTCGCTCGCCGTAAAGTCACCTTTAATGAGACCTGCGCGCGCATGTTCGATGGTGAGCCCTATAAGGTTGGCCACTATTCCATCACCTTCGGCACCGTATAAAATCCGTGGGCGGGCTCTGGTGCATTCAGGAGGACCTTTTCCTCAAGATTGCCCTCTGTCACCTCGTCCTTGCGCATATGCAAACTCGTTTCCGCCGCCGACGTCATTGGCTCCACACCCTCAGTTTTGACCTCTGCCAATGATTCAACCCAGCCGATGATATTGGAAAGTTCCCCGGCAAGCCCATCGAGCGCATCGTCATCGACCCGCAGACGCGCGAGGCGCGCCATCTTCCTTACTGTTGTCCGGTCAAGCGCCACCCTGTCCGCCTCCTCTACTCTGAATGAGCCGTCATCACGGGATTATACCGCTGAAATAAGGCGCGGACCGTAACACCGCGTTACGCGAAACAGCAAGTACATGAAACCAACTAAGTCGATGCCTCTCGACTGGTCCCTCTGTTGCGCCTGCGGCCACGTACAGTTAGCTTTCGCGCATCTTTATAAGGACCCGCAAAACGCCCGTGCCTATTTATTCAAATCAGGAACTCAAGGCCCATTTACCGGCCGGTAAGCGCTTGCTCGGCCTTGATGTAGGCACGAAAACTGTAGGCTTAGCGCTCTCCGACCCCTCACTTACTGTCGCCACCCCCCTCCAGACAATCCGAAGGACAAAATTCACACGCGATGCCGAAGAACTGGAAGCCATAATTTCCGAGCATGGCGTCGGTGGTCTCGTCGTCGGGCTGCCGCTCAACATGGACGGCAGTGAGGGCCGGGCGTGTCAGTCGGTTCGGCAGTTCGCGGCCAACCTTCTTGCACGAAATGATATGCCGATCGCTTTTCATGACGAACGGCTTTCGACTGCAGCAGTCGAGCGTATGCTGGTCAAAGAAGCGGACATGACCCGCCAGCGTCGAGCCAAGGTCGTGGACAAGGCAGCCGCCGCCTATATTTTGCAAGGCGCGCTCGATCATGTGCTGCAGTCATGATAAAATCCTCATAAGGCAGTTGATGAACCGTTTGATGTGTCGGGAGATGAAGTCGAGCCATGAAAAATATCGATAAGTTACGCCGCTTTATTCAGGACGTGACCCTCGCAGTCGACGACGTCGGCGATGAAGAACCAAAGATTGTCGCCCGCTGCCGCCTACTCCTAGCGGAGCTCGTCGCCAAAGATGATTGGCTTCCTGATGAGTTCGCAACGCCGGACCCGGATCGGTATCAACAGTTCCTTCTCTATTGCGACCCTCGCGAACGCTTCTCCGTTGTGAGTTTCGTTTGGGGACCAGGGCAGTCAACGCCGGTTCATGATCATATGGTTTGGGGATTGATCGGCATGCTGCGCGGCCATGAAGATTCTACGAACTACGAACTGGCGCCAAATGGCGCCGGGCTCGTCAAAACTGAAGTCATGCAACTGAAACCCGGCGACGTCACAGCAGTTTCGCCATCCGTCGGCGACATTCACGCGGTCGCAAATGCTCACGCCGACAAGCCGTCTATAAGTATCCATATTTACGGTGCCAATATCGGCGCAGTACGCCGTCATATCTACGAAGAAAAAACAGGCGAACCGTCATTGCTCGTTACTGGCTATACCAACACTCAAATTCCGAACATCTGGGATCGCTCACAAGACG
>CAVOAK010000100.1:0-8376 GCA_963693665.1 Alphaproteobacteria bacterium | reverse complement strand
TAGGTGTAACCGCCATCGACCATCGCCTGCAGCATCTCTTCAATGACAGGCGACGTGTCATGTCCTGCCAAGGGGATAAGCATATCCCAAACGATCGCATCGCGGTGTAGTGCTGCAGCTTCTTCCGAAATTTTCCAGTCAGCCATGTGAATCTCCCCGTCTTGATTACTTAGTTATTTGATGAGCATAAATTAGCGCCGTAAAGCAGCTAGATGCCAGCGAAGTTGGACAGTTACTTCCATACCTGACGTGCGACCCGCATCCAATTTTCACCAAGTACGCCACGAATTTCCGTCTCGCTATAGCCCCGCTTGAGCATGCCTTCGGTGACTTCGGGCAGCCGCGCGGGCTGGACAAATTTGATGTCGAGCCAGTCAACGCTCGAGCGCCCGCCGGAGGCCTTCTCGGTGGCCTTCTTGTGCGCTTCCTTCGGGTTCCAATTGCCCGAAGCTCCTTCCTTCTTGTTCGCCCAATCGAAGACGCAGTCCAGGCCGATGCCGACGTGTTCCGGCCCGACGAGCTCAGCAATATAGTCAATGTGTTTCAGCAAGCCCTCTGCCGTATCGTCGTTGTCCCCGACGAATGTGCCAACACCCATGACACAAATCACGCCGCCGGTCTTGGCGCACGCCTTGATCTGGTCGTCTTTGATGTTGCGCGGATGGTTCCATACGCTCCAGGCGTTGGAATGTGAAAATACTACCGGCTCGCTCGAAACTTCACACATGTCCATCGTCGTCCGGTGGCCGGTGTGCGTTCCATCGGCAATCACGCCGACGCGGTTCAATTCCGCAACGACCTGAATACCGAAATGTGTCAGTCCGCCATCGGTCAGTTCCATGCAACCGTCTCCGACCGGGTTTTTCAGGTTGTAGGCCATCATCATCGTTCTCACGCCGAGCTTATGATAGATGCCGACCATGTCGAGATCGCTCTCCAGTATGCTGGTCCCCTGAAACCCAAAGCCGATCGCGAGCTTGCCGTCTTTCTTCGCGGATAAGATATCGTCGACCGTCTCCACCAATCTGTATTTCTCAGGTTTGGTCAGTACGAAGGTGCGTTCGTTGGCCAAGGTGTGGATGGTTTTATCGAGGCCTTCCCAATCATGGGCGAGCGTCAACGCCACATAATTGAACCCGTTTGCGACGCAGTCCGCCAATGTCTCCACGCGACCCACTGGATCTTCGTGCCCGACCCAGCTCTTGCTCGTGTCGCAAAGAACTGCATCCTCGTGGAGTTTCGCCGCCTCTTCAGAAATATTCCAATCCGTCATCGCCCACTCCCACTGACTACAAGCTTACAAATTCGCCTATACGTTAACAGTGGCGTGCCGCAGCAACAATCAACGCGTACACCAGAATAAGAGGTGCCTCCAAATTCCTAGAACGCAGATGGGATATTTGACTTGCCTCCTGTTTGTCCCTAGCTTTTCTGTGTGACCGATTGAGAAGGAACGCAACCGTTTGAATTTAAACCTTTGCGCCGACGTAACGTGCTGGCACTTTCAGTGCGTTTTTTCGATACGTTGGGCTCATGAATTCGAGCTGTAAGCGGTAAATCGACACATTAATTTGTCTTCAGGGAGGTAGAATATGAAACTATTAAAAATATTTACGTTTGCATTTTTGGTGCCACTGGCACTGGCGGTTACGGCGACATTTGCACCAGTCTCAGCGCAAAACGCCCGGAACGATCTCGCCAGCGCAAGTGTGCTGGAGGTGATTAAGAAAAAGGGCGTCTTTAAAGTTGGGATGGCATCTTTTGTACCTTGGGCAATGTTTGACAAGAAAGGTGAGTTGATCGGCTTTGAAATTGATCTCGCCAAGAAAATTGCTAAGGATTCGAATTGGGAGATCGAGTTTGTTCCAACCTCGTTCGCCGGTATAATTCCAGCTCTGTTGGCCGGAAAATTCGAAACCATCATCACCGGTATGGCCGTCTCGCCGAAGCGCAACCTCACGGTCAACTTTACAATTCCCTATAACTGGACTGTGCGAAATATCGCCGCCAACAAGAAGTTGGCCGGAGATTGGACGTCCATGGATGATATGAATAAAGAAGGTGTCATTCTTTCGCATCGCCGTGGTGGTCAAACTACCGACATGATCAAGGAGCTGTGGCCGAAAGCCAAGCAAGTCATGTTCGATGATGACGCGCAGGCTCTACAGGAAGTCCTCAATGGCGGCGCGCATGCCATCATGACGGCGGAACCGAAGCCGACAATGTATGCTCTGGCCTATCCCGATAAATTGTTTCTGCCACTCGGTCAGGACGCAAAACTATTTCCCGTACCAGCCGCAATGGCGGTGCGTAAGGGTGATCCAGATATTCTCAATTATTTTAACAACTGGATTCTCGCGAACAAGGAAAGCGGCTGGCTTCAGGAGCGAATCGATTTTTGGTTCAGAAGTGATGGCTGGTTTGGTGATGTGGATAAGAATCCCTTCGCACGGAAGTAATAGAAACAGGCGCGTTTAGTTTGTGTTACGGAGGGGGTTCGCGAATTATCAGCGGGAACTCCCTCCGGTCGCGCCGATTGAGAATATCAAATTTTTTTGGAAGTCCGTTAGAGCCGACGCTCGTTTATGCCAATGGCGCCACAAGTGGTTGAAGATAGTGCATGGCGGCGTCCCGAACGGAGTGAATGCCATGAGCCTTGAATTAAAACCTCTTAGCGACGTGATGGGCGTCGAGGCGATCGGCGTCGACTTGAGCAAGCCTATACCCGACGATACGTTTGCCGAGATCCAAGATGCCTACCTCAAGCATATTATGGTGCTGTTTCGGGATCAAAGCCTGACGCTGCCGCAAATGATGGATTTCACGGCGTTGTTCGGCGAAGTGCCGGACCATGCCAATCCGAAATTTGCGCATCCCGACCATCCGGAAGTTTTGATCCTTTCCAACCTCAAAAAGGACGGTAAGGCGTTTGGCGCAGCGCCGGAAGATGACGGTGGTTGGCACAGTGATAATGCGTATCTGAAGGCGCCGTGCTCCGCGTCGGTGTTTTATGCGGAGATTGTGCCCGACGAGAAGGGAGACACGTTGTTCGCGGATATGTATGCCGTCTACGACGCGCTGTCGCCTGAGATGAAGCAACGTATCGACGGTCTGAAATGGCGGACTCACAGCGATAAAATCGAGGGCAAAGAAGTTATTTGGCCGCCGAAAACGCCGGACGGAAAGGCGATGTATCCCGATGTCTTCCATCCGGTCGTACGCACCCATCCGGAAACCGGCCGCAAGGCGCTTTTTCTTTGCATGCGTCACATCGAAATGACAACCATCGTCGATATGGACGTTGGTGAGGGCCAAGCACTGCTACATGAGTTGCGTGAATTTTCGACGCAACCGAAATTTGTGCACACGCAACATTGGGATGCAGGAGACGTAATGGTTTGGGATAACCGTTGCTCGCTGCACAGCGCCACGTATTGGGACCAGAACAAATATGAGCGCCTGATCTATCGAACCTTCGCGAAAGGCGACGTTCCCTACTGAAGGTGAACTTGATCGCCCACGATGCGGCGGCGACCCATACGTGTTTGAATTGAATTAGGGCACGGGATCACGTTCAAAAAGTGTAACGCCTTCCTTTCGCGCTATACGCCAGCCCTCGTCCAATCGAACAAGATTCTCATTGTAGACGCTGACCCATTTGGGGCCATCCAGCGCAACAGGCTTATCGAGCTTTTCTCCATCCTCGTGACGGTAGATCGATTTGCATGAGATCGCTTCCGCGTGATCGGCATCGACAACGGTGACATTCACGTTGGATAGCACCTGCTGGACTAGTACCCCGGCGGGGCGGGCCTCCATCTTCTTGCGAATGTTCTCGCGGCCGACGAGTGCGTCTCCCAGTCGGTACCACACGCCGTCGGGCGTGAAGAGGTTCACCATCTCCTCAAACTGCCTAGTATCGTTGTAATGGCAGAGGCGGATCAAAATCCGTTGAACTTCCCACTCGATCGCCCGTTCTTCATCGCGGTTCATGCTGGACCTTTCCTAAAGAAAATATCTGCTTTGTAATCGGTATCTCGATCAAGGGCCCGGTTCACCCTCGAAGAGTGTAGTGCCCTCCATTCGTGCTATACGCCAGCCTTCATCCGTGCGCACAAATTTGTCAGTATAAACGCTGACCCATTTCGGACCGTTGAGCGGTATCGGCTTATCGAGTGATTCGCCCGCTGCGTCATAATAGATCGATTTATACGAGGTGACCTCGGCTTGATCGGCGTCAGTTACCATTACAAATACGTTGGACAGCAGATGAAGATGTAGCGCCGTGGCGGGCCGCGCTTCCATTGCCTTGCTTATGTTCTCGCGGCCTGTGAGCGATTTTCCCAGGCGCAGCCAAACGCCATCGGGTGTGAATAGATTTGCTAAATCATCGGACTGCTTTCTGTCGTTAAACAGGCAAAATTTGGTCAGTATCCGCTGACATTCCCACGCTATTGCACGCTTTTCATCTCGGTCCATACACTAGATTTCTTGCCACCTGTGGTCACACTGTCTTGGCGATCATGCCGGAAAAAATCGATCAGGGAACGGGTTCACGCTCGAAGAGGGTCGTCCCCTCCTTGCGCGTTATGCGCCAGCCTTCATCGGTTCGTAAAAAATTATCGGCGTAGACGCTGACCCATTTTGGGCCGTTGAGCGGGACCGGCTTTTCCAGAAGCTCTCCCTCCTCATTGCGGTAAATTGACTTGTAAGAAATGGACTCCGCATGGTCGGCGTCGATGACGGTGACCAGGACGTTGGTTATGACATGGCGGCTCATCGCTTCGAGCGGTCGCGCTTCCATTGCCGTACGTAACATTTCATGGCCGGCAAGCGCCTCTCCCAGCCGATGCCACACGCCGTCGGGGGTAAAGAGATCGACTAACTTGTCGTATTGCCGCGTATCGCTGTATAGGCAAAAGCGAGTCAGTATCTGCTGGCACTCCCATTCGATTGCACGTTCTTCGTTACGGTCCATACTGCACCTCCCATGCATGTACTCATTTGACTTGCCGTTTGTTCCGAATTAGAGACGCTACGCGTGCTGCTTACAGTTTGTCGATTCTAATCGGAAGTTGGCCGGCACCGCACGGAGCGCTACTATCGCAATTTACTGGTTGAGCCGAGAGGAGCCGAGCCGATGGCTGTTGAAATCAGACCTTTAAGCGAAGCGATTGGTGCTGAAGTTCTGGGAGTGGACCTTTCCCAGCCAGTAAGTGATGCCACGTTTGATAAAATAAACAACGCGATGCTGGAGCATGCGCTTGTCCTTTTTCGTGATCAGGACATAACCATTCCGCAACACATGGACTTCGCCAGGCGGTTTGGCGACCTCGAAATACACACCGTTCCCGCAGATGCCCACCCTGATTATCCGCAGGTGCTCGTTCTTTCCAATGTGGAGAAGGACGGAAAACTGATGGGCTCACCCCCGGCGCCCGACGGTGGTGGGTGGCACAGCGATTACGCCTACAAGCGCAATCCAGCGTCGGTTTCGGTATTTCACGCGACGGTCGCACCGGAAATCTACGGCGATACAATGTTTGCCAATATGTACACCGCCTACGAAGCCCTTCCAGAATCGCAGAAGGTACGAATTGGCAGTCTGAGGTGGCATAGCGACAGGGTGAGGGTGCAGACAAAACTATATCCCGACAAAATCTTCAGCCCGGCCGAGCTTGCCAATATCCATGACGTCTCTCATCCCATCGTGCGGACGCATCCCGTAAGCGGTCGCAAGTCGCTTTACCTCGCCATGAGACGGGCAAGTGTAACCGCCGTCGAAGGCCTGTCGGAGCTAGAAGGCATTAGTCTTGTTGAGGAGCTTCGGGATTTTGCGACAGCGTCGCGCTTTGTCTATTCCCATCACTGGCAGGCGGGCGATGTTATGGCGTGGGATAACCGCAGTTCGATCCATCGGGCCACCCCATGGGACGAGAAAATTTATAAGCGTCATGCCCATCGCGTGACCGTCATGGGCGATGTGCCTTTCTAGGCGTGTTTTGGTCAAGTAGATGTACAGTTATTGTTGGGGCTCAGCTCCTCGTTTGACACAGTGGGATTAGGACGATGACAATCTTATCAGAGAGCACTCTTCCGGAACGCCTTGAGGATGTTGAACATCTCGATGAAATTTTAACTCGCCCGTCTGAGGCCCTAATCGCGGACATGGCGCGCCTTGATGGCGACATTTTGATATTTGGTGCCAGCGGGCAATTAGGTCAGACGATTTGCCGGTTGGCAAAACGGGCTGCTCCTGAAAAACGGGTTGTTGGCGTTGCTCGTTTTGTCCTGTCTGACCCGCGAGCGGACCTCGAATCCTGGGGTGTTGAGACCGCGACCTGCGATCTGTTGGACCGCACCAGCGTTGCCGCACTACCGCATCTGCCAAACGTCATTGTCGCCGCGGGAGGCAGATTTGGCCCGAGCGGCGATAGGGAGCTCGGCTGGATGACGAACACTGTCGTGCCGGCGATACTTGGCGAAACATTTGCGGACTGCCGGATGATCACGATGTCTTCCGGCACGGTCTATCCATTGGAAGCCGTGCAAGGCAATGGCTCGACGGAGGAGACAGCGACGCTTCCGGTGGCGGATGAGTTTGCTAACTCCTGCCTCGCCCGCGAGCGCATCTTTCAGTATTTTTCTAAACTTCGGGGGGGTAACGGGCGGATCATCAGGCTTGCTTATGCCATTGAGGTTCGAAAGGGTGTCATGCAATATATTGCCCGCAAGGTCTTCGAAAATGAGGTGATCGATCTTGGTCTTGGTCACGTCAACGTCATTTGGCAGGGGGACTTTGCCTCACAGCTCTTACGCTCCTTTAACCATTGCACGACGCCAATGACGCCGCTCAATGTAACCGGACCTGAAACGGTCAGTTTGCGTGATCTTGCCATAAAGATGGGTCAGATTTTTGGTAAGGAACCAAAATTTCAAGGAACCGAGTCCGAAAAAATTTGGCTGGTGGACAGCACCAAGGCGACAGACTTATTTGGCCCGCCGATTGTAACTCTTTCCCGCATGACCGAATGGACGGCCGATTGGGTCGCGCGCAGTATGCCGCACCGTGATGTCCCCTTTCCCGGACAAGTCACATGGCCAATTCCGTCATGATGTTTAATCCAGCCAACTGACCTATACATCTGGATTGGGAGCTTCTTTTTACGCTTCCGCGATCCTGTAGCAGAGGAGAAACCAAACCGTGACCCGTGAAGAAGAAATTGCGATTGAATGGGACGTGCAGAAAGTGATGAGCGAATTTTATCACTACGTTGACCAAGGCGAATTTGAAAATGCGGCAAATTTGTATGTGGAGGATGCCAACTGGGAGTCGATGAGCCACAAGCTTAAGGGACGAGACAATATCCTTAAGGCCCTGCATGGCGGCTTGACAGATGGAACGATCCGTCACGTTCAAACCAACACCGTCGTTACCGTCATAGACAACGATCATGCAGAGGCTCGCTGGTACAGCACGGTTTATTATTCCAATGAAGGCAGGATCGAAAATTCAGATGGGCCGCTGCCGTTCAAGGGCCCACACCGCGTTCAGGATTTTCACACCGCGGCAATGCGTACGCCTGATGGCTGGCGCTTCACCAGCCGAAAATCACAGCTGATATTCAGGCGTCCTGACGAAGATCCAATTCCGTTTGAAACATGGGCCGAGAATAAACCCACCTAGGGGGCGTTTCATGCCAATTGAACTTAGACTGTTGAGTGATGCGCTTGATGCCGAAGTCGTCGGCCTCGACCTAAGTGAACAATCGACGACGAGACGTTCGATGCGAAACTCGGCCGGCGCCACTGCTTCAGGGTAACGATCGCCGGCGATGACGTTCCGCGCTAGACAGAATTCATGGTGGAGCCATGGATGAAGAAATTGTGTATGCGGTCGAACGTGCGTGCATCAGAGTCCTGACGCAATACTTCTTTCACGTAGACAGGCATGATTTTGAGGCTGCAGTTGCATACTTGTTGCCGGACGTCATTCGGAATGTGGACGGCGATTGCCTTCTCGGCCGCGACGGTGTTCTCGCGACGATGCATGCGTTCATCGACGATCTCTCCATGCGTCACATGATCTGCAATGTGATGGCGACCGTGATCGATGCCGACCATGCCAGCCTCACATATAATTTAGCCGTGTATTGCCATAAGGACGTCGACGTGGCTGACGGTACAGCGGCAATTGTTGGGATTGACCACATCTGCGACCAGGTAGACAAGTTCGTCAAAATGGAGGAAGGCTGGCGCATCGCTCAGCGAGATATCACAACTGTGCTACAGGATACTACGGCGGTCCCGACACCGGCGGTGGACTAGTCGAAGGCTGACGGATTCGTGTAGTTCGCGCTGGCTCGGAGTCTGAAG
>CAVOAK010000099.1:0-8619 GCA_963693665.1 Alphaproteobacteria bacterium | reverse complement strand
GACCTTCAACGGATACCATCGTTCGGAGACGGCGGGCGAAGATGCCGAACTGACCCATACGGATCCAGGAACGCCGTGCGGTGAGTATTTGCGCCGGTTCTGGCAGCCTGTTTGCATGTCGGAGCAATTGACCGACCTGCCGCTGGCAATTCGCATCATGGGCGAAAATTTGGTCGTCTTTCGCGATCTCTCTGGTCATGTCGGGCTGCTGCACCGGCAATGCAGCCACCGCCGCACGTCGCTGGAATACGGCATCATCTCCGAACACGGCATTCGCTGTTGTTATCACGGCTGGCTGTTTGACGTGGACGGCAGGATTCTGGAAACACCGGGCGAGCCTGACAATAGCCCGATTAAAGACACTCTTCATCACGGCGCCTATCCGGCGCTGGAATACAAGGGTTTGGTCTTCGCCTATATGGGGCCGCCGGAGGAGAAACCAGAGTTTCCGATCTACGACACCTTCGAGATCGCCGGTACTGAGATGGTGCCCTATGCCATCGACATGCCGTGCAACTGGCTGCAGGTTAATGAAAACCCACAGGATCCCTTTCATAGCGTCTTCCTGCACACGCTCTCGACCAAGGCGCAGTTCTCGCCGTCCTGGGGTGCCACTGGTCATCTCGCATGGCATCGCACGTCCGACGGCGCGCGCGTCTATCTGAGCAATACCCGGCGTTGGGGAAAATTAATTTGGGTACGAACCGCGGAGACCATCGCACCCAATTTTGCGCAACCCACGAACATTTATGAAGATGCCTCTAAAGAAACATGGTTTACCCGGGCCGGTATTTCGAAATGGGCAGTTCCAGTCGATGACACAAACTGCAAGCTGATCGCCTGGCGCCACTTCAACGAAATGGTAGGCAACAAACCGGACTATGACCGCATCGGCCTGAACAAAGTGGACTTCATCGGCCAGACCGGCATTGAACGCAGCGTAGCGGATGGTCGCCGCGAGCCCGGTGACTTTGAGGCGCAGGTCGGGCAAGGCCCGATTACCATCCACAAACTCGAACGATTGGGCCAGACCGACACGGGTGTGGCCATGTTGCGGTCAATGCTGCGGCGCGGCATTCGGCGGGTCAAGAAGGGCGAGGCGCTACGTGCCCCTACACTCAACGCAGAGGGACACGTGCCGACAATCTCCGGTGACATTGTTATGGAAATACCTGAACCGGCCGTCGACGAGGTAATACAGCGGGAAATTATCGGCAAGGCGGTCGGTGAGATCGTTGTCGACACCCTGCCGCTTGCCTATGATGAGCGCCAAAGCGAAGTGGTGCGCCGCTTGAAAGACCTGCGGCGAACATTTTGAAGTAATCGGCGTTCAAACCATGTTCAACTCTAAAACTAAATTGCAAGGGAAATATCCATGCCACGCGAAGTCATAAGACCCTATCCAAAATCCTATGGTCGGGATTTATCATTCTGCCAGGCGATTCGGTCCGGCAATACAATCTATATGATGGGCCAGGTCAGCTGGGGTCTGGACGGCAAGACGATTCCGAATGACCCAGGCGCGCAGGCCGACCAAGCCATGCAGAACATCAAGCAGGTTTTGGAGGACGCGGGGTCAAAGCTTGAGCATATCGTCAAGGCAACCGTTTATGTAACGGATTGGCGCTACCGCGAACCCGTCTACGCCGCCATCGCGAAGTATATGAAAGATATTTACTATTGCTCGACTGGTGTCACGGTCACTGGGCTAGCACGGCCGGAGTGGATCGTTGAAATTGACGTGACGGCGGTAATTCCGGACGACGAAGTATAATCTTTCATCCATTGGGTGGACGGCTGGTCGTCAGTTGAGCGTGTCTGGCTCTATTTCCAAAGCCAGAGGCGACCGCTGCCTACTTTCTTAGCAAGGTCTAGTTTAAACGCCGCGGCGTCAGAACTCTCGCGCGAAGTTTTCCTTGCGGGCTGGGCGACATCGTTGGGGTTTGGTTCTTCTGCAAATCGTTCCAGCCCCGCGACGAATTTAGAAACGGCTGGTTGCGTTCGACGCCATGCGGCTTTCGCCTGCGGCTTGATCTCACGGTCTACGACCGTTGCTACTTTCGCTCGTGTCTCTGGATCGCTGGCGACGTCGTTCGCGGCGAACATCAAGATACTTCGGAAAATTGACATAAACCGATCCTTCGTCGTTGGCGCCAGGAAAAATATGGCACAAAACAAATAAATGTAAATTTCAAAAAACCGTGCAGATCGCGTCACATCGCCTAAGTCGGTTGTGCTGACGCCTTCGACGTTGCGTTCGCGCGAGCCAAGACGCTTTCGCGGTAGGCAATATAGGTGGCGCTGGCAAAAATCATGGTTCCGCCGATCCACGTATAGATTGTCGGAACCTCGCCATAGAAGACGAAGCCAATAATTGCGATCCAGATAAGGCGGAAGTAATCGACCGGCATCACAACATTGATTGCAGAATCCTTAATCGCCTGAGTGAAGCCAAGCGATGCTGCCGTTGTTAGCAGGCCAATCACTGCAAGCAACGCCAACTGTGTCCATGATGGCCATTCCCAAACAAACAATGCAGCTATCAAAGACAACGGCGTCATCAATACGACGTTGTAACTTATGATCGTTACACTCGACTCTGTTTTGCTTAGAAACTTGGTGATCGTCATCGAAACGCCCCAACCGACCGCCGACACAAGTGCAAGCAAGGCGCCATACTCTATTGTGCCGAAACCCGGGCGCAGGACGACGATCGTGCCAGCAAAGCCGAGGAAAATCGCCAGCCAGCGTCTCAAGCGAACCACCTCGCCGAGAAACAGAGTTGCGAAAAATGACCCGATTATCGGGCCAAGGAATGAAAGGGCGGTGACTTGTGCTAGTGGTGCCTCAATGAGCGCCATATAAAACGTGAAAATCGAGACAACGCTCACCCCGACACGAATTATATGAAGCCTGAGCCTGCGAGTTCGGAGCGGTGCCCAACCCTGTTTCAGGAACCAAGGTAGAATAACCAGCGACCCAAACAAATTTCGGAAAAATACGATTTCAAACGCATGAATATCTATCGAGACTTGGCGGACCATTCCGTGAGCAGAGGCAAACCCCGACGTCGAGATAAACACGACAGCCATACCGCGAAGGTTAGCGGATAGCCCAGAAAATAAGTGAAGTGCCCGTGATGTCAATTCAGGTCAGCTTTGTGTGTCGAGGCTGGAAGTGACCTTAGATATGGTTTTCGTACCGAAGGACAGACTATTTATGAATGACCGTTTTGTTACCGTTATCAGAACAGCGCTTTTTCTTGCTTACGTGTCTCCCATCCTTTGATAGCATGGGGGAGGGGCAAATTGAGATGCCATTGTTTAAACATAGCTGTCGGGCCTAAAGGCGCCGAATCGTCGACCAAAGGTCGTCGGAAGGGAACAAGATGACAAGAACCGTAGAGGAAATCCTGGGCAAGGACTCGATCGCCAAGCTGCAGGAGCCAATTGAAAGTGCAAAGGGTTTGCCGAGGGCTGCTTATGCGAGCGAGGAATTCTTTGAACTTGAGCAAGAGCGGTTATTTCCCCGAACCTGGCAAGGCGTTGGCTTTGACGACGACGTGGCCGAGCCTGGCGACGCCATTCCGATCACTGTATCTGGTCTGCCGCTGATCCTTGTGCGCGACCGCAAGAACAAGGTGCGCTGCTTCCACAATGTATGCCGCCATCGTGCGACGATTGTGCTTCAGAAACCGGAAAAGGGCCTGGCCAACCTGCAATGCCCCTATCACGCATGGACCTGGGATCTTGAAGGTAATCTTAAGGCGACGCCGTATTTCGATGGCACACCGAACTCAGAGAATTTCAGCGTGGACAAGGAAACGAACGGTTTGGTCCCCGTGCGCTGCGACGTTTGGAACAAGATTGTCTTCGTCAATCTTGAAGGCAATGCTGCCCCGTTGGAGGAATATCTGGCGCCGGCCATTAACATGGTTGAAGATTTTGATCTCTCCGACCTCAAGATTGCCCATCGCGTCTCATGGGAATTTGACGCCAACTGGAAGCTCGTGAATGAGAACTGGGAAGTTTACCATCACGTCTGGGTTCACGAGGGCATCTTCGACAAGATGTCAGATGAAGTAGATCTCAAGACAGGCGAACCATTCACTGACATGGTGGCTGAAGGCAACGTGCTGACGCTCAAGGCTAATGATCGTCGTCCGGCTCGTTCATATCAGGGGTTGCAGCTCAAAAATCCTTTGCTGCCGCTAACACCAAAGCCTGGGAAGAACCCAATCGGCGGATTTACCAATGCGTTGTTGCCAAACACCACCGCTACTCTGGGCGGCAACCAATACGCACCGGCAGTGTACATTCCGCTCAGTGCTGGCCGGACGCGGGCTGAAATGGCTTGGTATTTCGTCGGCGACGGAGCCACGGATGAGAAATACAAGGAAGCTCGCGAGAAAGCGCTCGATAATTGGTTGGGCACCTCACGTGAGTACAATCAGCGCAGCGGGATCCGAAGTCAGGATCACACCTGCATGGAGTTGCAGCAGCGCGCGCGTATGTCGCCGGCAGCGGACATCAGCGTGCAGTTCTCGCCAACTTGGGAAACCAATGTTCAGTATTTCCAGAACTGGCTGGTGCGGAATCTCGCTTAAGTCGGCAGATTAGCTAACCGTTGTTTCGACTAGCACCCGGTCTTGCGGCCGCAAGACGTTGGGAATAAACTTGCTATGCAGGCGTCGAAGAGGCGTTGCGCTTCCGGGCAAAGAGGATATCTGTTCATAGACCGCTGCATTGGCAGTGAACCTTGATGATCTTTCGGCATAATTAATTTCGGTTGGGAATACTGGGCATGACGCGGACCGTAGAAGAAATCCTGGGCAAGGAATCGATTGCAAAGCTTCAGGAGCCGATTGAAACGGCGCGGGGTTTGCCTCGGGTAGCCTATACTACGCAGGAGTTTTTTGATCTCGAACAGGAACAGTTGTTTCCGCGGACCTGGCAGGGTGTTGGTTTCGTGGATGACGTGCCAGAGCCCGGTGATGCGGTGCCGATCACTGTTTCTGGTCTGCCACTGATCTTGGTGCGCGACCGGAAGGGTGCTGTCCGTTGCTTCCACAATGTCTGTCGCCACCGTGCGACGATTGTGCTTCAGAAGCCGGAGAAGGGCCTATCCAATTTACAATGTCCCTACCATGCCTGGACTTGGGATCTAGAAGGTAATCTGAAGGCAACGCCATATTTTGACGGCACACCGAATTCTGAGAACTTCAGCGTCGACAAAAGCCAAAATGGACTAGTACCGGTGCGCTGTGACGTCTGGAACAAGGTTGTCTTCGTCAATCTCGAGGGCAACGCAGAGCCGCTCGCTAACTATCTCGCGCCGGCCGATAAAATGCTTTCCCATCTCGATCTCGACAGCCTGAAGTTGGGGCATCGCTTCACGTGGGAGTTCAAGGGCAATTGGAAGCTCGTGAACGAGAATTGGGAAGTTTACCATCACGTCTGGGTCCACTATGGGATATTCGACAAGATGTCTGAGGAAGTGGACTTTGCAACGGGCAAGCCTTACACGTTGATGACAGCGGAAGGTAACGTTCTGACTTTACGCGGCGGCGAGAACCGACCCCCGCGTAAGCGTTCGGGTCCGGCACCAACGGATGAGCTTCCGATGATTCCCACCAAAGATGGTTCGGAGGGAGTTTCCGGTGCAACGAACGCCATTCTTCCAAACGTAACTGCTTCATTAAACAATGGTGGTTACGCTCCTGTCGTCTACATCCCAATTGCGCCGGATCGCACATTGGCGAGCATGGCATGGTATTTTGCCGGTGATGGAGCAACCGCTGAGAAATACGCGGCGGCACGCGAAGAGAGACTCAACCGCTGGCTTGGTCCGACGCGAGAGATTGAAGACAAGGGTGGAATTCGCAGCCAGGATCACAAATGTTTCGAACTGCAACAGGCGGCCCGCTATTCACCGGCAGCCGACTCTAGTGTGCAGTTTTCGCCAACCTGGGAGACCAACGTACAATACTTCCAGAATTGGCTCGTGAAGACCCTGAGTTAGGGACAGTAGTTTGTCGTCCGGCTGGACGGCTCGATGGGGACACTTATCAGATCTAGCGTGGCAGAGGGCTGTTGTGCGGATCGCCAAATAGAAAGGGTTAGCAAATGACACGCAGTTTTGCAGAAATTCTTGGTCCGGATGTCGCATCCAAACTTGCGCAACCGATCGAGCAAGCTCGAGGTTTGCCGAGCGCCGCCTACACAAGCCAGGAATTCTATGATCTGGAGCAGGAACGGTTGTTCCCAAGGACCTGGATGGGCGTTGCCTATGCCGATGACATCCCCGAGCCGGGCGATGCCATGCCGATCACGGTTCTAGGCTTGCCGCTTATTCTGGTGCGCGACAAGAAGAACAATATCCGTGCATACCACAACGTCTGCCGCCATCGCGCGACGATCGTGTTGCAGAAGCCGGAAAAGGGTCTGAAAAACCTGCAGTGTCCCTATCATGCTTGGACCTGGGACCTGGAAGGGAATCTGATTGCGACGCCTTATTTTGATGGCACGCCGAACTCAGAGAATTTTTCTGTCGACAAAGAGAAGAATGGCCTTGTTCCGGTGCGCTGCGACGAATGGCATAGGATTGTCTTTATCAATCTTGAGGGCAACGCAGAGCCCTTGCACGATTATCTCAAGCCAGCGATCGAACTCTATGATCATCTCGATATCGATGCGTTGCGCCCAGCGTTTAGAATCGACTGGGAGTATGAATCCAACTGGAAGATGGTGAACGAGAACTGGGAAGTCTATCATCATATTTGGGTCCATCATGGCATCTTCGACAAGATGTCGGACGAGGTTGAGCTCGAGACTGGCGAGCCGTATACGCTGATGGTAGCCGAAGGCAATGTGTTGTCGTTACGGCCCAGCCCAAAGCGACCGCCGAGGAATTTGTACGGCAGCGAATTGCCAGAAATTCCATTGAAGGAAGGCGCAACTAAAGGCAGGGCTGCGGGTATTGTGGCCCTTCTGCCGAATACGACGGTGTCGCTGGGTATGAACCGTAGTGCTCCAGTTATCTACACACCGCTTTCACCAAGCCGTACGCGTGCCGTGCAATCCTTCTATTTCGTTGGAGATGCGGCAACTGACGACAAACTTGCCGAGGCCCGTGAGAAGGCAATCAATTTGTCGCTCGGTACGACGCGGGAGTGGAATGACAAAGGTGGCATTCGTAGCCAGGATCAAAATTGCTTCGTCTTGCAACAAGCGGCGCGCTACTCACCGGTTGCGGACAATGTGCAGTTTTCACCTACTTGGGAGCAAAATGTTCACTATTTCCAGAACTGGGTCGCTGAACAATTGGCTTAACCTAGTTTTGATCCAAACCACCATGTGGTTTTAAAAAATACGGATGGCAGGCTGTGATTGCTCGTTAGAAGTTTCGCTACAAAGTCGACGAATTCGTCGATACCTGTGACTTTTTTATCCACGCCGGAATGTACAACATTGTACAGTTTGGTCGCGAACTATTTTTAATTTCGTTAGTTGGCGTATAATATGTTCTGAGATAAACTACCTATAACCCGGGCCGCAGGAATTAAAATGAGTTGGGGAATATCAGTAATATACTTGAAATATAATTACGTTTAACAGAGGCAACTTAAGGTAGTTGTATTAGGCATATAATGTTTATTGGGAGAGATTTATAATGGTGTTTGTAAAAACATTTTTTGGATTTGCCGTTGCGGCGTTCGTAGCTGTTGGGTTTGTAGCACAAAGTTCGGCACAAGACCTGCAGAAACAGATAGCTAAGGAAAGTACGCTTACGGCAATTAAGAAAAGAGGCGTCTTGAACGTCGGACATAGCACATTTGTTCCATGGTCGTTCCGAAGCGTAAAAGGTGAATTTGTCGGCTTTGAAATCGACATGGGAAAGAAACTAGCGGCCGATATGGGCGTGAAATACAATAACGTGCCAACAGCTTGGGATGGCATTATCCCGGCGTTGCTCGCGGGCAAGTTTGATCTTATCGTTGGTGGCATGTCACCTACACCCAAACGAGCTCTGACTGTGTCATTTTCGGTCCCGTATTCAAACCCACTGCATCAAGGTTTTGCGGCTAATAAGAAGCTTATAGTGGGTCTCAATTCTATGGAAGACTACAATAATTCGTCGATCACAATTGTTTCGCGTCGTGGTTCGACGGCAGAGGATGCGGCAAAACAATATTTGCCGAAGGCAACGCATCGGTTGTTCGATGATGATGCTATGGCCTTACAGGAAGTTTTGAATGGCAATGCGCATGCTGTTTTTAGTTCCGAACCGAAGCCATCATTTTGGACGCTTGAAAATGCTGATACACTTATCAAGCCATTCGGAAACAAAGCGTTCTCAGATAACTCGGGGGCCGGCGTTGCAGTGCGTCAGGGCGATAGCGTCCTGCTCACCTACGTCAACAACTGGATCAGCTGGCGGAGAGCTGGTGGGTTCATACAAGAACGTTTCAACTTCTGGTTTGGGACGCTCGACTGGGCTGCTCTTGATCCAAAAAGAGCAAATTAGTAACCTCATATGTATGCAGGATCTGATTGGTTCTGCAGCAAGTTGAGATCAGGGCGGACCGGGTAACTGGCCGCCCCTTTTCCTTGACCGAAC
>CAVOAK010000098.1:0-8637 GCA_963693665.1 Alphaproteobacteria bacterium | reverse complement strand
GTTCGGCCGCAGGATGGCGCATTACAGGGTCGGCACAGCGTCAGCGAAAATGCTAACTGCTTGGTCGAGGGTGCGCGATTTGTCGTGATGCTCACGAGTTTCTTCTGCAAGCGCTGTGGAGGAGAGAAGCTTATAGATGTCAGCCGCGCCTTCATGGAATCCTGCCGGTGCGCCGACGCTGGTGAATGTAGCGGCAATCTCATCCATTTCTCGAATCCAGCGCTCGGCATCCGTCGCAAGCCAGGGCACTCGGGTGCGCATAGACTCAAGCACAGTGGCTTGGCTGGATTCGAACTCGGCAATCAGTGGTAACGATAGCCCCAGGCGTTCTGCAGCGACAAGCACAGCTGTGTAAAGGGCCAGCGTTCCTTTCGTCATGGCGGCGTAACACATCTTTAGTGCTGAGGCATCGCCGATTGCGCCGTCCATGTCTTTTACCTCTATACCCATACCGTTTAGAACGGCGATTAGTTGGACGTCGGGTCCGCTGGCATAAAAGCGTGGGACGCTGTTTTCCCCAGGTGGACCGCCCACGATACCCACGTCCACAAACGCGGCATCGGTATCAATAAATAATTGAGCGATCGCCTGAGCGGACTCTGGGGACACAGCGTTGCAGTCGACAAACGTTGGCGCAGTTTGGCCAGACGCTATCGCGCTCGCAGCTTCACCGGCAAACGTGGCAGCGGCTCTCGGGGGCAGAATTGATAATATAATATCGGCCTCGCGAATAAGCGTCGTGACATCACCCCTGTCTTCAATGCCCGCAAGTTCGGCGAGGTGGCGGCTACGATCGCTGCGACCGTCGAGCGCAGTAATAACACGGTGGCCATGTTGCCGAAGCGCGCGTCCGACTGCATGACCCATGTTGCCGGTGCCGAGTACTGCAATTGTTTCAATCGACATAGACCTACTTCTCCCTTTTGGCCAAAACCCTAAAAGCCCAAATTAATGTCTCTGCGTTACGCAATAACACGGAAATTGTTGATAGTTTGTACCTAAGATTCTTTATATCGGTGAACCATCAGGATGCATGGCGACACATCACCATTCTGAACGCTATGGGCGCTTGTAGACCACCATTTCATCGCTGCTATTGCGTCGCAAGCGCATTAATAGGCCACACGCGAAGGCGACATCCAATCTCCCCTATATGCGGGAATGCTTGAAATTGGCAAATTCGCTCTCTATCCTTCGATTGTTGTTGCTTGAAGGTCGGGTAGAGCAGTTCGGTATGAGGTTCATCTGTCTTTGACAACATATGTGAGTCATGTGGGTTTGACAGCGCCTTGGCTCGTAAGTTTGGTTTAACCACTTAAGGTAAAGCGTCATGGGGATGGGTACAGTGAAATGGTTCAACCCGACAAAAGGCTTCGGGTTTATCGAACAGGATGGTGGCGGTAAGGATGTGTTCGTACATGTTACGACCGTCGAGCAATCAGGGATGAATACTCTTCAGGAAGGCCAGAAGGTTTCTTTCGAGATGGAGTCCACTCCTAAGGGGTTGAACGCCACGAGCGTCGCTGAGGCAGAGTAAAGCTAAAGCATTGCTGGGTCGGTGGGCATGGCCCCCACCCTATTGTAGTAACGGAAACAAGAACCCGAGCAAGACGAGCTATGTTCTCTGGCCGGCGGGGTTGTTCGAGCCTTAGGTAATTTTACGCGCGGAATTTTCTCAGCCGTCGTGGTTATTGCCACGCACCAATGGCAGCCCGGCGATGCTGTGCTCTGGGATAGCCGCTGTACTATGCACCGCGCATCGGTGTTTCTCAACTCAAATGGCCGTCGGCTGTGTTACCGTACAACCACCGAAGGCGGTTTGCCCTTTTAGGATAGATGAGTTCAGTCATGACTAGTTCTGTCGTCGAATTGCGGCCGCTCTCAGGCGCCCTTGGTGCTGAAGTGATTGGCGTCTCCATGATCGAACCGCCAGACGATGCGTTATACCGAACGCTTCGGGACGCGTGGCTGCAGTACCAAGTCTTGCTTTTTCGCGAACAGCATATTTCGGTTGAACAGCAAATTGCCTTCAGTCGCAGTTTTGGTCCGCTTTTCGTGCCGAAGTCTGGGAAAAACATACATCCGGATCATCCAGAGATACTCGTGTTTTCGAACATCAAAGTTGACGGCGAATATATTGGCCAAACTCCTGCCCGTACGGGCGAAGGGTGGCATAGCGATTTTTTTTACATGCGCGAGCCGCCAAATGGCTCGATGCTGCGCGCGGAACAAGCGCCGCCTACGGGTGGTGAAACCTGGTTTGCCAACATGTATATGGCATATGACGCGCTGCCGGCGGCAACCAAGCATCAGATCGATGGCCTGCAGACCACTTACAGTCAGGTGAAGAGCTATACGTTGCTCGATTCTACCCGCAAACCACTTAGCGAGGAGGAAAAGCGACATGTGCCGGATGTGACGCATCCACTGGCAAGGACGCATCCGGAGACCGGGCGCAAAGCGCTGTTCGCTGGAATGCGCGGCTCCTTGGGCGCTACGGTCGATGGCATGGATGAAGACGAGAGTGTGGCATTTCTTGAAGATTTGCGTGCGTTCGCGACGCAACAACAATTCACATACAGTCATCAGTGGCGGCCTGGCGACGTAGTTCTTTGGGATAATCGTTGTACGATGCACCGAGCCACATTGTTCGACGACGCGCTAGGGCCGCGGCTCTGCTATCGCACAACGCTTGCGGGCGAAGTGCCGTACTAAGACCAACGCATAAGCCAGCGCGCGCGCCTTGCAGCCTTCGCAGATGAGAACATGACGCTCGTCCAATTGGCTGGGCTGGAAGAGATTTGGCTGCGAGCCGGGAGGCTCCTTTAGATGGTGACGAACGCAGCCGTTGTAAGCGATGGCACTGACCATGCTCATCATCGCCTTGCCGTGATGCTGGTGTTGGTGAGCAGTACGATCAACTCGGCGGGCGGTCTCCTTCTGCGATCAATAGACGTGGCGGGACCATGGCATGTGCTGTTCTACCGCCAGGGTGCGTTGGCGCTGGCACTCATCCTAGTGCTGGCGTTGCGCCATCGCGGCCGGATCGTACTGGAGTTCATAGGGATCGGCCGCCATGGTGTGCTCGCCGGCATGGCGATGGGCGCTGGCGCCACCTGCTATATCCTTTCGCTTTCCAACACCATGGTCGCCAACACGCTTTTTATCCTGAGTGCGACGCCGTTCGTTACGGCGGTTCTCGCATGGGTTTGGCTGAAGGAACCGGTACGCCGGAACACATGGATTGCCATGGCGCTGGCGCTTGTCGGCATTGCCATAATGGTCGGCGGTGGATTTGCCGCAGGATCGGTGTTTGGCAACGTGATGGCGCTTATTACCGTCCTCTGCTTCTCATGTTTCGTCGTCTTGCTGAGGCGAGGTCGCGCGACCAACATGCTGGCAGCTGTCGTCTTTGGCGCTTCAATCGCTTCGATCAACGCAGCGATCATACTTAAAGGTGACTTTGCAATTTCGTTGCATGATCTTGTGATCTGCCTTGCCTGGGGTGGCGGTCTTTCGACGTTCGTGCATTTTCTGTTTGTCTGGAGTTCACGCTTCGTGCGTGGTGCTGAGCTGATGCTGCTGGTCCTCGTTGAGTTCATACTGGGCCCGCTATGGGTTTGGATTTTTGTGGCTGAAGTCCCGCGGACTGCAACGCTCATCGGCGGCGCGGTCGTCCTCGTCACTGTTGCAAGTCACGCGTTGCTTTCGCTGCGGGGAGAGAAGGCTACAACGGCGGGTACGATGACCGAATAGGGTCAATTGGTACACAATTTTGCTGTATGATATGGTCATGCAGATGGCGTCGACCGGATTTCACGGGAAACAAAACTGGTGATGCCGCGAAGTGAGGAGAGAGACATGCTGACAGGAATTAACCATCTGGCTTTTATCACCAACGATATGGAGAAGACCATCCGCTTTTATCGTGATTTGCTGGAGATGGAACTCAATGCAGGCGTGGGGCATGGCGGATATCGCCATTATTTTTTCAAATTCGGCGATGCACAGGTTGCATTTTTTGAGTATGCGGGCGCGAGCTCGATGGAGCGGAAGTTCCATGGGTCGCCGACAAGGGAACCGCTTGGCTTCGATCATGTTTCGTTTACGGTAGGTAGTCGGGAAGATTTATTCCACTTTAAGGATCGGTTGGAGGCGGCCGGCGTTGAAATACCCGGTGCCGTCGATCATGGGACGATCTGGTCGATTTACTTCTTCGACCCCAATAATATTCCGTTAGAAATTTCATGGAATTGTATGGAGGTAATTAAGCCGCCGGCCATGAGCGACGACGACCCCATGGCGATTGTTGCTGAGGGCGCAAATCCACAGCCGGGCATCTGGCCAGAAGTCACACGGCCAACGCCACCAGAGCAAATGATCGCGCATCCCGGCAATGGACATGAAATGCGCGAAACGTTCCTGCGCGAGGGTACCGGGCGTGAGACCGAAGAATATCAACTCCTTACGGCAAACGCAGCTGAGTAACACTAAAATCAGATATTGGAGGACGCGTTGCGCGCTGAAATTGTAGTCGCTATCGATGAAATTAAGCAGTCGTTAGAACTGCTGAGGAGGCATCTTTGACATTGATGCTGCCCAGGCTCGCCTTACCGAACTGAACGTAGATGTTGAGCGCCCCGACTTTTGGGAGAACTCAGAAACGGCGCAGGAGGTGATGCGTGAACGCAACCGTCTCGACTCAAACATAAGCGGCTATTTTGAGCTGGAGCGCGGGCTTGAAGATAATGTCGCGTTGGTTGAAATGGCTGAAGCGGAAGGTGACGATGAAATCGTCGAAGAGGCAGAACACGCGCTAACAGCACTTCAAGAGATAGCCACCAAGCGTCAGCTTGAGAGTCTCCTCGCTGGCGAGGCTGATGGAAACGATAGTTATTTGGAGGTCCATGCTGGTGCAGGTGGGACGGAATCCCAAGATTGGGCACAAATGCTGCTCCGCATGTATATGCGATGGGGCGAAGCACGAGGATATAAGATTGAACTGTTAGCCGAATCCCCTGGGGAGGAGGCGGGACTAAAATCCGCTACGATTAAAGTTAGTGGCCTGAATGCTTACGGTTGGCTCAGCACCGAGAGTGGCGTTCACCGGCTTGTTCGTATTTCGCCATTTGATGGGTCGGCGAGGCGGCATACGAGTTTTGCTTCCGTCGGCGTGTTTCCCGTCATCGATGACACGATCGAGATTGAAATCAACGACAAAGATGTTCGCGTCGACACATACCGTGCAAGCGGCGCTGGTGGACAACACGTCAACAAAACGGACAGTGCAGTTCGCATGACACATATGCCGACAGGCATCGTTGTTCAGTGTCAGAGCGACCGCTCGCAACACAAAAACCGGGCGGCTGCCGAAAAAATGTTGCGCGCACGACTCTATGAACTGGAATTGCAAAAGCGTGAACAAGAAGCGCAAGACGCACATGATTCAAAAACGGATATTGGCTGGGGGCATCAAATCCGCTCCTATGTGCTCCATCCCTACCAGATGGTGAAAGATTTACGCACCGGCGTTGAGCAAGGAAACGCACAAGGTGTCCTCGACGGCAACCTGGATCCGTTTATCGAGGCGGCTTTGTCGGCGCGCGTTGGCTCTGCACGGGTAGAAAAGAGTAGTTCGTAGAGACGCACTACGTGGATGGCTTGTGAGAGGTAACTGCGGGCAAAGACAACCCAGCATCCACACCGTTACTCTGCGCTGTCCACCGTTTCGCTTCGGCTTCTTGCTTCGGCCGCTGGATCGTCGATGAGGTGTTCGAAGTGTGTCATGACACAACGTGCGGCATCGTCCATGGCGCGCCTCAGACCAACAAAGCTCCTCACCTTTGCGGTCCGGGTCAGCACGCGTCGCAATCCGCTTGGGGCGGATTCGATATTTGGATTGTCTGCCAGCGTCAGGCGCAACATACTTTGGAGGCGTTGCCATAGCTTTAGAACTGACAAAAGCTCGTCCCCTGTGTGTTTGTCCAGGTATCCCGCCTTTACCAGCTTGCTTAAAGCATCATGTGTGCGTGCAGAAAGCACGCGTGCATCTGCTGAAACGTAACGTAGTTGCAAATACTGGACGATAAATTCCAGATCCAACAAGCCGCCCCTTCGATGTTTGATCTCCCAGGGCGAGGGTGCGGCATGTTCTTTCGTAACCCTTTGGCGCATATCTGCGATGTCTATGACGAGCCCATCCGTATCGCGCTCTTGCGTAAGCGCAGTGAGAATTGTTTGCTCAAGCCGAACTTTGAGCATCTCCGACGTTGCAATGACGCGCGCACGGGTTAACGCCATGTGCTCCCAGGTCCAGGCGGATTCATGTATGTAGCGGGCAAACCCTTCGAATGGTGTCGCAATTGGTCCCGCCGCACCTGACGGGCGAAGGCGCATATCGACGTCATAGAGTCGGCCTTCCGGCGTCAACGACGTAATCGCTGCAATGAGCCGCTGACTCAACCGCGCATAGTAGGCGCCAGGCGACAGTGGGGCGGTGCCATTGGAAGTCTCCGCACCCGCGTCATGTTCGTAAACAAAGACAAGATCTAAGTCGGAGTCGGCGGTGAGTTCCTGGCCACCAAGCTTTCCAAACGCGATAACAGCAAGATCTCCACCTGGAAGTTTCCCGTGGCGCTTTTCGAATTCGCGCTCAACATGGAGCTTGAGTGCAGCTAGTGCGGCATCTGCAAGTCCCGCTGTTGCTCGACCAGCATCTTCGTGACTGCACCGATGCCGTAAGAACTGGACGCCGATCTGAAATTCATGACCGCTGACCCAACGTCGGGTGAAATCGAGCACATCCTGAAAATCCGTCGCTTGATCCAACATTCGCTCAAGGTCGGCAGCAAGGTCGCCGTCCGCGTCCAATGGCTCGAAGAAATCAGATGAGAGTACGGAATCGAGCAGGATTGGTTGATGGCTAAGACGACTTGCAAGTCTTGGCGCACTTCCCATGATTTCGGCAACTAAATTAAGCAGTGCGGGGTTTGCATAAAACAGCGAAAACAGCTGAACGCCGGTTGGTAGGCCCGCGAGGAACTCATCAAATTTTGCAAATGCGGCGTCAGGGTTGGTCGTACGAGCCAGCGCAGCGAGAAGCCGTGGCATGAGCTCAGTCAGTAACTCTCGAGCCCGCACGCTACGCATTGCTCGATAGCGGCCATGGTGCCAGCCGCGAACAGTGAACGAGATCGATGCTCCATCGGCGAAACCCATATCCTCCAAGGTCGCAACCGTATCCGGATCAGGATCACTACCTGTGAAGACCAAGGATCCGGAGCCTCCTAAATCCGGCGCTGTTTCGAACAACCGTTCATAATCACGCTCAACACACTTCAAATGGTGCAATAGATCGTTGCACATGCCATCTGCACTTTCGTAACCCATGAACGCAGCGAAAGCACTGAACGCTGTATCGCCCTTTGGCAAAGTGTGAGTCTGACTATCGTCAACCATCTGCAGCCGATGTTCCATGCGCCTCAAATATTCATAGGCAGCGATCATATTCTCAACAGTCTCTTGCGATATTTGATCGAAGTTCGCGAGTTGACTCAAAGTCTTGCAGGTTCCACGATCCCGCAACGCTGGGATGCGTCCTCCCCAAATGAGTTGTTGCGTTTGAGCAAAAAACTCAATTTCACGAATTCCACCGCGACCGAGCTTGAGGTTTCGTCCAGCCAAATTGCTGCGCCCTACCGCCGCTTTTCCGCCACCACGATGGGCATTAATTTGGCGCTTAATCGAATGAATATCTTCGATAGCCACAAAATCGAGATGCTTTCGCCAGATAAATGGTCGGAGGTATTTGAGAAATTTTTCTCCTGCTGCGCGGTCCCCGGCTATCGGCCGCGCCTTTATAAAGGCCGCGCGCTCCCAATTTTGACCAACACTTTCGTAATACGCTTCGGCTGCATGAGTCGACATAGCAATCGGCGTTGCGGCCGGGTCGGGACGCAGACGAAGATCGGTCCGAAAAACGTAGCCATCCTCGGTCCGCTCATCCATTATCCGCACGAGCAGGCGGGTGGCGCGGACATATGTATCGGAGAGCGATTCGGGCTTTGCGGGAGATGCTTTTTCGGGGTCGTAGAGGACCACTAAATCGATGTCGCTTGAGTAATTGAGTTCGCGTGCACCCAGTTTGCCCATGGCCAGAACAATATACCCCGATTCACACTCAGGATTTATCGGGTCATCAAGCGAAATTTCACCTGCTAACGCAGCGCATTCAAGGACATGCGCTGTCGCAATTGAAAGGGCGAATTCTGCGTACTCACTAAGTGTGGTGGTAACTTTGGCAAGGTCCCACCCATCTGTTAAATCAGCAACGGCAGTTGTAAGCGCAACCTGCCACTTGCCTCGGCGGAGGGCAGACATTAAATGCTCGGTTCGTTTTTCGCCTTCAAGCTCACGGCAAAGTTCTTTTGTGAGACGTACGATTGTTTTATCCGGTCCCTGTTCCAGAAGTTCGCAGGTAAATTCAATGCTTCGCAAAAGCGTCTGCCCAAGAAATGGGCTGTTACCAAATATGCTTTCTAGAAGCGCATAGCCCAACGGACTCTGGAGGACATCGCCCGCGCGGTTCGATACTCTTTCATCTTCATGTGTGATTTTTTGCCAACGCTCTATGCCGGT
>CAVOAK010000097.1:0-9146 GCA_963693665.1 Alphaproteobacteria bacterium | reverse complement strand
CCGCTCCATGGTGCCGCGCCGAAAGTTTTCGATGACGATGTAAGCGCCGGCGATCAAACGCGACAACACCTCGCGGCCACCTTCCGTTTTTAGATTAAGGGCAATCCCTTTCTTGTTGCGATTGACCACCAGAAATACGGCCGAAACGTGGTCGAACGCAGGTGGTAGAAAGCGACTGGTGTCATCGCCACCGGGAAATTTTTCAACCTTGATTACGTAGCGCCGAAATCAGCCAGCATTAGGCCACATACAGGACCGGCCATGATGTGTGCCAACGCGATAACACGCGTGCCGTCAAGCGGACCCATCTTCAACTACCTTTGAATTCAGGTTTGACCTTGGCGACGAAGGCGTGTCGACCGACCGCGAAGTCCTCAGTCCCAAAGCAAGCAAACCCCTCTTCGAGTTCGTCTTTGTTGGGCGCGGCCGGTTCATCTAGGCGTGCCGTAAATTTCTTGTGCCAGCGGTGAACAAGTGGCGCGCCATCGGCGACCCGACGCGCGGCATCGAACGCTTCGGCCTCTACGTGATCGTCGTTAACAACGCGGGTGACTAGCCCCATGGCCTTTGCCTCGTCTGCATCGTAGATGCGTGCCTCCAAAAGGATTTCCAACGCGCGGACGCGTCCAACCAGCCGGATGAGGCCGGCTAGTTCTGGATAAGCCATGACCAGACCGAGCTTTGCGACGGGGACACCAAAGCGGCTCGATCGACCGCAGATCCGCACGTCGCACGAGCCGGCAATTTCCAGACCGCCACCAACACAGATGCCGTGGATCATGGCTACAGTTGGTGCGGGACAAGTGGCAATCGTTTCTAATGTTCCATGCATCAGTGCGCCATAGTCGCGGGCCTGATCGACGTTCGAGCGCTCGGTTTCGAACTCGCTGATGTCGTTGCCGGGGCTGAAAGCCTTGGTTCCAGCTCCTCGCAGGACGACACAACGGAGCGCGGTATCGCCAGCTAATCTCTCCATAACGTGGCCTAGATCGGCCCACATTGCTTTGGTCAGCGCATTGAGCTTGTCCTCGCGATTGAGTGTAACAATCGCGATACCGCCGTCGATTGAAAGCAGTATGGTATCTGTAGATGCGGTCGCGTCAGCCATAGGCACCCCTGTTTTTGAGGATCAAGATATGGCAGGAATCGTGTCGGCGGCCAAGCTGAATGGCAGTTTGTGTTGAATCGTTTAGGAGGACTTTGGGAATGGTTAATGCCGCTATCGTCGGGATGGGGTGGTGGGGCAAACGGGTTGTCGAAAGCCTCCACGGCAAAAGCGATAAAATTAAACTGGTGCGCGCCGTAGACCTAAATCCCAAGCCTGTCGTTGAGTTTTGCGTGGATCGAGGTCTTGTCCTCGCCGATAATTTTCAGGATGCACTCGATGATCCGGCAGTTTCTGCTGTGATCCTGTGTACGCCGCATTTGGCGCATGAGGAGCAGATCCTTCGCACCGCTGCGGCTGGAAAGAACGTCTTTTGCGAGAAACCGCTCGGTCTTACGAAGGCGAGCGCTGAGCGATCGGTTGCTGCCTGCGCGCGCGCCGGTGTTGTCCTTGGAATCGGTCATGAACGCAGGTTTGAGGCTCCAATGGAGGAAATCAAGCGGCTGATTGACGCTGGATTGCTCGGAACGATCATGCATGTTGAGTCCAATTTCTCGCACGATAAGTTTGTTGGTATGGATCTGGACAACTGGCGAGCCGATGTTGCTGAGGCACCGGCAGCTGGCATGACCGGCATGGGTATCCACTTGACTGATAGCTATATCGATATGTTGGGCCCGATCGCCGAGGCATTCGCGGTGACTGCAAAGCGCGTCATCGACATTCCGGCGGGTGATATTGTTTCCGTTCAATTTCGGTTCGTGAGCGGGGTGACAGGGTATCTCTGCGCTGTCTCGGCAACGCCATATTATGGCCGGTTCACTGTCTTTGGATCGGATGGCTGGGTTGAGGTGAGTGACGAAGCGCATCCAGATGAGGGTCGAGGCAACCATTTGACAGTTTGCGGCAAAGACGGCGTCAAAGTAGTGACCGATTACGAACCCTTTGATGCAGTTAAAGCTAACTTTGAGGCATTTGCCGATGCCGTCGAGGGTCGCTCGACCTACAGGTTCACGAGCGAGCAATTAGTCCACAATATTGCGACATTGGAGGCAATTCTCAAATCGGCAACGTCAGGCGCGCCAGTTGAAATTTGCTAAACTGCGAAGTGTGTCGTGTGGGGGCTTGGACATGTGGAAGCTTGGACATGTGGAAGCTTGGAATTGTCTGCGGACATGCCGTATGTTGAATTAAAATGTGGTAGCGGACGCTGATTCGCAAGCGTCGGAATTCAAGGGAGACAGCAATGAAACAGCTCAATGTTGGAATTGTAGGGACTGGATGGTGCGGGGGGATACGCGCAAATACCTGTGCCTCTAATGCACTGGTAAATGAAATCCACATCGCGGAAACCAAGGCTGACCGGCTCGCGGAAGTCGCGAAGGAGACTGGCGCGATCACAGCGACCGCAGACTATAAAGAGCTGTTGGACAATGATGATATTGACGCAATCATCATCTCTGCGACGCCCGAACATACCCATTATACTATGACTCGCGATTCTCTCCTGGCGGGCAAACACGTCTTGCTTGAGAAACCGTTGGCGCTGGAACTTGATGAGGCTGATGAGCTTATTACACTTGCCAATAATGCTAAGCTCAAGTTCGCAATCGGCTATTCTCAGCGCTTCAACCCGAAGTTTGCATATGTAAAACAATGCATGAGCGACGGCACGCTCGGTGATCCAGTGAGTGCGCTTGTGAGCCGGCATATTACGCGGAACCTCGGCAAGAAGATCAGTGGACGGATCAAGCTTTCTCCTGCCGCAATGGAGGCGACCCACGATATAGATTTTGTGCTTTGGTGCTTGGAGCCGGCAATACCGATCCGTGTGTATGCTCAGGCCGTCAATCGCGTCATGAAGCCGGAGTATGATGTGGCGGATTGTATGTGGATTACGGTCACCATGGACGATGGCACCGTCTTCACAATCGGTGCCGGCTGGATTATGCCACCGGCCTACCCCAACTTCTCGTCAACCACCATAGAGTTCATTGGCAGCGAAGCGGCATTGATGGTCGATGACAGCCATCGAGACGTCGTGTTGAGCAGCATGGGTAAGGGGACCGTGTTCCCCATGTCGACAATGCCGGGCGAGCCGGTCGGACATGTGTTTGCCGGGCCGATGCACAACGAAACGATCCACTTCCTTGAGGCAGTTGCTTACGATCGGCCAGTGATGGCAACAGCCGAGCAGGCGCGTCAGGTCATGGAAGTCTATATGGCTGCCGATCTGTCCGCTGAGAGCAACCTACCGGTTTCGTTGCCGCTAGCTGGTTCAGAAGGACTTAAGCTCGCCGCATCGAGATAGCTGCCTGCCCTTGCGTATTGTTTTGCGCTCGAGGGTGTTCAACGGACGTCAAACAGAAACAACAGAAGCGTCAGGCTGAACGCGGATAGCGCGGTTGAAGCAAAGACCGCCGACGTCGCTGGCGCGACGCCTATTGAGTATCGCTGCGCGAAGAGGAAGGCGAGAACGCCGGCAGGCAAGGCCGCGACGATAACGCCGACCTGCATCCATAATTCAGGAACATCGAACACATAGGTTGCCAATATCCAGACGATGGCTGGGTGAATGGCGAGCTTCAGCACCACCATCATCCCTGCCTCCGACGCATTGCCAACCAGCTTGTATTGCGTCAAGGCCGCGCCGGTTACGAACAGCGCGCAGGGCGGGCCCGCACTGCCGAGCAAAGATGCGATGTTGTCGATGGGCCCGGGCAATGGGATTGCAAACCAATTGAAAATGAGGCCCATCGCGAGCGCTGTTACCGGGGGGCTTGAGAGGAGGGCGCGGCCAACCCTCAATGGCACATGCCTGAGCCCCTGCTCCCGTCCTCGGCTGATCTCAATTATCGACGTTACTGTTGGAAAGAGAAGGGGATTAGAGAAGACAATGATCATGAATAACGGCAGGGCGGCCTGCTCGCCGTAAGTCGTGAGTACAATGGGGATACCCAATAGGACCAGATTGGAATGCGCCGCACCGACGCCGAGTATCGTTTGCTCGTCGACCGCGCGTGCGAATACGAATTTTCCTGCCGTCATAGCGACAACAAATACGGTCGCTGCTCCCAGGTAGTAGGAAAAGAGAAACCCCCAATTGATCGTTGTCGGGAGGTCAATTGTGGCGATGGTGCGAAACATCATCACCGGAATCGCGAAATTAAAGACGAAAAGCGAAAGCCCACGGATCGCAGCTTCATCGAACATGCGGAAGCGGCCAGCGCCAAAGCCGAGCAGCACAAGACCGAACACTGGCATGACGATGTCGAAAACAATTTCCAAGAGAAAACCCGAATTTATAAGGCCAAAAAGCGGCGGAGCGTCGCCTATGGTGTTCGATTTTGCAAGGGTTTTGGAGGATACCAACTGATTTTCGTAAGCAAGTATTTTGCGCGATGAGCGACTTGTTCGACGAAGATTTACAGGGCTCTCCTTGACCGGAGGCGTGTGAAGCATTAAGTGCGTAGATCAGGGGTAAGTTTTCGGGAGAGACGGATCGGACCATGGCCGACGTTTGGATCTATCAGAGGCGGTTTTCTTGCGCTGCACGTTATCGTCATGGTGGGAGCAGTGCCCTCAACCCATATTTGAACGTCGAGATCGCGGAGTCTATCAACGCTGTGGGAACCGGTGCCGGACTTGCGGTGATGCCGGCCGAAGCGAAAGCGCTGCCCGAAGATAATGTTTTGCTGTTCACGCCGCTTCCACAGCGCACGCAACGCGCAGCGAAACGCCGGCCGAAGGGTCGTTCGGCAGGGGTTAAGCCAGGGAAGCGCGACTAGGCAGGTTTTTGCGTTCTTTTTGGAGCGCGATACGCCGCCCGAGAGACAGTTTCCGGGTAGTATCCTGAAAGAAAAATGTCAGGCTTTTTTGCAATCCTTATGATTGTAGCGATGATGGCAACCCTAGGTGTCGTCATCGTCGGCGTGATTTCTATGGTGCGCGGAGGCACATTTAATCAGCGCAATGCCAACAAATTTATGCGGTTAAGGATAGCCTTGCAGGCAACTGCGTTGGTGTTCTTCGTTGTGGCCATGCTGTTTGGGCAGGGAAGTTAAAATTGAACTCGATATGGTAAAACTAACGCGCGTCTACACTGGCGGCGGCGATAAGGGTGAAACTTCCTTGGGTGACGGCGTACGTGTGCCTAAACATACCTCGCGCGTTGAGGCTTTCGGCACTGTCGATGAGGCAAATGCGACCGTTGGTCTTGCCCGTCTTCATGCGGATGGAGATGCTGACGAGATTTTGGCGCGCGTGCAAAATGATCTCTTTGATTTGGGAGCGGACCTGTGTGTGCCAGAGGATGGTCGCCGCGCAGAAGGCGCATTACGGATCACCGCGCCGCAGGTCAAGCGGCTCGAAAGAGAAATCGATCAGATCAACGGCAAATTGGCGCCGCTCAATAGCTTTGTTTTGCCAGGCGGTACTGCTCTAGCCGCGAATTTGCACCTTGTTCGGACTGTGGCGCGCCGTGCGGAGCGTCTCGTAACTGCGCTCGCTGTTGACGAGCCGGTCAATGAAAACGCATTGAAATACCTCAATCGCCTTTCCGACCTTATGTTCGTGATGGCGCGGCAGGCCAATGATGGGGGTGACGCAGACGTTCTCTGGACGCCTGGGGCGACCCGTGGGGCCTGAGCATGCTTGTGGTCCGGCTTCTTGACACTATGCGGGCCGTCATAAACACTCTCCGGTCCTGCAAACGAGGCTGAGGCAGTAGGTGCTGAGCCCATATTCGAGAGTTCGTCAATGAAGGCAATTGTTGCAGTCAAACGTGTCGTCGACTTTAACGTGAGAGTACACGTCAAGGCGGATGGCAGCGGCGTTGAAACAGCGAACGTGAAAATGTCGATGAATCCGTTCGACGAAATCGCCGTCGAGGAAGCTATCCGTCTTAAAGAGTCTGGACAGATTGAAGAGATTATCGCGGTCTCGCTGGGCTCTGCGCAATGCCAGGAAACGATACGAACGGCGCTCGCGATGGGCGCTGATCGAGGCATTCATGTCCAAAGCAATGCTGAACTGCAGCCCTTAGCAGTAGCCAAATTGCTGAAGGTAATCATCGATCGCGAGAATGCAGATCTCGTCATCCTTGGCAAACAAGCAATTGACGACGACAGTAACCAGACTGGGCAGATGCTCGCTGCACTTCTTGGATGGAGCCAGGCGACATTTGCTTCAAAAATTGTCATCGGCGATAGGTCAGCGGACGTTACGCGAGAAGTGGATGACGGTCTTGAGACGATTCGCGTCAAACTGCCGTCCGTCTTCACGACAGATCTTCGCTTGAACGAACCGCGTTATGCATCGCTGCCCAATATTATGAAGGCAAAGAAAAAGATGATCGATGTGATTGATGCCGCTGAAACTGGCATCGACGTAGCGCCGCGATTGGCCACACTTAAGGTAATCGATCCGCCGAGACGCCAGGCAGGTGTTCGCGTCGCCTCGGCAGCGGAGCTTGTCGAAAAGCTACATATTGAGGCAAAGGTAATTTAAGCGATGTCCTGTCTGGTAATCGTCGAGCATAACAACGCAAACTTGAAATCGGTAACGCTGAATACTGTTGCCGCAGCGACCGCGATCGGTGGTGATATTGATCTGCTCGTTGTCGGCGCGGGTTGCGCTAGTGCTGTGGACATCGCTGCCAAAATTTCCGGTGTTTCAAAAGTTCTCGTCGCTGACAGCGAAGAATATGCCCATCAGCTGCCGGAGGATGTGGCGCCACTCGTCGTGCGCCTCGCCGATGCCTATTCGCATATTCTCGCGCCCGCGGACACGTTCGGGAAGAACCTCATGCCGCGGATTGCGGCGTTTATGGACGTGCAGCAGATATCGGATATCAGCGCGGTTATTTCGGACGATACATTTGAGCGGCCGGTTTATGCAGGCAATGCGATCGCAACCGTGTGCTCATCGGACACTTTGAAGATCATAACGGTACGGACAACCGCATTTGGTGCGGTTGAGGGCGAAAATGCCATTGCGGCTGAAATTGTGGCGTTGCCCGCAGCCGGTGAGTCGGGATTGTCTGAGTTTCTCGGCACGGAATCGAGTGTCACCGAGCGGCCAGATTTAGCCGCGGCGAAAGTCGTGGTCTCTGGTGGTCGCGCGCTCGCATCATCGGAAAATTTTACACTATTGGAGCGCATTGCCGATCTGTTGGGTGGCGCGGTCGGTGCTTCTCGTGCGGCCGTTGACGCGGGTTACGTTCCGAATGAGTTTCAAGTTGGTCAGACCGGAAAGATCGTCGCGCCGCAGCTCTATATTGCTGTGGGAATTTCCGGTGCGATCCAACACTTGGCAGGTATGAAGGATAGCAAGGTGATCGTTGCCATCAACAAGGATGAGGAAGCACCGATTTTCCAGATTGCCGATTACGGACTTGTTGGTGATTTGTTTGAAATCGTACCGGAGCTTGAGCGCGAGCTACAAAATTTGTTGGCGCAATGATCGGCTGCAGGCAAATGGGGGTAGGCGCAACGTGATTACAACAATTGGTGTGATTGGTGCGGGTCAGATGGGTGGCGGCATTGTTCAAATCTGCGCGCTACATGAGTATAGCGTCAAAATGCTTGATATCACTCAGGATGCTTTGGATTCTGGTCTCGCTATTATCACTCGCACCTTCGAGCGGCAATGTGAGCGCGGGGCGGTCACGTCGACTGAAATGGACGCGGCATTGGGTCGAATCACCATTGGCCTTGATTACAGCATGTTCAACGATTGCGATGTGGTCATAGAAGCGGCGAGCGAAAACGAGCTTATCAAGCGGGATATTCTCAAGACGCTGACGCCTTATCTCAAGCCGGATGCGCTCGTCGTTTCAAATACTTCCTCAATCTCCATAACTCGGCTTGCATCCTACACGGACCGACCGGAGCGCTTCATGGGTATGCATTTCATGTATCCCGTGCCGCGCATGGAGTTCGTCGAGCTGATCCGAGGGCTGGCGACCAGCGATCTGACGTATGAGGCAATATTCTCGCTCGCTGAAGCACTGCACAAGACTGTGGCCGAAGCGCGTGATTTTCCGGCTTTTATAATTAATCGAATTCTGCTGCCGATGATCAACGAGGCGATCTATACGCTCCATGAGGGCGTTGGTGGCATTGAAGCGATCGACACGGCGCTTAAAACGGGTGCAAACCATCCAATGGGGCCACTTGAGCTAGCAGATTTCATCGGTCTCGATACATGCCTTGCCGTCATGCGCGTCCTGCATGATGGACTTGGCGACTCGAAGTATCGCCCGTGCCCGTTGCTTGTCATGTATGTCGAGGCCGGCTGGCTCGGACGCAAGACAAAACGCGGCTTCTACGACTATAGCGGTGATAGGCCAACCCCGACCCGCTAAGCGGATTACTCGAGCAAGTATTCCAGAAGCGGGAGGCTCCGCCCTGCAATGCTTTCTGATGGCACGGTGCCAATTGGTTGCGCACCAAGAGATTGATAGAAATCAACTGCATTTGGATCGCATGCGATCGCGATTCTGACGGTACCCTGCTGGCGACACAGATCTAGCAGGTGCCGCCACATCTTTGTTCCGATGCCGCGGCGGAGTTCGAACGGATCGAAGAAGAACGAAGCTATGTCCACTGTCTCAGCCTCGATTTCGATCCGGTAAAATGCAAGTGCGACGGCTTGTTCTTCAAAAACAGATGTCGCTCGCTCCGCGATTTGGTCTGTTGTCACGGTAAGTTCAGAATTGCAGGCCTTCATAAACGACGCGTCATAACCCCAATGTGCTTTTGAACGGATGGCAAGATGAGTGAGGACAGGTGCTTCTTCCGGCCGGGCGAGACGAATCGAACAATCAAAGTCCATTTGCTCCGGTCGCAGACCGCTCAACTTTGTTTCAGATAGTACTGAATCAGCGCTAGAGCTTCCGGCGAATCCCATTCGGCCAATCCAACCAGGCGTCCCAGGACTTGGCCATCGGCGCTTATCAAAAATGACGCAGGTAGACCCTTAACGCCCAAATCGCGACCAATCGCCATCTTCTCGTCGATGAAGGTGCCGAGGTTTTGGA
>CAVOAK010000096.1:0-9319 GCA_963693665.1 Alphaproteobacteria bacterium | reverse complement strand
TATTCCATGCAACGGCGGCATCAAAGCTAACCAGCGCTCTACTAGTGATATGGGTCGTGGCTCCTCATTTGCCACCGCAATTATGTGTAGAAAACGTTTGTGCGTTGGGGCAGCCAAGTCCGCCACCTGCAATCGATTAGCCTTCAATTTAACGGCAATTCCTGCCGCCCAAAGGCAATTCTCAACAAATTCAGCAGGTATATTGTGGATTTTACGCCAATAACCAATTGGCAGCGGAGTGCGTGAGGTAGGGAGGAAGCTATGGACATCGAACCAGTATACAACGAGGGAAACACCAATATCGCCGATATAGAGCAGGCACGTTTTCGTGCGGCTCGAGCAGAACTGGGTGCTTCAAATTCCGGCAATTCATTGCCTGCCGGTATTGACCTCAAACCGTTCGGCGATGACGGCCTCACGTTCGGCGATATTCTAGACGTGATCAACCCGTTGCACTATATTTCCGTGATTTCGACAATCTATCGAAATTTAACCGGCGGCGAGAATTGCAGGTGGTGCCCTATTTGGTGGACCAATTGGATTCGTCGCGAGCGTGGCAAATACCGTCGTGTTGGCATACTCTGGAAAAGACATTGGTGAAACCATCGCGTCCGCGTTTGGTTCCGGCGATAAACTTCAGAGCGTCGAGGGCCTGGCTGACGAAACGACAGCAGCAAACGTTGCCCAAATAGCCACGGCCAGCGCACTGCGCACCGGTCAGCCACTCAACCTTCTGCCGAATCGATCGATCAACGAGGTCGAGCCGACACACGTGTCCAGTGCAGCGACATATCTACCGTCTCATTTATCGCGTTCAACGCAAGCCATCGGTAATGATCCGGCCGCTGCAGCCGAAATATTGCGATCCGTGGAACCAGCGAGTGTACAGTCCAGTATCCCCTCGTCATTGCTCGCGATGGCCAACGCAAGCAATGGAGGACAACCCGAGGGGCCCCCGTCGCAGCACTCTTACAAGCGCGTGCTGCTCTGCCTTCTAGCGGTCGCGTACCCGGATTTGGCGCAATCGTTAGTAACCGTGTAGAGCTAGGGCAGGTTCTCGCGGCACAGTATCTCCGGCAAACCTTCTTTTTGTACAAGACCTTGGTTTCGGGTCGGTGCCAACCGTGGCCAAGCCCCGGCTGACAGTAGCGCAGTGGACAACGCCAAAATCGATGACACAAGCTCAAACCGACAGTGCACCGACAAACAGGCCGACTGGTTATGCCGGTGTTGCGCGAGGCGCCGCATTCGGCCAGCCGGTAGCCGACTACTTTGTGCCCCAAGCAATGCAAGATGCCCTCGACAAGCATGCGGTGCTAAAGCAGGCATCGCCACCGCCAACTTCCCCATACTAGCTCGTTTGAATACTGGATTGGATATCTGCGTAACGCCGTTTGGGAAGCTAACATGGCAAGGCCGGACCCACCGTTGCGCGCTTGGCCAAAGTGGAATTCGGACGAACAAACGCGAAGGAGATGGTGCAACGCCATCCGGCTGTTTCGAACTCCAAGGTGTTCTCTACCGCGCCGACCGCCTCAACGAACCGCAAACTACATTGAGTGTGCGCTCCATTAACCCCAATGACGGATGGTGCGACGATCCAAATAATCTCAACTACAACCTGCCTGTTACCCTTCCTTTTGCAGGGAGCCATGAACGGCTTTGGCGTGACGATGCCCTTTATGACCTTTTGGTCACCTTGAAATTCAATTTTGACCCGCCGGTTGCAGGCGCTGGAAGCGCCATCTTCCTACACGTAGCGGCACCAAATTTTAGTCCAACGGCGGGTTGTGTCGCGCTTGCCTGCGACACACTGTGTGAGCTTCTTGCAGATTGCACACCGGGTGACCGGCTCTGTATTAGTCCGCCGCACCATGCAGAGAAGCAACACCAAGACGCGGACCGAATATAGCCGTCCCGACGCGGACATGCGTCGCTCCAAAGGCAACAGCGACTTCATAATCTCGGCTCATGCCCATGGACAAAGCAGAAAGCCCGTTCCGCTCAGCAAGCTGACGAAGCAGCGCGAAATGCAATGAAGGCTCGTCCTCGGCTGGCGGAATACACATAAGGCCCGCGACCGGTATTCCATACTCTGAGCGACATTCCTCGATAAACTGATCTGCATTATCCAGCGAAACACCGGATTTTTGTTTCTCATCGCCCGTGTTGACTTCGATAAAACAGTTCGGTCGCCTGCCACACCGATCCATTTCCCGTGCGAGCGCCGCTGCCAGTTTTGGACGATCGAGCGATTGGATCACATCGAATAACGCAACGGCTTGACGCACCTTATTGGTCTGCAGCGGACCAACCATGTGCAGCAAAAGATCGCTCAACTCGTCTCGCAATTCACGATACTTTTCCACGGCCTCCTGCACACGATTCTCGCCAAACACGCGGTGGCCGGCGGCAGTTGCAGCGCGCACCCGATCGGCACCATGGCCCTTGCTGACAGCAACCAGCACTATATCTTCTGCCATCCGGCCTGTTCCGCGGGCGGCGGCTATAATCTTTGACGTCACTGTTTGGAGGTTTTCAATTACCTCACCAACCTGCGAAGCGTCCGCTGTTGAATTTTTGTTCACAACCAACTTCATAACCGAAAATTCCCACAAAACCAGACATATATGCTGCAATCCGTGCTTCAAAGGAAACGGGACTGGTTACGGACTTAGATAAGTAGGAACATATACGTCGCATTATGACCAAATTAAGCAGAGTCCTTAACATTGATCATGGCAATCCTACACCGGGGCGCTGGCACCAGTGAACCACCTTCGCCAATGCGCCGCTTTCACAGTGAGGAGTGATTGTTCAGGCGCCAGTGGCGATACCAGCTGCGTTTGGGCATAATGCCTGATAACACAACAAAACCCCGCAGCTAGATGCCCGCAGCACAAGCTATTCACGTACCAGGCGTCGGCGCCCTCGCTCCGGCTGATGTCCTTGCGCGCGCGATGCAGGCGCACGAACGCGGCGACCTCGATACGGCCGACAGTCTAGCGAGCCGGATTCTATCTCGCTTCCCAAATCAGGCGGAGTCACTTTATCTGCGCGGCATAATCGCCCATCAGCGCGGAAAACCAGCGAGTGCAGAAAAGTACCTTCGCAGGGCGATAAAGGCCGCACCGAAAAGTCCAATGGGCCACGGAGGGCTAGGCATCGTCAGACTGGGCCAAGGCAGGCTCCAAGATGCGGTGGTGCTTTTCGAACAGGCCCTTTCAATTTCTCCGGGACAGCCGCACATCCACAACAATTTTGGCTTGGCACTTTCCGGCCTGGGGAAATTTGCCGAGGCGGCGCTGCATTATGACGAGGCGCTCAGGATGGTACCTAATTATGCCGACGCCTGGCTCAATCTTGGCAAGCTCCGTCAGGATGAGGGGCGGCTTCCCGACGCCTCGCGCTGTTACGTACGGGCTCTAAAAATTGCACCAAACATGGCGGAGGCGCACAACAACCTTGGAAACCTGCATCATCGAACAGGTCAAGTTAACGACGCACTCGCCGCATACGCGCGCGCCGTCGAAGAAAATCCCGGGTATGCAGAGGCATTGTTCAACAAGGCGGTGGTTCAGGCAGAGATCGGACAGATCAGCGACGCGATCAATTCCTATCGTGCGGTGATCGAGGCCGAGCCCGACCATGTGGAGGCAATGTGCGGACTGGGCGAAGCCCTCGAAACGGTCGGGCAGGAAGCCGAAGCCATAGAATGTTACCATAGTGCGGCCAGGATGCGACCGCGTCACTTGCATGAGGAGCGAGAAGAGCGACTGCACTACACACTTGGCCGTACGTTTGATAGGCTGAAAGACTACGATCGGGCATTCGCCGAGATTAAAATCGCCAACGAACTTCGTTTGGAGGCCTTGCGACGCTCCGGCCAAATCTATAATCGATCCGCGCAGGAACAGCTCGTCGACGGAATCATCGCGGCTTTTCCGGTCGAGTCCGCGAAACATTGGACCGCGCTTGGCCTTGCGGACAACACACCAATTTTTGTTTTAGGGATGCCGCGTTCGGGAACCACTCTCGCGGAGCAGATTTTGGCCAGCCATCCACAAGTTCACGGCGCCGGTGAGCTCATGGAGTTTCCTCGGATTGGTCAGCGCCTCACCGGCGACGGCAACTGGTGGGAAGAAGTCGACCGGCTCGACAGTTCGCTTGCTGCAACGCTCGCCAACGATTACCTGGCGGCATTGCGCAAGAAGGCGCCCACAGCCCAACGTATCGTTGACAAGTTGCCCACCAATTTCCTTCTTATTGGACTCATCCGGGCGATATTTCCCAACGCGACAATCGTTCACATGCGACGTGACCGACGAGATAACTGTATCAGCAATTATTTTCAGAATTTTAGCGACGCTGTCCCACATATTCACGATCTTGCGGACTTCGCACACTATTATCACCAGTACGACCGACTGATGGAACATTGGAATGCCGTCTTCCCTGCGGAGATCTTCCACCTCGACTACGAATGGATCGTCCGCGAACAGGAAGCGGCAAGCCGCGCGCTGATCGATTGGTGCGGATTAGATTGGGATGATCGTTGCCTAGATTTCCACAAGACCAACCGTACAGTTCAGACGACCAGCTATTTACAGGTTCGTCGACCGATTTACGACGAATCGATTGGCCGATGGCGCCATTACGAACAACATCTTGGCCAACTCTTCCATGCGCTTGATGCGGATTATGTTGAGGTAGTGTCAGTTGCTCGAGGATCCATCGAATGAGTCAAGCCATTCATCGAAATCTATGGACAAACGATTGAGTACCGAGGACCACGGTTCTTCCCAGTTTTGACGCAGAATTCGCATTGTAGGATACCAAGGTGAATCGCTGCGTTCCAGCTGCCAGCGCCAACTTGGCTGTGCCGGTACGAGCGTCCAGACTGGTTTAAGAAGCGCCCCCGCAAAATGAACGGTCGTATTGGCAACTGAAACAACTAAGTCTAGCGCTTCGATCTGCGCTGCAAAGTCATAGAGATCGACAACGGCGCCCTCCCAGTCGTGCAGCGCAATTCCGTGATTTGAATTCAATGAAGAAATTTCTGTTGTCCGATCTCCATACTGTAAGTTGATGAACGTTGCTCCTCGGCGTGAGAGAATCGGCGTCCAATCACCGAGTTCCATAACACGCCGTTTGCGCTCCTTTTCCGTCGCACCACCGCGCCATGATATACCAACGTAAGGCGGTTCGCCGATTTCAGCTAAGCGCTGCCGCCAATGATCAACTGCACTGGGGTCGACTTTAAGATAAGGCTTAGCCACAACGCGAAAGCTTTGCTCTGTGCGCCTGAAATAGCGTGGCAAGCTGCCAATCGGAACGACATAATCCGCTTCTACCGGTGACAGTGATCCATCTGTTGTCGTCGCAGAAGACACCTTGCAATCGGAAAAGCTACGCTGAAACAAACTTACAAGCCGGGGCTCAACTTTCACGCTCACCTCGCCAGCGCATGCCACTAAATCTGCCAGGCACCGCGCAAACATGACCACGTCGCCGGGGCCTTGTTCGTCGAAAACCGCGATGTGTTTGCCTACTAGGTCTTCTCCCAGCCAACGCGGCAACTGGTACGTCGGAAGAGTTTGATTCGGTGTGTCCCAACGGTAATCGTACTCGTCCCATCCTTCCTCAAGTTGGCCTCTCAACAAATGGATAATCGCACGGTTGAAATGCGCCTCCCCATGTGCCGGATCGATTGCAATCGCTTTTCCAAAGCACTCAATCGCTCGGCCAAGTTCGCCCAATTCTTGATACGCCAAACCCAAGTTATTGCGTAGGTCTGCGTGCAGCGGCGCTTGCACAAGTGCCGCCTCATAAACTTCAACCGCTTCACCAGCGCGGTCTTGATCGAAAATTGCTAGACCCAGGTTGTATTGCGTGTCCAATTTGCCCGGCTCAAGTCCAAGCGCCAACTTGAACGCATTTTCCGCGGCCGCATTGTCGCCATTTATATGCAGCAGAATACCAAGGTTGTAGTACGCACTTGCCTCGTCGGGATCGAGCTCAATTGCGTGCCTATAGGCAGCTTCCGCTGCCTCGAGATCGCCGATTTCTTTTAAAGCAACGCCTAGGTTGAGATGTGCAGCGAGAAACTCAGGCCGCAGTTTTATTACTTCACGAAACGCCTCGATAGACGCATCTAGGTCACCGGAGTCTTCAAGAAAACAGCCAAGTCGATACCAGGTATCACTATGCTTTCTATCCAAGGAAAGAATTTTGCGGCAGGCTATTATCGCCTCAGGGATGCGTTCTAACGTGCGAAGAATCGCTGCAAAATCCGCAAGAAATATTATCGAATTCGGTGTTATTTCGACGGCCTTTGCGACAAACCTTTCTGCTTCGTGCACATTGCCACCATGAAACTCGATCATTCCAAGTAAATGGAGCGCTGTTGAATCGTTGGGCGTACGTGCAACTAACTCGCGACAACAAACGCGCGCCTTTTTTGCCCTCCCATTTTCAAGATGTTTCAGGACATCGCGCAATGTTGGCTGACTAGCTTCTACCAAGTCCAATGTCTCGCAATGCAGCCTAATTGAAACCCGATTCGCCGACGACGGCTCTATATTCAATATTCAAAGGCGCCAATCTGAACTCCCGCACAGTAAATTCAACGTTAGCCGTATCAACACGCAGGTGACACAGTAGTTTCATCACTACCGAGCCGCAACATACCAAATCAACTGCCCACAGCCCCAATTCAGCCCCATTTTGGAACGGAAACGGCAGACTTGAATGGGAGGTTTTCCGCGTCGTGCCAGAGGGCTCGACTGGGCGATAGTTTATCCCGATAATGCAGGTAGCATCAACCAACCTACGATATACCTTGCCAGACGCCAGCGATCTTACCTTCGACGACATCCTCGCCCCAATTGGCGCAGAGGAGTTTTTTGCCGAATATCACGATCGAAAACCGCTGCATATCCCAGGTGGGGGTTCAAAATTTTCCTCGCTGATGAGTTGGGACGGGCTCAACAGCCTGCTCAATATGTCATCAGTTTGGACGCCGGCATCGCTCCAGCTCGCGCTCAACGGAGAAATGGTGCCGCCCAGCCAGTATTGCCGCCCATCGGTGGGCACGGAGGGCAACCATCAACTTCGACCGGACGCCGAGGCTGTCACAAGATTTCTCAAGCAGGGCGCATCACTTGTCGCGAACGACATCGATACGCTAACACCGGATCTCGCCGCAATTGCAAACGCGCTGGAAACTGCGCTAAATGGCAAGGCGCAAACAAACCTCTATTGCTCCTGGCGTGCGCAACGGGCGTTTAATAGCCACTTCGACACCCATGACGTCTACGCAATTCACACTCTAGGCGAGAAGGTCTGGCACATCTATGAGGGTCGCCTCGATAATCCGATTGCCCATCCGGGATATAAGAACTTTGGGCATGAGTACCATGAACAGCACAAGGGACGTGTCGTAGCCAAAATCACCATGCAGCCCGGCGATCTTCTTTACATTCCGCGCGGTCAATACCACGATGCACTCGCCAGTTCCGATGGTACGATCCATGTATCATTCGGAGTCACCGCTGTCATCGGATTGGATCTCCTCACATTACTCTATGACCACGCAGTCGCAGATTCCTTATTTCGAGCAAATGTACCTCGTCCATCGGACGAAACAGCTGTTGTTGACCATCTAGCCCAATTGGCAGAGCGCTTGTCTGAGATCGTATGTCAGCCCACAACTCAAGAGAACGTCGTTGAATTCCAGCGCGACTTCCGTTATAGGCGTGGCGGATTCACGCTACCAATTGTGCCAATTTCCGCAGCGTATCGGGTTGCTAGCGGCAGTCTCAACATGGAGCAGAAAGGAACCGGATGGGTTCTCACGAGCAAGAAAGGCGAAGTAGCCATTCCAGCCGAATATGAGGAACAAATTCGTTGGGTAATTGCAAGAAAGCGCTTTTTGAGTGAGGAGTTTGGCGTGGCGTTTCCTGACACGACCTCCGCAGGCCGCGAATCCCTGTTGACTGATTTGTCAGCCATGAAGGTAATTCAGCTGATTAAATAAGGACAACCAAGCCGTTGAGTACGGATATTTCACCTATCAACTCTAGCGCCAAACGTTATGTTGCAAAATTACCACACTGCCTGAAATTTGTTGCTGAATTGCCACTTTTACATTGCGTTATGGCAACCGCCACAGCCATATACCAGTAGGTTCCGTGGGTATCGAAGGGTGATCCCATGGTAAATCCTGAGATTGCGGGACCATTTGAGTAATATTTGGGCTACGATTTGAGCCTATATTTGGAGGTTATGTGCACATGAAAAATATTCTTTTAGGCAGCTCGGCGTTGGTTGGAGCCTCTCTGTTGGTCGCAGTACCAGTGGCAGCGGCAGAAGCTCCGGTACTGTCGTTTAATGGTTGGACTCGGGTCGAAGTAAGTGGGGTTGACCAGGACCTCACAGCTGGTCAGGGCCGAGGCTATCAGTTTGAGGTGGATAGTCACTACCTAACTTGGAAAGCCAAAGGTACAGCCGATAACGGTATGACATATGGTGCGAATATTTCCGCCACTAACAACGCCGCGGGTGCCCTCTCCGTCGATGAAGCGAAGCTAACCTTCGGCCTCGCTAATGAATGGGGCACAGTGATTGTCGGTGACGATGACGGTGCTGACGATGTTATGATGATCGGCGGCTTTTCGTTGCAAACTGCTGGCTACGGCCATGACGGCGGTTATACATCTAACGTCAACCGTGGTGGTATCGGGTTTACCGGAGCGTTCACATCATTGGTGGGCGATACCAGCGATGCGACCAAAGTTAGTTATTACACGCCGCGTCTCAACGGGCTCCAGGTAGGAGTCAGCTTTACACCTGACAGCGGTAATACATTTTCGACTGGTTTAGGTGAAGACAATGACGGTGACTTCAATAACCATTTAGGTGTAGGCGCAAACTTTAAGAGAACATTCGGAGATGTTGGCGTTCAGATTGGTTCAAGTATGGCTGTTGCCTCAACTGAACCGAATTCAACCACTGTAGGTGCTGCAAGTTCACTGGCACGTGATGATCTCAGCGCGTGGTCAATTGGTGGCACGCTCAGCTTCTCCGGCTTTTCGATTGGTGCAGGCCATGGTGACAGTGGCGATTCGAACTGCACAAAAGCCAACACGCTGTGCGACCAGGGTGATTGGTGGGATTTCGGTGCTAATTATACAATGGGCAACTCGAAGATTGCTATTGGCTATATGAACAACGAGAGCAACGTGGCTGGCTCCGCAGTTGGTGACGAAGTTGACGTATGGTCGATCGGTGTGAACCACGACTTTGCATCGGCACCTGG
>CAVOAK010000095.1:0-9334 GCA_963693665.1 Alphaproteobacteria bacterium | reverse complement strand
TGGAGCGGCGTCGAGGGTTATCTCCCCGACCGTATTCCAATAATGGGACCAAGCATGACAACTAACGGGCTGTTTCATGCATTTGGATTTTGTGGTCACGGCTTCCAACTCGGCCCCGCGGTTGGCGCTGTCATGGCGGAACTTATCGCCAAAGGCCACACGGATACGCCGATTGACGAATTCACGATTGCACGCTTTGCCAAAGATGCATCAGAACCGGCCGAAAACTAGTCTATATCAAACACAAGATGACGATGGGCGCTTCTTAGCGCCGCTTCTGCGCCCGCAGACGTTTCCGCCTTGGCAAACAAAAATCCAAGATACTGCCGGCCCTCCGGTAGAGGAACCACATCCTGACCGATCGGGACCGTAATCGTCAGATCCTTGACGCCCTCAACCGAAAGCGCGGCACCTTTTCCGCTAACCGCTCGCAAGGTACCTTTGTGCGGAATTGGCAACATCATTACGCCGCCGGCGCTCCGCTCACGATCCATATTCTCTATCGGCAGGCCAAGCGCATGCCTGAGGATCAACTCTTCGAGACCGATACCTGCGCCAAATTCAAGAATGCGCGCGCATAAGCCGCCGATCGATCTTGCTGCGAGTTCGATGACCACTGGACCATCGTCCGTAATTCTTAGCTCCGCATGAACCGGACCTTCTTCAAGGCCAATCGCCATAACAGCCGCTTGCGTCGCCTCGGTGATTGCTTGTTGCTGACCCTCAGTCAAACAAGACGGTGTGACATAGATAGTTTCTTCAAAAAATGGTCCCTCAAGAGGGTCAGGTTTGTCAAACAAAGCTAAGACATTGAGCTGACCAAGAACGAGCAACCCTTCAAGGGCAACCTCCATGCCGGGGATGTAGGTCTCGACGAGAATTTGCTGCTCTACTTCATCGCTCTCCGCACCATCACGTCGCGTCGACGAATTACGAAGTATGCGTTGAATTCGCTCAAATGCGATGACGAACTGCACTGGATTGTCGGCGCGGATTACGCCTTGGCTAGCTGACAACGCGACGGGCTTGAGAACGCATGGATAGTCAACCTCAGCCGCAATCGTCTGTGGATCTTCATCGATGCGCGTAAGCCGGTACGTCGGGGCCGGCAATTCTGCCTCGTCCATACGTTGCCGAAATTGATGCTTATTGCGGGTTGTTGCGACAGAGTCCGGTTTGTTATGCGGTAGCAACAGGGCGTCGGCTGCACGCGCCGCGAGGACCACAGTTTCGTCGTCAACTGCAACAATGGCATCAAGGGGCTGTGCCTCTGCCAGCTTCAAAATTTGTCGAACACCCTTATCCGTGTCGCGAAAATTCAGTGTGACTGTACCACCTGCGATTTTTTCGAGCGCTTGGCGGCGTTCCGAGCCCACCAATAGCTCAACGTCGAGCCGCAACGCAGCCGCAACAAAATCCGTCGCGCGGTAAGTCGTCGAGGGTATAAGCAGAAGGAGTCGCTTCACGGCAACTTAAACATGCTAAACGGCGACGGTCGATAATAGCCGTCTATTCCCGGCATTCCTCGTTGCTACTTCGAGGGTTGGTAGTACGGGTTTTCTCCGTCCTGATGTTCCGTTACATCCAGCACATGTGCGATGGAAGGAACTGCGCGCTTAATCTCCACCTCGACACCTTGTTTGAGTGTGACGTCAGCCATTCCACAACCTTGACACCCTCCTTCGAGCCGGATGTAGACCGTGTCACCTTCAACATCGATCAAGGCGATATGCCCACCGTGCGCAGCCACCGCAGGATTTATTTGTGTCTCCAGCACTTCAGCGATGGCCTTTCCATTGGGCGTTTCAAGCCCCGGTTTTGGTTTGGCGTCACGATGGTCAACAACGGTAACAACCTCAGGAACATAATGTCGAAGGATATTTGTGATTCCGTCCTTGAAGCGAAATGCGGATCCCTGAAATTCAAGAACGACCTTGCCGTTTTTGAACTCCTGAAAGATCACATCACCACCATCCTGCGTAACGGCTGGTCGGACGCGCGTCTCTATAAGTTCTGTTATCTGTGCGACTATTTCATCTGTATCGCCGGCCTCATCGCTCTCGTCTTCTGCGGTCGGATTACTATCCTCGCCGATTACAACAGGCTGGCCTGCCATCAGATGCTCCATGATGGCGCCGAGAATCATCGGCTTTATCAATTGCCAATTAGCAGACTCTGACTTGGTGACAGCGATAAAGTCTGAACCCAACGCGATTGCAGCAACTTCATCAATTTGAAACAACTGTTCCGCGAGCGGTGATTTCGCCGCGTCTTCGAGGCTTGAGAACACCATCTCGCCAGACGCCAACACAGTGCGCCCAGGAAAGAACTTCATTGTCGCCGCATCTGGCGTTTGCTCGGTTTGAATAAACATTACTCAGCCTTCCATTCGTCGGCGTTAACGCCGTAAAACATATAATCGGGCGTTTGGCCGTTTGTACAACCCCAAAACACCTCTATTTGAACAGGGTCAACCCGTCGGCAGTCGCCAACCAAACATGCTTCCTCACCAACTATTTCTGAGTTCGCGTAACTTAAGGAATACAGTTTTTGGATCGGGTTTGTCCGGCAGGTCAGGAAAGGACTCCTGCAGTCGCTTGATAACCGTCGGGCTGTGCAGACGGAAGAACGTATTGATTTCCTTTTCAAGCGCCAGGGTAGAGATCATCGCCTTACCCGGATCTTGATTCTCGACTTCGCTCAACAATGCCGCGGCTCGCGCATTGTCCGGCTCGCGATCGAGTGTGAACTTTAGATTGCCGCCGATGTAGTCATGCCCCGGATAGATCATCGTGTTATCTGCCAATGTGGCGAGTTGGCTTGCAAAAGTTGCGTAAAGCTCGTTTGGGTGGCCACCATTGTGGCAATTACCTGCACCGGCATTGAATAGCGTATCGCCGCAGAAAAGGGCCGGATTATCGGTACGGGACAACATGCAAACATGGCTCATCGTATGACCGGGTGTATCCAGTGCTTCCAGTTCGACCGTCGTGCCGATTTTAATGACGTCTCCAGCACCGATGCCTCGGTCGATACCTCGAATTTTATCCTTCGCGTTTGCATGGGCAATGAGTTTTGCGCCGGTCGCCTCGATCATTGGCACATTGCCGCCGGTGTGATCACCATGCTCATGGGTGTTGAGAATCTGCGTGATCTGCCAACCCTTCTCACTCGCCTTAGCAAGACATTTTTCATGATCGAGCGGATCGACTGCCATCGCCTCACCCGTCTCTGGGCAGGCAATCAGATAGTTGAAATTTCGGTATGCGTTGGCGGTCCAGATCTGCTCGACGATCATGGTTTTCTCCCTACAGTCCACTTGTAATCGGTTCATTGATATTCTAGCAGGCCGCCACTTAACTGTCAGATGTTCGTCTTCTACGGACCATTAATTGCCTTGTCGCCAAGATGACACCACCTTGGAGAAATATAAGTGCGGCGATCATCCAAAAGACGAGGCGTGGTTCACCCTGATCGATGATCCATCCGAACAAGGCAGGCGTCAGCGCATTGCCACAGTACGCCCCCGTCGTGATGAAACCAAACGTGCGACCAATCGACCCTCGGGGTGTTGCTATCTGCACCATCTTATCTCGAGACGGGCGCAAAACGCCGTGCCCAAGTCCCGCGACGAATAATGCGCCCGTTAACATGAACACGGGCAGCACAAACCCGCCGGTGAGTGCAAACACGATAGCCCCTGGAACGACGGCGGCAAACACTGCCAAATCGTGACGGTCGGTCCGATCGGCAACGATGCCGCCAATGAGAATGCCGACGGCGCTCGCCAAATAAAATGCCGTAAGCGCGGCATTGGCGGAGGCCAACGTAGCGCCATGAAAGTCCACCATCGCCGTGACTGTAAATGTGCGGATGCCAGCGCCTCCCATGGACATAACAACAAAGAACAGAAGAAACATAAGGAACGGCGCAGATAGCAGTTTGCTTTGATTTTTTGTCTTGCCGCTCTCTTCATTAGTTCCCGTCGTTGGATTAGCATTGGGGCCAGTTTGAGACATGTCTGAGTTAAGAAGGCGTCGGCCGAATAACAGAACGATTAAGATGGCGAACCCAAAGCCTCCGGCGGCGAACATTGCCACGCGCCAGCCCCATAATTGGGCCATCAGGCCAATACTAAGGGGGGCGGCCATGATGCCAAGATTTCCACCAAAGGTATGCAGACTAAACACCCGGCCAAGCCTGGCTCGCTCGACCGACGCCGACAGTATTGCGTAGTCGGCGGGTTGAAACACGCACATCGCGACGCCTAGCAAAGCAACAAGTAACAACAGCATGAAATAGCTTGTCGCAAAGCCGAAAAGCGTAACGGCCAAGGCTGAAACACCCGTTCCAATAATGAGGACCCAGCGCGCGCCAATACGGTCAACCAAGATGCCAATTGGGATCTGTGTCACCCCAGATGCAAGAGCATACGCACTCATCATGACGCCAAGCGCCGTGTTGCTCAGTGCAAACTCCGCGGCTAGCAATGGAAACACAGGCGGCAGCACAAGCAGGTATACGCCACTTAGAAAAAAAGCGGTACTGACGAGACCAACAACCTTTGTCTCGCTCGCTTTTGGCGGGTGCGACACGGTTGGTGCGTCATCCATGAATGTTACGTCCCGGCGAAATACCTTTCTTCTGCGCGGCGCTACCAACCAACGGCGTAACAGGGCCTCCGTGGATCCGCTCCGGCTGCCAAAATACCTGTTTCCAGATCGGCCTTAATCGCGCACACCGAGCCAGTTCGGAGCATCCAATCAGGCCACCACTCGATCGTATGGCCCTTCGCAGCCAGCACGTCTGCTGTCTCTCCTGAAATTCGACTTTCTAAGTTCAAGCGTCCTGGAAAGTAGTCATGCGGTTCGAATGAGCCGGGGAAACTCGACGTGATGAACCGCGGTGCCTCGACGGCCTCCTGCATCTCCATCCCGAAGACATTGAAGTTGAGAAAAACTTGCAGCATCGCTTGAGATTGTGCGTCACCACCTGGTGTTCCGAAGGGCATCAGGAACTTACCTTCCGCCATCGCAAAGGCAGGGTTGGGAGTAAGGCGCGGACGCTTACCGGGCGCGACCGCAGACGGATGACCTGAGACACCCCAAGACTGCGATCCCCGAGACGATGGACACAAACCTGTCCCCGGAATTACTGGCGTGTCGGACGAAATATCGCTCGGTGTCGCAGAGAAAACATTGCCGTGTCGATCAACGACACTGATGTAAGATGTGTCCAAGTCCATTGCCTGTTCGCCATCGGTTGCGCGAAGGCTCCGGTCACTGTCCGACGATGTACGCCCTCTAGGATCGCCGACGGCCGGCATTTCCGGCCAGGCAACATCAGGTCGGATAAGCTTCCGGCGCTCTTGGTTATATGCTGGCGAAAGAAGCGCGGTCATTGGCACATCGACAAAGCGCGGATCGCCGTAGTGGCCTTCGCGGTCCGCGTAGGCGAGTTTCATCGCTTCCGTGATGGTGTGAATGTAGTCCGGCGAATTATGCCCCATCGCCTTGAGATCCATACCTTTGAGCAGCGCCATTGATTGCCCCAGAACCGGTCCTTGGCACCACGGGCCGCAGGTATAAACGTCCACATCCGCAAAATTTACGTGCACTGGTAGTTCGATTGCCGAGTGATACCCAGCCATATCAGCGGCAGTTAGGAGGCCACCATTCTTCGCATGATAATCGACGATCGTTGCGGCGATATCACCATGATAAAATGCATCGCGAGCGGCTTTGAGCCCAGCCGCTCGGTCCCCCTTGGTAGCGGCTTCTTCGTCAACCATGTACTGTAGGCTGCGCGCTAGATCGGCTTGGACAAACCGTTCTCCGACCTTCGGCGGCCTGCCATTCGGAAGATATATCTCAGCATTAGAAGGCCAGCGCCGGTAGGCGTCCTCGTTGCTCGCGATCAGACCAGCCATCAACGGATGCATCGCGAAACCTTCCGATGCAAATCGAATCGCCGACGCCGCAACTTCAGCAAATGTCATGGTACCGTATTTTTCCAATGCCAGTATCCATGCGTCTGGCGCTGCAGGTACGACGGTGCGCAACAGACCAACCGGTATATGACCACCATACTCACGCTCAAAAAGTTCGACTGAAGCAGCAGCGGGCCACGTCCCCAGACCACTGATCGTCAGAACTTCTCGGCTCTCGGCGAGATAAAGAATAATTGGCGCAACGCCGGCAACATTAACGAGATCACTTTGTAAGACGCCAAGCGCAATACCTGCCGCCACACCGGCATCGATGGCGTTGCCACCCGCCTCCAGTATGGTGAAACCGGTCTCGGCCGCCAAATAATGCCCGGCGACCACCATATGCCGTGTTCCCATCAGTGTGGGCCGGAACGAACTTATGCCAACTCCAGCGCGGTCTCTGGATGACTGTTTTTCGTTGCTCACAGCGTTACGCCTCCATGCACTGGGGCACAGCCCCAACGAGAAATTCAGATGAGTTCGTTGCGATCGACGTCGACACCAACATTAAACACGTAGTCGCCGCGCTTTACCGGGGCGCGAATACGCGCGACGACGATCATGCCATCACGGTTAAAATTGACCTCAACAGGATCGAGTTCCGGCGCTTCGAGCGAATGGATACAACCCGCAGGTTGACCAACTGATACCATATCGCCAAGCTGGCAATAAGGCTCAAACAGACCTGACGCCGGTGCCATAGTCATGCACGTCGAATCCGGGTAGCTCACAAAACGCGTCTGTCGACGCTTTTCGTCGGCCTTGTCAGGCGCTAGGATTTCAAGATGGCGCAACACGCGAAAGACGCCTTCAGTGCCGATTTGTAGTGCCTTCTTGGTCACTGTATTGGCGCCGCCCAGTTCTGTCGCGACCATGGCGACATTGTTTCGGTCGCACGCGGCCGAGAGCGAACCTGTCGATGCAGTAGAAAAGACGACGACCGTGAGAGGTGCAGCAAACGCTTCAGTAGCGGCCAACTTGCGCGCCCGCAAATCTTTGCTACCGCCGCTCCTTACATAGGCGCACGGCAAGTAGCGCGACGTCGCCCCACCGGAATGTAAATCCATCGCCACATCGCATACCGGGACAATTTCCGTTTCTACAAAATGGGCGGCGGCCAACGTCGGTCCGCCATCGGGGTCTCCGGGGAAGATACGGTTCATATTCACACCGTCGACGTCAGAGACCCTCTGATCTTCGCGGACGGCGAGATAGTTCAGAGCAGGCATTATGATTATTCGGCCATCCACCTTATCGGGATCGAGTTCGCGAATTAACCGGCCGCTGATGATCTGGCCCTCGTACTCGTTGCCATGGTTGCCGCTACTGATGAAGACGGTTGGGCCCTTCCCCTTACCAATAACAGCAATGGGATAGGGGATAGCACCGCCCGAGGTCTTGTTGCCCGAATGCATGACGCGCAGATAGCCAACCTGCCGGCCCGGGCGATCAAAATCCACATTGACGCTTATTGATGATTTTTTGGCGCTCGCATTTTTTGCCATTTAGTAGTTCTCCCCATACGGTCAAACTGCCGCGCCTTCATGTCTAATTCCATGTGGCTGCAACTAGTGAGGCCACATTACCATGAGTCCGCGGCGAACAGCCATTGTCTCGTTCTAATAGCGGGTCGAACGCCGGGGCCCGGCACTGATGGATCCCATAATCGCATCGACATGGCGCTGCATGACTTTAAGTTTCATAGACTGATGCGCCGGGTCATCCCACAAATCGGTGAACTCTCCCGGGTCAACCTCCAAATCGAACAGTTCGCCCAAGTCATGATCGCGATAGGTCACCATTTTGTATCGACCATCGCAGCTCATGACACTTTGGGTCGGCCCATCGGTTCCCTCGTTGAATTGACAGGAGTCGTGAAATACAGACAAGACGACAGACTTGTGAACATGCGGGTCCGCGTCACCGCTGAGTATTGGCATCAGCGATCTGCCTTGTACAAAATATGGTGTCTCGATTCCGGCCGCCTCTAAAAGAGTCGGTGCAACATCGATCAGTTCGACAAGTGCATCGCTTTGGATGTCTTTTTCAATGTGCTCAAGCCACGACATTATGAGCGGCACTCTAACTGCGCCTTCAAAAAACCTCGCGCCCTTGAACACGAGGCCGTGGTCGCCGAGAAGTTCGCCGTGATCGCTTTGAAAGATCACGATGGTGTTGTCGAGTTCGCCGATCGCATCGAGTGATTCAAGCAGGTCTCCAAAATGGTGGTCGATCATCTCGATCATGGCGTAGTAGCCGCATTTAACGAGCCTGCCGTTGAACCGGGCCAGTTCGTCACGGCCCGGGGCCTTGCCATCGCCGTATGAATCAGACGCAGCGTCCGTCGACGGCAACGCCGCATCCAAGGGATCGCGGGCATAAACGTTTTGCGCCTGAATCCCGTGAAACCTCTTCTGCCTTTCGATATCTTCGGGCCTAAAAAGAGGCGGCGGCATGGTCGCTGGATCGTAACGGTCGAGATATTCCTTCGGCGGCTTGTAGGGCGAATGCGGCTCGAAGGCATTGATGCTTAAGAGCCACGGTCCCTCGCGCGGTTCCTCAACAAAGCGGAGGGCCATATCGTTGATCCATCGCGATTGTTGCAAATCGTCGGACAAGCCCGGGATTACAGCGTCGGCTTGACCCGCGTGCGAACGCCCAGCATCGCGCATGTGATATCGCGGGATGACGTCATTCTGATCAACGCCTTTCTCCTCGCGCAACTAGGTATGATAGGCATTCAGATGATCCCCGGCTTCACCGGGATAGGGCATATTCGACCAGTGAAAGACGCGGTAGCCGTCGTCATATCTCGTCTCGCCCTTCTCGGAACTCGAGATATGCAACTTACCGACAAGGGCACAGTCATAACCCGCATCGGCTAGCATCTTCGTGACCAGCACTTCACCTGGCGGAAACCGCTCGGCGCCATTGCGGTAAACGTGGTGAAAGGCGCAGTAGCGTCCGGTCAAAAAACTCGCACGGCTTGGAGTGCAAAGCGTACTTTGCGAATATGCGCGCTTGAAAGCGACACCACCGGCAGCCAGTCGGTCGATATTCGGTGTGCGGATATGGCTGTTGCCCAATGCGCCGATCGTGTCGTACCGCTCAGCGTCGGTGCAATACCAGAAAATGTTAGGTTTTTTGTTCTTGGCCATGAAGCGTGCTTCCTGCTTCTGCCCAATTTTCGGATACAAGATCCGCACGGGCCATGTATGAGAATAGCGTATGGACGAAGTGCGGCAAGGCAGAGCCGCTTTGAACTTGTCCTAGCAGCCGACGCCTCAGGCAGCATCGATTCCAAAGAGCGACGACTGCGGCGGCGCGGCAATTCTTAGCAAGCTG
>CAVOAK010000094.1:0-9416 GCA_963693665.1 Alphaproteobacteria bacterium | reverse complement strand
TTTTTACCATGTGGCGGTTTTTAGCACTGCGGTCAAGGTCAGGCGGTGCGAGATGTAATAAATACGCGATAAGGGCCATCGAAATCGCACACTGCTGGAAACAGCAGTTGCTTCCTGCTAAAAGACCGCCGTTGCAAGAGTGTCACGCTTTAAGGAGCGGTCGCTGTTGGTGACCTTTCTCGAATCGGAGTTTTGTTACGTGATAACCAAGCGACCGCAAGCGACGGCTGGTTGAACAATGGCCGGTACTACCGTTGAACAACTTGATGAGCTTTCCGGCAACGATCTCAGCGACCTTTGCGATGCGACGGAGGCGGCGATCGGCGCCGGTGGTGGCTTTGGCTGGCTAACACCGCCGGCACGACAGGTGTTGGAAGCCTATTGGCGCGGTGTGCTTCTGGTTCCCGAGAGAACTTTATTTGTCGCGCGCCTGGACGGCGTTATCGGCGGTTCAGCCCAACTCGTGCGCCCATCGCGCAACAACGAGGCGCAGGCGGTATCCGCCAACCTGACTACATCCTTTATGGCGCCTTGGGCGCGCGGCCATGGGCTCGCAAAGCAGTTGACCGAAATTGTCGAGAGTGCGGCTCGCGCCGCTGGATTTACTCTCTTAAATCTCGATGTCCGTGAAACACAAGAAGCGGCAGTCGCTCTTTACAACCGGCTGGGATACACACATTGGGCGACTCACCCCAATTACGCTTTCAGCGGAGAAAAGTGGATCTCCGGTTTGTATTTCTACAAGCATTTGAACGGGCCGGAAGCGAAGTAGTTAGAGTCGCTAAGCGCTGCCTCACAATGAGACGGGGAGGAGTGTCGAATGGCATATGACGACAGCAATATCTTTGCGAAAATTCTGCGCGGAGAGTTGCCGTGCAACAAGGTCTACGAGGATGAGTACACGCTGGCCTTTCACGACATTGATCCACAAGCGCCAGTGCATGTGCTCGTCATTCCCAAAGGTAAATACATATCTTTCGATGATTTCTCGGCCACAGCGCCAGATGAAGAATTGCTGGGGTTCGACCGGGCTGTCGGCCAGATTACACGCGAATTGGGTCTTGCCGACGCCGGCTACCGAATTCTCGCCAACCACGGTGAGGCTGCGGGCCAGTTCGTCCCCCACTACCACCTCCACATCTTCGGTGGCGGCGATCTCGGGGCGATGATCGCGAAGAGCTGACATGTTGTGTCACACCAGGGTGTGATGCCTCGCGCTGCCGGTGCTTAAACCCGCTCGACGATGTGCATGCCGCCCCCTCCGGTCCAGCACATACACCAAACCCCGGTCATCGCCGTCGACATCGTTGCTGGCGATCTCCTTCGGTGCGTGTGGATTTGCGAAATCGACCAGCCTGAGACCCTGACCGAACCAGGCGATCGGGTTCTCCGTGCCGGTTATTTTTTCGGTGGGCTGATGGCAGCCGCTCCGCTCTGGCGTCTTTTTGCCGATGATACTCTCAACCTGGTAGGTCGAGACCGGCCAGGGCCGCGTCTCGTCGGTGATGTAGAACATCCAGACAAAGGCTGCTGGTCCGTCCGGGTCGGTGCGTGCGACGTCCTCATCGGCGACCAGCATGTAGCGGCGCCCGTCGAAATACGCCGCTTCTAACCGTCTCCCAGTTGGTGATGTGCTTCGGCTTGGCGGGGTTGGAAACGTCGTAGATACCGATCCCGGGCGCCAGGTGATCGGTTTCCGGCACGCCCCTGGCGCGCTCGTGATTAATCGCCATTAGCCCGTCGACCACGCGCACTTTGTGCGAATGCATGCCTTCCGGAATCTCGATCTGGGTTAGAAACCGGATATTTTTGGGGTCCGCCACATCGTAAATGCTGGTGCCGAGCGGATAATCCATATGGCCGATGTATGCCGTCGTGCCGTCCACATACATCTGGCCACCGCCCTCACAATCGACATCGGCGACTTCTTTGAATCCACTGATGCTCATAGTCTGCTCCTCCCGAAATTAGCAGGCGCCGCACGCGTCCTCTACTGTACTGCCGTTGAGGATTGTTGTTTGGCAAATATGACCTTAAGGCCAGTTTTCTTGTCCGGCACCTTTCGAACAAACGAAAAACCATACTTCTTGAAGAGGACGCAGAGGTTCGCCTCGTTGAAGTATTGGATATGCTGTGGCGGGCCGAAAGGGCCCCAGTCTAGGACGTTGTCGGGCCGATTGGGTGATCCCATATCCGGGGTCGTAATATAGACGAAGCCGCCCTCCCGCGTGAGCTTCGCCAAAAGGCTCATGTAGCCGTTCAGATCACCGACATGCTCGATGACTTCGGAGGAAAAGACAAAATCGAACGGCTCGTCGATGGCCTCTAACTGGTCGTATGAATTCACCAAGAAGCGGCATTTTGGAAACCTGGCCCGCGCGTATGTAATGGACTGTTCGCTGATGTCGAAACCGTAGGCGTCCGCGCCCATCAATCTCAGCCCCTCGGCGATAAACCCGCCGCCACAACCGATGTCGATCGCTCTTTTCTTACCCGTTAGGTATTTGCGCAGAAGAAAAGCTTGATAGAGCGAGCGCCGCCAACGGGACCCGCTTTTTGGATAAAACGTCTTGGTGACTGGGGAAGCACCGGTATAGAGCTCGTTCAACGCCTCTTGCGGCGGCATTGGATGGGTAAAAACGAACGCACAGCCCTCGCACTTTACGAACTGATAGCCATCGATTAGGTGGTAGTTATGGACCTCGTTGGAACCGCAAACCAAACAGGCCGTGCCCGCAGATTCATTCATCTGGAAATTCCGATGTTTCAGGTATTCCGGCCGCGTTGCTTTGCCATCTCTATGTAGTTCGTAAGGTCGACGTGAATCAAGAATTCAAAAGCTCGTTCCAAAGTTCATGTGCCACGACCAGCGGCGCTTTGGCGGGGCCTGGTTCAGCAATCCGCAGATCGAGGAAGTGCCAGATGCAATCCTTCGGTCAGCGTGTCAGTGCGATGCGGCGGTAGGAGAGTGCTTCGGCGATATGCAACCGGCCGATGTCGTCCACGCCGGCGAGTGTCCGGGCCACCCGCAGCATCCGGTGATAGCGATGTGCCGAGAATTTGAGGCGCTCGATCGCACTTGTCAGGAAAAAGTTAGAGTATCAGGACTTATAGATCAGCTTCTACAACAAATTAAAGAAATTTACGCGCTAGGGCACGAGCGACGGGTGGACCTCCAACACAGACGATACACATCACCACTGCAACCAACCCTTGGCCATAAACGGCGACCACGCAAATCCCTATAATCCACGCGATCATCGTTAGTAAGCTGAGAAGATCGGTGTGCCTGTATTCTGGCGATTTCAATTGAGTTCTCAATCGAAATCTCTAAGCTGAACAACGTCTGAGATGCTCAATCGCTCACGGTAGCTCAGGTCAAGTTTCGCGAGGTCCTGCAACTCGCGGACAAGTCCAGACAAGTCAAATTCAACTCTTTTCTGAGCCTCAGTCTGACGGACGGGTAGTCGGTTCATCAGGCCGCAATCCTCTAAGCGGTGTAGGCTACGCTGTACCGCCCTCACTCCAGTGCCCATGCGTTTTGCAATGGTAGGCGGCCTTTGGGAACGGCAGCCGCTCAGGAAACTACTAACTCATAGCCAGGTTGATTAAGACAACAACGTCAGTAGCATTGAGCTGGGCGACTTCGTGACGGCGTTTACGGCGATAGCTAACCAGTACCAGCGCTACATGCGACAGACGCATCCACATTTGATAGATGATGCAACTGTCATCGTGCGAGAAGTCCGTCTTGGTTCAATCATCGCAGACCTGATTCCGAATGTCGCGTCCTTAATTGGAGTTATGGATCAAGGCTTAATCGTTGAGCAATTCAAAAAGTTTATGGAAAACGCCTCGAAAAATCTTTCCTGCCTGAGGGGCGACAAGAGGACGCTAACAGGACGGAACTAAATGACTTTATGGGACAGGTTGCAGCCATTGCGAGGTCGAAAGAGGGTAATGAGTAAATTCGTTCTGTTGTCTATGAGGACGGTAAACGAGAGGTCCGAGCTGCCATAGAGTTTGATGCGTTTACGGCCCACGCCAAGCAGGCAAATGTACAGCACGACTATGTTAAACAGTCTGCGGTCGACAATCGCGATGCAGCCGTACGAATTTCCACTAGGATTGAGATAGAAAAGTCACGCACTGATTTACTGGACCAACGCCGACAACTTCTGATCAGAAGCGCCATTTCAACGTCCCTTTCATACAATTCCAGTGGTGTACTCGATATTTCTCAACAGCTTGAAAATAAAAGTTTCTTCAACGTTTAGCCGCGGTGTCGCGCCGCAATTGATTAGTTGATTGCGTCGCTTCTTATTTCACGCAAAAAATGTCATAATAAGAAGCGGTTAACGGGCACCCTATTCCCACAGGACTGATGTTGGAAAAGCAGGCGGCCGAAATTCCGCATTTGAGGTACGGACGAACTCTGGCGTGGGGACGCCTTGGCGACAGTAACTAACGATGCGATCTTTGCGTCGCTGTCCAGTTTTCTGCCGGACGCACGCTTTCGCACGCTTGGTGTCATAGAGACGCCACAAAGTGAACGCCGATTGTCGGCGGCGCGCGACCTTGATTCACGCCAAGCGGTGGCAACCGCGGATAGCTTTGCCGCATTATTGCCAAATCAAAGAACAGCTTTTGATGCGCTGGACGCTGCAGTCGATGGGTTAAAATCTGCGCGCGCGCTTTTGCGTGATCTTGTACATCAGGTTGAACTCGCCCAGGTCTCGACGGCGAGTACAGAAGATCGACAGTCTTACGCTTTGGCATATGACCAGAGCCTCAGAGACTTCAACAATATAATCAACGCGGCCAGGGCCGGCGGAATTAATCTGATTGGTAGCGTCGAACGCGGCGTATTTCTGCCCGACGACGTTGAGTATGTCCCACGGCCCAGTTCTTTCAGTACTGAGACCGTAAGCGGCAGTTTTCTTGGGTCAGAGTTTTTCATCGAAGATGGCAGCGGCGATCAGTTCTTCCCGGGGGTCTTTGGGCGCCAATTGGAGTTGTTGCCGGAGGAGTCCCCGGCCAACGAGATTGAACTTCTTGACGACGACACGATTGTCTTTGATTTTGATGCCGGGGCGATCACGTTGACGCGCGACGGCGCTGGTTCAGCCTTTCTTTCCGGCACTGTGACGTGCTCTGGCGTGCGTTTGCTGAACTCCTACATTTACGAAGGGTTCCAGGACAGTGTTTTGCGCGATCAGGCCGCGACAGACGTGCGCGATGCGATAACCCGGTTTGATGCTGCGACAGCAACATTCGAAGCTCGGCGCGCGACTGTGAGTGCGCGGCTGAATTTTACGGAGGTAGTCGTCGCGCAAAATTTGGATATTACGATTAAGCTTGAATCGGGCGTCGAGACTATAAATTTAGCGACGTATACATCGGACGGTAAACTCCAGCAGGGCGATGATGGTGAATCCTTGCTCGAGCTGTTAGTTTAAACAAGCTGAACTCAATTTGTGTTAGGGGCGCCGTGACCTTGGTTTAGGCGGCGCTCGATTGCGTCCCAAATTTGTGCTTCCAGCGAGACCCCATCATATCGATTTACTTCTTGGAGGCCGGTTGGTGAAGTGACGTTAATTTCGGTTAGATAATCACCGATTACATCGATTCCGGTGAAGATCAACCCACGCTCGGCCAGCACAGGCGCTAGCGCTTCGCAGATTTCATGTTCGCGGGGTGTCATGCGCCAACTTGTCGGCGTTCCGCCAGCATGCATGTTAGAGCGGGACTCTCCTTCGGCTGGAACTCGATTGATCGCCCCGACCGGTTTGCCCTCGACTAAGATAATACGTCGATCCCCTTCGCGGACATCGGCCAAATATTGTTGGACCATGACTGGCTCGCGGTAGAACTCACTAAACATTTCGAGAATCACGTTGAGGTTGTCGTCGTCAGGACGAAGGTGAAACACACCCGCACCGCCGTTTCCATACAGCGGCTTAATGATGATATCTCCAATTTCCCTTCGGAACGCGACAATCTCGTCTCGATCAGTGGTAATCAGCGTTTGTGGCATCAAGTCGGCAAAATGTGTCGCCAACAATTTCTCAGGTGCATTGCGGACTGAGACAGGGTCGTTGACGACAAGTGTCGCTGGATGGATATGCTCCAGCAAATGAGTGGCTGTAATATATGCCATGTCGAACGGCGGATCTTGGCGCATAAGAATGACGTCGACCGTCGCAAGGTCGAGAGACTCTGGGGATGCCAGCGTTGCGTGATTGCCGGCGACGCGCTGCACAGTGAGCCGCCGCGCCTTTGCATAGACACATCCGTGGCGGAGGGTGAGATCGCTGGCGAGGTAGTGATACAAAGCGTAGCCGCGGCTCTGCGCTTCGAGTGCCAGTACAAATGTGCTGTCCGCGTCTATATCGATCGCATCGATGGGATCCATTTGGATCGCAACCGCAAGGCTCATGCCCAATCCTCCTGGTTTTCGCTCAGCAGCCGATGCGCTGCCGCCTAATTTATGCGCCGCTGCAGGCTTTGAAGCAGTATAGCCGCCTCCTGGCGCGGTCCGTCCCTAACTTCGCGCTTAAGATATTCATTCAGCGCGGTGACTGCGGCTTGAAGGTTGCCGAGTTTCTCTTCCTGTGCGGCCATTTGGCGCCAAAGAAAAAATTCCATCGGTGCAAAAAGCAACATTACCTTAATAACACTAACAACTCGCGCACCTTCACCAAGCTGCGCAAGACGCAATTTGACGTTGTTCTGCAGGCGTAGCAGAACGTCACGGTCTGTGACAGCTGCGTAATGCTGTGGTGCTAACTCTGCCTCATTGCCGATCGTCGCCTTCAATAGTTGTCGCATCTCGTTTGGTGCGCAAGCAACGGCGTCATTAAATGGATCAATAATGGCCCGTTGTCCGTCGTACTCAAGCTGAATAAGAAAGTGACCTGGGAAGTTAAGTCCGCATGCGCCCCAGCCTTGTGCTCTGGCAGCTTGGAGATAGAGAATGCCGAGGGATACTGGAAGTCCTCTGCGGCGATCAATTACCCGCATTATGTTGGCATTCTGAATATCATCGTATGTTTCAACGTCGCCCTGATAGTCGTTGTCGACGATAATTGCTTGGCGCAACGCGGAGATACACTCTTCGAGTGAGGCGAGATTTTTGTTAGCGCGTGCGTCTACATCGCCAATAATTTTAGCCATATGCTCGCGATAGCGCGCCAACTCGATTCGAGGCCGTTCCACCGCGGCCAACGCCAGTGCCGCGGCGAAGATGTCAAAGCCGCTGTCAGGACCGTTACCAATGCATTTCAGGGTATCTTCCGATTCGCGCGCGGTGTCTTGGATTGCTGTGGCACTCATGTGGAACTGGCTTTCGTGCCAGCTTCATTCTTCAGTCGGACATAACTTATAATCCGCCGCACATAGTTCAAGTTTCGTGCATGCCCTGTGACACGTTCAAGCTCCTTAGAATCCTGGGCAATGCCCATCAAATAAACAACGCCATTGACCGTGTCGATCGCGTAGTTGATTGCCTTAATCTTGCCGTCGACGGTGAGTTTGAATCGAAGCTGCGTTGTTACCCAAGCATCACGAGTTACGTCGAGGAGGTCACTCTGGTCGCTTACCTCAATCTCGTTCAGGACTTCGCCAACGCCCTCTACTTGCCAGGCGATGCGGACGGCATCAATCCGGTTGTCGGTTTTGGGAACCGTTCCTGTCAAGAGAACACGACCCTCCGCGACTTTTGCAGTTATCTTGGCAAAGATATTGAAATCATGCTCGAGCCAGCGCTGATTGATTTTTGCAAGTATAACGGCGTCCTGTACACCGGTTTTGAAACCGCGTTCTTGCACAGATAGTGTGCCTGCGGTCGCCGCCGCCCCAGCCGCTGCGCCGATTGGTGTGCATGCGCCAACCACAGACGCCACTGACATAGTGAGGGCGACAATTGCTATAATTCGCCTGGGCTGCGGTCGTTGCTGGAATTGGTTCATAATAGGATCCATCTTAAAGATAGAGCGGCTCAAAACTGCCGGACTGTAGCTAGTCATGATCTGCCCGCCAAGCATCTACAATATGTGTCGGTACGCGCCACGGCCGAACCAACATTGCATCAAGCCGTTTCGAGAGGGTGGCAAGCTCTGGCTGTCCACTGATCAACCATTCTACTGCCTTGATAAGGCGGGCTTTCTGGCGCTGAGATATGGCCGCAGCGGCCGTTGCAATGTCAGGTCGCGCTTTGACTTCAACTATAGAAAGCGTATTGCCGCGGCGTGCGAGAATATCGATTTCGCCGACTGGAGATTTTAAGCGACGAGCGACAATCCTATACCCATGGCAGATTAGATATATTGCGTAAATTATCACGGCAAGATGGCCCAGAGTTAGGTATGACGCCGTTTCTCCGAGGTTATGCAGGGTCAGTTTTTGAGAGGATGAGCGCGCGGCGATAAGCTTCGCGTCTTGGTAATCCCGTCGCGACGCTTACGGATCTCGCCGCGTCGCGCACACTCATGGTTGCAAGTGCGATGGTCAATTGCTCATCAAGTGTTGCTTCATTCTCCCCATCATTTATCTCTATGACCGGCGGTCCGACGATTACGACAACTTCACCCCTCGGCGTTGGTGCGTTTTCATAGCGATCAACGAGTTCGTTCAAGGAACCCCGCACCACCTCCTCATAGCGCTTAGTGAGTTCGCGGGCCACAGCCGCTTCCCGCTGTCCAAGAACCGACTGCATATCCAGTAATGAGCGCGCAAGTCGGCGTGGGGATTCGAGGAATACGAGGCTTGCGCGTAGGTCTGCCAATTCTGTTAAGGATTTGCGGCGAGCACTTTGGCGTGATGGCAAAAAGCCGGCAAAAAGAAATCGGTCGGAGGGTAGGCCCGATGCGACGAGTGCCGCTATCGGGGCACTTGGACCAGGCGCAACGAACACCGGAATTTCAGCTTCATGAACTTGTCGCACGAGTCTGTAGCCCGGGTCAGAAATTAACGGTGTGCCGGCGTCGCTGACCAATGCTACCGCACCTCCGCCTTGAAGGCGCTGCAGTAGTCCCGGGGTAGCGCGGACTGCGTTGTGCTCATGGTAGAGCGTGAGCGGTGTCGCAACGTTATATTTTTCGAGGAGGCGTTTTGTTATACGTGTGTCCTCGCAGGCGATTACGTCGACCGATCCTAATAATTCCAACGCGCGCAATGTAACATCGCCTAGATTGCCGATCGGAGTTGCGACAATATAGAGGCCAGGCGCTGGTTTACTTCGCTTTTCCGGATCGATAAGCTCGTGCCGCAATTTGTTCCTCATCGCTCTGTCTGTCGAGGAGTCGTCTGATGCGCGGTTCAAGTCTCGCATTGTCGGTGTTTGCCGTGACGTTTTGCGCAGCGGCTCTTGTTGCTTGTGCGCCCAGGACACTAAATGACTTCCGCGTATCTCGTAA
>CAVOAK010000093.1:0-9841 GCA_963693665.1 Alphaproteobacteria bacterium | reverse complement strand
CCAAAACGGTCAAGAACGCCCTGAACGCCAAAGTCCGGCGAGCAAGACGTCCAGGTCGCTCCAATTGCAGCGCAGGCGAGCATTGCCACGACAGCCTCCGGCATGTTCGGTACGAAGCCGGCACAACAATCTCCGGGACCGATGCCCGAGGCGCGTAAATACTGCACAAGCCGAGAGACCTGCGCATGCAGCTCATCCCATGACAGAACGCGATGGACCCGGTCTTCACCGCGAAAGATAATGGCCGGCGACGGTCCCCGGCCACGGAGTAAATTTTCGGCGAAGTTCAGTTTGGCATCCGGGAAAAACAATGCACCCGGCATCTTCTCGCCGTCGACCAGCACCCGGTCGGCCATTACATGGTCATCCAGTTCACTGTCGGAATGGCGATCACCAATAACGCCCGCGAAATCCCACAGGCTGCTCCAGAATTTCTTTGCATCCTCGATCGAAAAGTGGTGCAACGCGTCGAAATCCGGCAGCGAGACAGCCCAGCGCTGTTCCAGCGCATACCGAAACGCGGTGAGATTGGCGGCGCAAATTTGCGCCTCTGATGGGACCCAAAGCGGTGTGTCCACAAGCGTCCTACCAAAATTTTGACAGATGACTCCGATCTTGGATAACACGGACCGCTAGGTCATTCCAGCACGACCGTTCGTGTCATTGCCAACCGGTAGGCAGCTCGGCAGTTCACGTTGTCGATTGTATGTTCGGCATCGTAGAGTCGCGGAAATGGCAAAAAAAACCTCTCAGCAGCCTGATCTCTTACCGGTCGTCAATTCTCCAATTCGCGGCGCCCTATGGATGATGTCCGCTGGCCTCATGCTGACGACCATGAGCGCACTCATGCGTAACCTCTCGGCCGATCTGCATCCGTTCCAGATAGCCTTCTTCCGAAGCTTGTTTGGATTTCTCTTCATGGTTCCGTGGCTATTTGGGTCGGGATTGGCCGTCCTACAGACAAAACGCTTCGGTCTACACCTGACGCGCGGCATGATCGCGTTTGTCGGTCTTCTCATGTGGACAAGTGCGCTGGCCCTCATTCCGGTCGCCGAAGTGACCGCCTTCAGTTTTACCGCGCCACTCTTCGCGACTTTCGGCAGTGCGCTGATCTTGCGTGAGGTCGTACGCGCTCGCCGTTGGATCGCGGTCGGGCTGGGCTTCGTTGGTATGCTGATCATGCTGAGACCCGGTTTCTCTGATCTGCAGCCGGGTTCGCTCCTTGCAGTTTCAACTGCCGTTTGCATCGCCGCATCAATGCTCATTGTCAAACGACTCAGCGCAACTGAGAAACCGGGCGCTGTGGTTACTTACATGGCCCTCTTCCTGACGCTGTTCACTGCAGTACCGGCGCTGTTCGTGTGGCAGGAGTTTGACTGGGTCGTCTTTGGAAAATGTGTGGCGATGGGCGCTTTTGGCACGGCCGGACATCTCTGCATGGTACGCGCATTCGCCGCGTCCGACGCCTCTGCGGTCGCGCCGTTCGACTATGCGCGTTTGCCGTTTGCAGCACTTGTCGGATTTATCCTGTTTGCCGAGACGCCAGATATTTGGACATGGATCGGTAGCGCTGTCATCGCCACATCAGCAATTTACATCGCACAACGCGAGGCTGCGAGCCGTAAGAAATAGAACGTCGAGATACAGCGCGATGCCGCCGCCGCAAACCTTTGGCGAGATACCAGATCACCGCGCAAACACGAAATTGAAAGGGACGCGTAGATGAAACTACCACTCATCAAAGCCATTATAATTCTTCCTGGAACCGCCCTAATTTTTGTTCCGGGCTTTATTATGTGGTTTTCGGGAGAAGCGGCAACTCACGTCACTCCGCTAAATCCGGCAGACCCGCGACTCTGGATCGCGCTTATACCACTGGCGATCGGACTCGCATTCGCTATGTGGACAGTCAAGCTGTTCACACATGTCGGCTTGGGCACGCCTGCGCCTTGGGACCCGCCGACAAGGCTCGTTGTTCACGGACCTTACCGGCATGTACGAAATCCGATGATTACGTCGGTGCTTTTTATGCTGGGTGCGGAATCTCTTTGGTTTGGATCGTGGCCACTTGCCGGCTGGGTATTTGTCTTTTTCGTCACAAACGCAATCTATTTTCCATTGAAAGAGGAGCCAGATCTGGAACGACGGTTCGGCGCGGGCTATCGGTTGTACAAGGCTAACGTACCCCGCTGGATTCCAAGATTGCGGCCGTGGGATATGCCTTGATTGGGCGGGCTATCTATTTTACCGGCTGCCAGACTTCGGCCCGCCGCTTCTCGTCGGCAAGATCAGCCGCGTTCAGTTGTTTTTCGACCTGCACTAAATTGGTGCGGACCGTGTTGAGCGCAACGCCGTCGAGCGTGCGCGACGCAATCGACAACCACTTCCGCGCCTCCACAAGATCGCGATCAATTCCTTCACCGACCAAGTAATAGACGCCAAGGTTGGTCTGCGCCGCGGCGTGACCCTTGTCCGCAGCCAAGCGGCTTAGCTTAACCGCCTCCGATAAGTTGAACGCCACACCCTTTCCTAGTTGGTAGAAAACACTCAGATTATATTGCGCGGACGCGAGTCCACGCTCCGCGGCACGTCGGTACCAGTTCGCAGCAACCTCAGAATTAGCCTCCGCGCCGTATCCGTTTTCGTACATAACACCGACCATGAATTCAGCATTTGCGACACCAGCGGCGGCAAGCGACTGAAACTCGTGCAACGCGGCGGTATAGTTTTGATCCCGAAGAGCGCGGACGCCCGCCTCAAAGTCAGCGCCTGCCGCGCCGACCGGCAGGGGACCGGCAGGGGACCGGCAGGGGACCGGCCAACAGCACCAACACAAAGCCCATTGCCGAATAGCGGGTCAATTGAATGCCAAAAAGGCAATATTTTCGCATATCAGGTAATTGACTCCATGAATCGCGCCATCTTCAGGTCGAGGTCGCTAAGGCCGTCACAATCGTGCGTCGTCAGAGTAACATCAACGCGGGCGTAGACGTTAAACCATTCAGGATGATGGTTCATCTGCTCTGCTTTGAGCGCCGCGCGTGAAATGAATGCCCACGCCTCGCTGAACGATTTAAACGTGAACGATTTTGTAATGGCGTCACGACCCTCAACCTCGCTCCAACCATCAAGCTGTGCAAGGGCCTCACTTCGGGCGTCGACGCTCATTTTATCTGCCACAATCACCTCCGATTATTTCGACTCTGCCAAATAGATTGGCCAACAGCGAACATCAAGTCACCTCGAGAGCTTACGGACGCGTCGACGCAATTCCGGCACAAGCTCGCTATCAAACCATATGTTTTTCTTCAGCCACGCAGTATTGCGCCAACTTGGATGAGGCAGCGGCAACAGCGACGGCAGATAATTTCTCCAGTCCGCCACGGTTTCAGTCATCGTCCGACGCATCTCGCGTCCGAGATAATATTTTTGCGCGTAGCTGCCAACGAGCAATGTCAGGTCGACATCCTCCAAATGTTCCAAGAGGAGCCCATGCCAAGCCGCCGCACATTCGGGCCGCGGTGGCTTGTCGCCGCCATTCTTGGCAACATCGGGGTAACAAAAACCCATCGGCACAATTGCAACACGGCTCTCATCGTAAAAATGCTCAGGGTCAAGGCCGAGCCGCGACCGCAGCGGCTCACCGCTTGCATCGTCCCACGGAACACCGGACTCATGCACCTTTGTTCCGGGCGCTTGGCCGATGATAACCAAGCGTGCTGATGCCGCAGCGTGCAGCACCGGCCGTGGACCGAGTGGCAAATGTTTTTCACAAATTCGGCATGCCCTGATCTCGGACAATAGGCGCTCTAGGTTACCTGCCATAAACCCTCCAGGAACGCTGTCTTAACAATCTGTATTCGTGCATAAACGACCTTATGATAGTCGAGTGGAGCACATCGAGGAAACTGCGAACGGAGCCCTGCGTATGCGCGTACTGATGGTGTACACGGGCAATATCTGTCGCTCACCGACGGCGGCTGCCGTGTTCAACCATATAGCCTCCACTATGCAATTCAGCGACAGAGTCGATGCTGATTCATGTGGACTCCATAGCTATCTTGTCGGCGAGTCGCCCGACCCACGCGCTATGGATGTTGCGAAATCGCGCGGAATTCACATTCCGGCGAGCCCGGCCCGTCAGATACAAACCGCAGATTTTGGTACATTCGATCTCATATTCGCGATGGACCGCGGACACCTCCACGAGCTCAGTCGGCTGTGCCCTACAGAATATGCACACAAACTACGATTATTCCTCGACGCCAGATCGAATGACGGCAACGTGCCGGATCCATACTACGGTAAGACGCGTGACTTCGAGCATGCACTAACCCTCATTGAGGAAGGATCTGGAACATGGCTTACACGTATCGCCAACAACAATTTGGCAGACTAGCCCCAAGGGCATCAGCCTGCACGACAAAGATCACGGACAGGGGTTGGTAAATTCCTTGTGAATGGCCTCTATTTCGCCGAGCACCTCATCCGATAACGTGACGTTTGCGGCGCCAAGGTCCGTCTCAAGTTGACTCATCGTACGAACGCCAATGATGACCGAGGTCACGAAGGGCCGCATCCGCGCATAGGCAAGCGCCATTACCGAAGGATCCAATCTGTGCTTTTTCGCAAGCGCAACATAACGCTCTGTCGCGGCAATACCATTTGGCGTCATTAGGCGGTCAAAATACTCGCCAAAGAGCGTAAACCGCGCGCCTTCGGGCCGCACACCATCGAGATACTTGCCTGAAAGTAGACCGTGACGCAGTGGCGAGTAGGCGAGGATGCCGCAGTCCTCTCGGCGCGCCAACTCGGCGACATCCGTCTCGAGGAGCCGGTCGAGTAGGCTGTACGAGTTTTGGATCGAAACAACGCGTGGAAGTCCTTTTTGCTCAGCCGTTTCGAGAAACTTCATCGCGCCCCAGGCACTCTCGTTTGAGAGACCGATGTGACGGATCTTGCCCGCCTTGACGAGCCCGTTGAGTAGTTCCAGCTGTTCCAGAAATGACGTTTCTTCGGCGTCTCCAGGGTCAGTGTAGGACGTACGCCCCCATGCCTGAATTTTCCGATCGGGCGAATGGAGCTGATAGAGATCGACATAATCGGTCTGGAGCCGCTTAAGCGACGCATCGATGGCTGCTTCGATGTTGCGCTTGTCTATCCGCACTTCACCGTTGACCTGCAAATCGCGCCTGACGTAGGAATTTGACGCCCGCCCGGTTATCTTCGTTGCTAGGATAATGTCGTCACGACGACCGCGCGCCTTGAGCCATGTACCGACAATTTCTTCGGTACGGCCAAAGGTTTCCTCCTGCATTGGAACAGGATATTTCTCCGCCGCATCGATGAAGTTGATACCGCTGTTCACGGCATGATCCATGAGCTTGTGCGCCGTCGGCTCGTCCGTTTGATGCCCGAACACCATCGTGCCAAGACACAACTCGCTCACCATGACATCGGTGCGGCCAAGCCGCCGTTTTTTCATATCAGCCATAAATTTTCTCTGATTTAGCCTAGAGGAAGAGGGTTAGAACGCCTGTATAGCCATATAACCTGTTATGGCTTATTTCACCATTGGCGAAAAACCCTGCCAACGGAAATGCCCCGAGCTCCTCGGCAATAATGCCAAGTTCCCGACTATCCGGCCCGAATTGATTGGGCCCGCGTGCGACGCATGAGAAATAAAGTCCCGCTTTGATTTCCGTGCCTGCACGCTGTTTCAAATTGCGCGCCATGCGACGCAAATCTTTCTCCGCGCTCGCCGGGTCACGGCGGCAGAACAGGACCCGTTGACCTGCCTCAACATACTCGCCGATCGCGACGGCACCGCTTTGCGGATCAATGCCGACAAGGTTCCGCACGAGGTAATCGCCGGTATCCGACCCCTCAACCGGTATGGCCGCAAATATTAGTCCGGCGCAGCTTTGAAGATCCTCTGCCAGTTCCTCACCAATGTCTTCGCAAAACACATCAAGCGCAGGCTTTCCGTCGAGCGAGAGAAGAACATTTTGTTCCGCTTCAGTTACTTCGTGAGCGGGACCAATCGGCGAACAACCCTGGGTCAAGCCGGTTAACAATGGTATCTCGGCGGGAAATAACATAACCCCCGACAGGCCGCCCTCAACGATTTTATCCGCAAGCTGAGCGTGTCCCGCCTGTGATGAGGAAAGCCCCCCGACAAGAAAGCCACCGGTTTGCTCAGCCAATAACTCGATCAACTGAGGAAGCTCTTGGTTAGAGGGATCACCGTGGACAACGACCAGCGGTGGCGATCCGAGATCCAACTGATCGTTAAGCGGACCGACTTCACCGAGCGTTTCAAGCTGAAAATCGCGGACAATCCGAAAACTCGAATTGGCAAATGGCGCCACCAGCACCGATATTGCCGCAGCATCAAAATATTCGCGCGCAGTCCCACACACACCCATACCGACTGATCCGACCCAATGGGGAACGCCGGTCTTTTGCCTCAATTTTTCTGCTATTTCACCAAACGACGCTGCGTAAGCATCACTGATGTAGAGAAATCCCAGCCCATACTCAGCGTTAAGGTTGCCCAGACCATGCACAATTTCTGATATTGCCTCGTGCCTATCTAGGTGTGAGGCGTGAGCCGCTCGAAATTGCGCGATGGAGGTCATCCGCCACCAGCCTCAAGCAAGGCCGTTACAAACGGCAAAATTTGCTCGACAATCAACTCGACGCCTTCGGCGTTGGGGTGAATTCCGTCAGTTTGATTTAGGTGTGGTTGCGCGGCAACGCCTTCCAAAAAAAAAGGGAACAACACCGTTTTATGTTTTCGTGCTAAGGCCTCATAAATGCTATTGAATTCGCGTGCATATTCTTCACCCATATTCGGGGGTGCCTGCATCCCAGTCAGCAATACCTTGGTACCGCGCGCTTTGACCCGCAATATGATCGCCTCAAGATTAGCCATTGTCGCTGCGGGATCGAGACCGCGCAGTCCGTCATTGGCACCAAGTTCAACAATTACCAAATCCGGCGACTCCACAGTTAGCCAATCCAAGCGTGCGAGGCCGCCAGCAGATGTATCTCCGGACACACCACCGTCGATGACCCGAGCGTTCACTCCCGACTGGATGAGCTTAGTTTCGAGCTGGGCGACAAATCCGCTGGACTTTGCAAGACCAAACCCTGCGGTCAAGCTGTTGCCCAATGCCAAGATAATCCTATCATTCGCGTGAACCGCACCGACTCCAACGATAAAATAGGCGCCGACAATCAGCGCGACGACCTGTGACCGGTTGAAAACTTTCTCGGCGCGGCTATATCGACGTAGTACCATCATGCCGGCCAGACTCCGCGTAACAGTTAAAAATTAATCCGGTCAAACCGCAAATAAGCGAATTCAGAGATGATCAATCTCGACGACCTCCATCTTAAACTTACGACAGACGGAGGCGACGTCAACATCTTGCGCGGCATCAACTTCCATGCCGAAGCCGGCGAACGCGTAAGCGTCGTCGGACCGTCGGGATCAGGTAAGACCTCGATGATGATGATTGCAGCTGGCCTAGAACGCGCAACGTCCGGCACTGTAACAGTCGCCGGCAGCGATCTGGGTGATCTCGACGAAGATGGGCTTGCGCTATTTCGCCGACGCAACGTCGGCATCGTATTTCAATCGTTCCATCTCGTCAGAACCATGACGGCGCTCGAGAATGTCGCCATACCCTTAGAGTTTGCCGGACGCGCTGACGCTTTCGAGGCAGCAGCTCAATCGCTCACTTCCGTTGGCCTGGCGCATCGGCTAACCCACTACCCGGGCCAACTATCCGGCGGCGAGCAACAGCGCGTCGCAATGGCGCGCGCGTTCGCAGGCATACCCAAACTACTGTTTGCAGACGAGCCCACCGGTAACTTGGACAGCGAGACCGGCGAATATGTCATCGATCTACTGTTCGAATTATCGCAAAAATCGGGCACAACGCTTTTGTTAATTACCCACGACCCGGCAATTGCATCGCGCTGTGATCGAATTGTTCACCTCCTGAATGGCCAGATCGATCACACCGAAACGCCAGCAGAATCTCCCCCGCAAACCGGTAGTGAATAGCGCAAAGACGATGTCAGCGACCACCTCTGAAACACGTCAAATTGAACATGACGCCGCCAGCCGCGAGCCGGTGTGGTTGGCGTGGCGCCTGTGCCGCCGCGAGTTGAGAGCGGGCTCAGCGGGATTTCGCATATTTCTGGCTTGCCTTGCCCTTGGTGTCGCTGCAATTGCCGGTGTCGGTTCGGTGTCGCAAGCCATTGTTGCCGGGCTCAGCGCAGATGCCCGCGCACTACTAGGAGGCGAGGTAGATCTGCGTCTCACGCACAGGGAAGCAAGCGAAGAGCAACTTACGTGGCTGCAGGCAAACGGTCGGATATCGGCGGTAGCCGAAATTCGAACAATGGCACGAAATAATGATCGTACATCACGTATGTTGATCGAACTCAAGGCGGTCGATGAAAACTACCCGTTGTATGGCGAGATGAAACTGTCCGAGGGTGGTTCGATAAAGGATGCCCTAGCGCCCCGCGACGGAGTGTGGTCGAGCGTCGCAGACGTAGGCCTTGCCGAACGCCTTGGTCTCTCAAAGGGTGACTTGGTCCGCGTTGGAGAAACTGAATTCCGGTTGGCAGACATAATCGAGCGCGAACCGGACCGGACGTCGCAAATTATTGCCCTTGGGCCCCGTCTGATGATTCCGCTCGCGGCAATGCCAGAAACCGGCTTGATCAAGCCCGGCAGCTTGTTCCACCACCACTACAGAATTGCTGTCGACGGGCCAGTTGAGGACTGGGTCGCTCGCCTCAACGCTCGATTTGACAGTGCCGGTTGGCGAATTCGAGACTTCAGCAACGCCGCGCCTGGCATCCAGCGTTTCGTCGATCGTGTAACGTTGTTTCTGACTTTAGTTGGTTTGACAGCACTGCTTGTGGGTGGTGTTGGTGTCGGTAACGCTGTTAAAGCTTATCTTCAATCGAAAACCGAAACCATTGCCGCGCTGAAGTGCCTAGGCGCATCGCGTCGTCTCATTTTTCGCACCTACATGCTGCATATCCTTGTGCTGTCGTTTGTCGGAATAGCAATTGGCCTGACCGTCGGTGGCTTGGTGCCCCTCGCTGCTCGCCCGCTAATTGCTGAATATCTGCCGGTGGCGGCAAACATTCGCATATACCCAATGCCGCTGATCCTGGCCCTTACATTTGGCATCTTGGTCGCAATACTGTTCTCTCTTGGACCCTTGTCACGTGCTCAAAACGTGCCTGCAGCAAGCCTATTCCGCGACCTCGTGGCACCACACGATGTTTGGCCAGGCCCGAGAGTTGCGTTGTCACTCGGCTTGGTCGCGGCCACACTTGGCGGGCTGGCTATCGTCAGCGCAGACAATCGAATTTTTGCCCTTTACTTCGTCGTCGGGGCCGCCGTTGCGTTCGTTGCATTCCACTTCGCCGCAAACTTGGTGATCCGCGCGTCTCGCGCTATGCCAAGACCACCACACACAAGTTTGCGGATCGCGGTTGCAAATCTCCACCGACCCGGCGCACCGACGTCGAGCATAATTCTGTCACTTGGTCTTGGCCTGACGGTCCTCGTCGCAGTCGTCCTCATCGAGGGGAATATCAGCCGCCAGGTCGGCGAGACGTTGCTTGAGGATGCGCCGGGGTTCTATTTTATTGACCTTCAAACCGACCAAATCGCAGAGTTCGACACCCTTATCTCCTCGTTTCCGGGTGTCCACAAAACCGGCCGCGTTCCAATATTGCGGGGCCGAATTACAAAAATCAAAGGGACGTCTGTGGACCAAATCACTGTTCCACCGGACTACGC
>CAVOAK010000092.1:0-10123 GCA_963693665.1 Alphaproteobacteria bacterium | reverse complement strand
AACGCGTAGATGCGCTAAACGGGCAGCTTTGGACGTATAATGATAGTGCTTTCTTACCGCATGGAAGTGGCGAGGATGGCCATCCTGAGCACCAACCAGTATGGCTCACCCATGTCGATGAAAATCCGAACAGTGCAAATGTCCTCTTTCTCACGGACGGAGCACGGTCGAACAATACCGGGATGTTTTCGTTATGTTGTGAGTTGTTTGATGGCAACGACGCCGCCGCGGTGACGGCAGCGCGGGAGCGCTGGAAGGAATATCAAGAGTTTGGTAGCAAGCTTACCTATTGGCAGCAAACACCTGCCGGGAGTTGGGAGATGAAGGCGGAGAAAGATGCCTAAAATTTAGCGACATCGTCTGCAATTGTAATCGATTGCTTGCCGGACGGAGCGCTGACGTTTATAAACCCGCCGCTCTAGCCTCAATCAGAAAATTAGATCGGATACGCCGTATGGCCGTTGAACGAACGCTATCAATCGTTAAACCTGACGCGACGCGGCGCAATCTCGTTGGGCAGGTCGTTGCCAAGCTTGAACAACAGGGCTTGCGCATCGTTGCAATGAAACGCTTCCGGCTGACCCGAGGTCAAGCCGAACGATTTTATGAAGTGCATAAGGAACGTTCATTCTTTCCTGACCTTTGCGAGTTCATGACTTCGGGCCCCGTTGTCGTACAGGTCCTGCAGGGTGAAAATGCAATCGCTCAAAACCGCGAAATTATGGGTGCAACGAATCCAGCGAACGCGGATGAGGGGACAATTCGTAAGGAGTTTGGAGAATCAGTCGAGGCCAACACTGTCCATGGATCAGACGCTCCTGAAACCGCAGCGCGGGAAATTTCTTTTTTCTTTAGTGAAACAGAAATTCACCCCTAGGCGAGAAACTCTTCAAGCCTAGGGAGTAAGCCCAATGGAAAAGTTTGTCCGGGTATTCTCTGTGTCGTTAGTCATGACGCATCGCAGAAACGCAGAAGTTTAGGCCACAAACGCCAGATACATTAGCAAAAACACGACCACAACGACGGCCGCTGAGGTAAACAACAACTTGATCACGGCGGCCCAGGTATCAAGATTGGCCTAAGGGGCCTACAGAAATTGAAGCTCCGGTTCGGGCATTAGCGTTGTTCCCAGTTACAGACGACGAGTTTATGCGTAGACAGTGTGCCAAATGATCGAACGACTGTCATCCGTCCCGGTCTAACGTTGTGGTGGGTTGAAGAGGGCATGCGATGGTTCAGCCGCTTCGTCAGTTATCACCTGGTCACCCACAACGCGCACACGACCTTCGGCAACGAGGCGCAACGCCAACGGATAAATCCGATGTTCGGCCTTAAGAATCCGCTCTGAAAGCATCGCCGCGTTGTCGTTTGGCAGGACGGGTACAGCCGCCTGAGCGACTATTGGTCCGGAGTCTGTATCGTAGCGCGAAAAATGAACAGTGCATCCAGCGATCCGGACGCCTGCATCCAGAGCTTGTTGCTGTGCGTTCAATCCTTTGAAGGACGGCAGCAATGCCGGATGGACATTGAGGATCCTGTCTTGCCATTGCTTCATAAATTTCGCGGTGAACAGCCTCATGAAGCCTGCAAGACAGATTAGTTCCGCGCCGCGTGACACAAGTTCCTTGTTGATCGCGGCGTCAAACGCTTCCCGGTTGGAATATGCTGTGTGTGGGATAACTACCGCTGCGATCCCGGCGGACTCAGCAAACGCCAAGCCTGGCGCATTCTCACGGTTTGAAATGACACAGATGATTTCTGCGGGGAAATCTGGAGAATTGCAGGCATCGATCAGGGTGGCGAGGTTGCTCCCGCGCCCGGATATTAGCACTGCTGTTTGCATGTGCATCACTTGCTGCCCCCGTCGATCGATATGGCAGGACCGTCATTACGGGATACAACATGGCCAATGCGATAGACGGATTCCCCCTTCTCGGTTAACGCGGTCTCGATTGCGTTTACGCTGTCTTCAGCAGCAAAAATTACCATGCCGATACCGCAGTTAAATGTCCGCAGCATTTCCGGTTCTGTCACACCACCTTCGCGTGCGATCCAATCGAACACCGGGAGCCTTGGCCAGCAGGTCGGGTCGATGCTGGCGCTTAGGTGTTGTGGCAGGACACGCGGCAGGTTCTCGATCAGACCACCGCCAGTTATATGAGCCAAAGCATGAAGCCCACCTGCAGCTAGTGCGGAAAGACAACTTCGAACATAGATACGTGTAGGTTCAAGGAGCGCTGCACCAAGACTTTTCTCATCACTAAATGGAGAGGGGGCAGATAAATCGGCATTGATGATTTCGATGACGCGGCGGACGAGTGAGAAGCCGTTTGAATGGAGACCAGTTGAGGCAAGTCCGAGGACAATGTCGCCGACTGTAACGTGCTTCCCAGTAAGTAGGGCGTCACGTTCAACAGCACCAACCGAGAAGCCCGCGAGGTCGTAGTCGGATCGTTGGTACAGACCAGGCATCTCAGCGGTCTCGCCACCAATCAGTGCGCATTCAGCTTGCCGGCAACCCTCGGCAATTCCGCTAATCACCGCTTCGGCGATCTCTTTCTGAAGCATTCCTGTTGCAAAATAGTCGAGGAAGAACAGCGGCGTTGCGCCTTGTACGATAATATCGTTGACGCACATTGCAACGAGATCAATTCCGATCGTGTTATGGAGTCCAGTTTTCCCTGCTATCTTGAGTTTGGTTCCAACCCCATCAGTAGCGGCAACAAGAATAGGATCGCGAAAGCCGGCAGCGTTAAGATCGAAGAGGCCGCCGTATCCACCTAGTTCTGCGTCTGCACCTGGTCGTACCGTCGTCTTCGTTAACGACTTTATGGCTTCGACGAGCGCATTACCTGCGTCAATATTAACGCCGGCATCACGATAGGTTAGGCCGTTGGCAGGTGTTTTCCGTACTATGGCTTCCTCGCGGGTGGGACTATATTAAGATCTATGCGAACCGATTGTCGAAGATACTTCATCCGGGATTGTTTGCAATGGCGCTTCGTCTAGAGATGCTAATTTGCGCTATTTTCTACCCGGCGCGTAGGGCTTTCGTTGTCTTGACCACGTTAGCGATCCTCATGTCGACTGTGGCGTCCGCGCAATCGGTAGGGGAAATGCTGTTTACAGTGGCTGATGTAGCAGTTGATGAAACCGCAGCAGATGATTTAACGGCAAAAAACAATGGGATACTAGAAGCTCAAAGGCGCTCTCTAAGGCGTTTACTTGAGCGACTCACATTACGTAACGACTATGATCGGTTGCCCGCGCTTGCTAACCGTGCGCTCGCACAGGTAATCCGCGATTTTTCCGTCGAAGGTGAAAAATTTGGTGGGGGCCGTTACCTAGCAACACTCACTATTCGATTCAAACCTCGTGAAATTAGACGGTTGTTGCAGAACGAAGGCATCTTCTTTGCTGAAACTGTAAGCCGTCCAGCCGTCGTCCTCCCGATTTATGCCGTCGGTGGTGCAACGCTATTGTGGGAGGACCCCAATCCGTGGTTCGACACATGGGCGAGCCGTCCTAGTAGCGATGGCTTGATACCCACGATTGTTCCGCTGGGCGATCTTTCCGATGTGCTCGAAATTAATGCAGAGCAGGCGTTACAAGGAGATAGTGCGCGGCTTGCCTCGATTGCTTCAAAATATAATGCATTCAGCATTTATGTCGCTATGGCTGCTCTCTCAATTAGCCCCCGTGACGGTGCGCCGACACTCCATGTTTCGCTGGACCGGCGTGGTGGCGGGCAATCTGAGCAGACAAAAATACTAACGTTCACTGGGGAGCCAGGACTTCCAATTGGTTCTCTACTCGATGATGCGGCAGAGAGATTGGTGGTTGAGGTTGAAGAGACTTGGAAGAGTGAAAACCTGCTCCGTTTTGAGCTCGAACAATGGATCAACGTGCAAGTTCCGTTGACATCTCATCTGGATTGGCTCTCCGTTCGAAGGCGCCTCGACAATGTTGCGGAGTTGAGAAAAATTGTCCTCACCAGACTGTCTATAAACACAGTTGATCTCGATTTGCTTTTCGTGGGCGAACCGGGGCGATTGCGTGTGGCAATGGCGCAAAGTGAACTCGTTCTTGTCTATAACGCGGACGATGGCGCTTGGACGCTTATGCACAGTGGATCGAACTGATGGTGTCGAGCGGACACAGCAGCAATAGGAAAGCCATTGAGTTTGTTAGGTCGATGGGCCTCCCAAATTTGATCACGCTTGCGCGGCTGCTTGCTGTTCCGTTGGTCATTTGGCTCATTCTTGCTGGTCGCATGGCCCCTGCATTTTGGATTTTTGTGATGGCGGGGATATCTGATGCAGCTGATGGATTTTTTGCGAAGCGCTACAATTGCGAGACTGAATTCGGTCGCTATCTTGACCCGGTCGCAGACAAAGCGTTGCTGGTCAGTGTCTATGTTGCATTGGGTCATGCGGGATTTCTGCCGATCTGGTTGGTCATTTTGGTTGTTTTTCGAGATGCCTTGATCGTCGGGGGCATTATATTTCTTCGTCTTGTGAATGGGCTGGTTCGATTGCAGCCGCTCTTTATCAGCAAGCTCAATACGACAATGCAGATCGTCCTCGCCGCGTTCATGCTAGCTATCTTAGGGCTCAAGGTACCGGATTTCGGAATGATCGAAATTTTGACGTACGTTGTTGCGGCGACGACGGTTGCGTCTGGGATCGGCTACGTTATGCGTTGGGGGCTGGAGCCGGCAGGCGTTTCGCCAGGTCGCTTCGGGCTGACGGAGAAGTCGCCCTTGGAGCCATTTTTAGACGATTGACGAACAGGGAAAAAGGTTATCTGATGACTGCACAACAAAGAGCGACCGCATGGATCGTTGGATTTTTTGTTTTTCTTGTAGCTGTATTTGTTTTGCGGGGAGTCCTGTTGCCTTTCGTCGCAGGAATGGCTGTCGCATATTTTCTTGATCCCGCATGCGATCGATTGGAAAAACTTGGATGCTCGCGCGCTCTGGCTACAACAATAATCACAGCTTGCTTTTTTGCACTTCTGGTGACCGTTTTCATTTTCATCGCTCCACTTCTGTACGCACAGATGGTCGCTTTTGCGGAGCGCATTCCTGGCTATCTCAGCGCGCTCAATGAGGCGGCTACGCCAGCAATGGCGTTTCTACAGCAATTTTCAGATGGAGAAAATGGATCAAAATTACGCGAGGCCGTCGGCGGTTACTCGGCAGACATCGTGCGTTGGGTCTCGCAGTTGCTTGGGCAACTTTTAAGTGGGATCGACGCGCTGGCGGGCCTGGCGGCGCTTGTCGTCCTTACCCCGATCGTCACATTCTACCTGTTGCGTGATTGGGACCGGATTGTTGCCGACCTCAATCATTGGCTGCCGCGCGCGCAGGCGGAGACAATTCGCGAACAGGCAGCCCTCGTTGATCAGACACTCGCTGCGTTTGTCCGCGGGCAGTCGCTTGTATGCATTTTACTCGGCCTGTTCTATGCGGCTGGCCTTACTCTGGCCGGGCTCGAGTTTGGTATTATCGTTGGCTTTATGACGGGCCTCATTTCTTTTGTGCCCTACTTTGGCATGCTTCTGGGGTTTCTCGTTGGTACCGGGTTGGCCATTGCTCAATTTGGTGAACTTGTTCCGGTTCTGATTGTCGCCAGCGTCTTCGTCGTTGGCCAATTCATTGAAGGCAACTTTGTAACGCCAAAAATTATTGGTGAGCGCGTCGGCCTTCACCCAGTTTGGATTATTTTTGCGCTCCTTGCAGGCGGAGCACTGTTTGGATTCGTTGGCGTCTTGTTGGCTGTTCCTGTAGCAGCAGTCGTTGGCGTACTCACTCGGTTTCTTCTGTCGAGTTATCTTGCTAGTGCACTTTATTCAAGCGGCACAGGTACAATGGGATCAGACTCTCGTGAGCGTGAAAAGCGTGATCGGGCCCGTCCGTGACAACTCAGTTGCCGCTGTCATTGGGACATCGGTCCGCTCACGGCGACACAGATTTTCTTGTAGCGCCGTGCAATCAGGACGCAGTCGCGTGGCTAGATCGTTGGCCCGACTGGCCCGGTCAGACGACCGTAATTTATGGTCCCGCACGGTGTGGTAAAACTCATCTCGCACATGTCTGGCAGTCTCGCAGTGGTGCGCGCCTTATTGCGCCGAAGCATCTGACGACAGACGCGCTTCCGGATATTTTGGAAGGTGTTAACGCGTTTGTCATTGACGATGTTGACGAGCAGATGGACGAACTGGCGCTCCTTCACCTTCACAATATGCTGGGTGAGCGTGCTGGCCACCTGTTGCTGACATCAAGCGTGCCTCCGGCTCGATGGAACATCCAACTGAAAGACTTGCAGTCTCGGATGAATGCAGCGCCTGCGGTTGCAGTTGGCTTTCCGGATGATGCTCTGATCGGCAGCATTTTGATAAAGTTGTTCGCTGACCGGCAATTACATATCGGGATCGATGTGATAGGATTTCTGGTTGCCCGTATCGAACGATCATTCGCATCTGTACACCGGATTGTCAGGCTACTGGACGAGGCGGCATTAGCCGGTCATCGCCGAATTACTGTGCCGCTTGCGCGTGACGTCGTCAGCAAATTGGCCAAAGAAGAGGAATAGACATGGATCTAAAAATTGCCGGCCGCACCGCTATCGTCTGTGCGGCCTCAAAAGGACTCGGAAAGGCTTGTGCGATGTCGCTTGCCCGTGAAGGCGTTGCACTAACGATCAATGCGCGCACTGCCGAGACGCTTGAAGCAACTGCTGCTGAAATTCGCGAGGCGACCGGCGCTTCTGTGACGACGGTTGTCTGCGATATCACGAGCGATGAAGGCCGAGCAATGACGCTTGAGGCGTGTCCGAACCCAGATATCCTCGTCAATAATGCCGGCGGCCCTCCGCCAGGTGACTTCCGAGAGTGGGACAAGGAGGCTTGGCTCAAAGCGCTGAATGCGAACATGCTCACGCCGATATTTCTAATAAAAGCCACAGTCGACAAGATGATGGAGCAAGGCTTCGGGCGAATCGTGAACATCACGTCGAGTGCAGTCAAATCACCAATTCCGGTGCTCGGACTTTCCAACGGCGCTCGCGCTGGCCTTACCGGGTTCGTTGCTGGCGTTGCGCGCGAAACTGTTCGCCGGAATGTGACGATCAACAACCTGTTGCCAGGCTCATTTGCGACTGATCGTATTATGGACACCATCCGTGCCGAAGCGGCGCGTGAAGGGCTTTCCGTCGAAGAAGTAAACGAACGCCGAGCAAAACAAAACCCCGCTGGGCGCATCGGCATTCCAAGTGAGTTTGGTGAGGCATGCGCATTTTTGTGCGGCGCCAACACGGGGTTTATTACCGGCCAGAATTTTCTCATTGACGGGGGTGCTTTTCGTGGCACGTTGTAACGCCGGCCGATTTAGGCAAGGGCGTCTATCTGCACAAATTTCGTGATATATTTTGCGCGTTAGTTGGCAACTCCATTGCCGACGGGAACTATGAGGCGGACCAAACGGCCAGTACCTTTCTGGACATCAGACCATTTTTCCAGATCGAAGCTAATTTCCGCGAGAGCTGCCGTTGGAAAAGAGGAATTGAGACGTTCAAGTTCTTCAGGATCGCCGTCATTTGCCAGCATCGTTGCGAATCGCGCGATGCCAGGGTTGTGAGCAATCATCATGACGCGCAGGGCTGGGACATCGAGGCGATTTAGCCGCGCAACGAGTTGCTCTGCGCTGGCAAGGTAAAGTGCCGAATCGACATGAATTGCGATATCGCCGTCGAGATGAGGCAAAAGGAGGCCCAATGTTTCGCGGGCACGGCGCGCGCTTGAGCCAAGGATCGCCTGGGGCGCCAGACCGAATCGCCGCATATATTCGCCAATCTCACTCGCTTCCGCGCGGCCAAATGGTTCGAGAGGCCTATCGACATCCTCGACACCTGGTTGGTTCTGGAGCGCTTTTGCGTGCCGTATAATATAAAGGCTTAGCATTTGATCTTTCGAGATTTGCTGCAACGGTCTGGTGTAAACACCAACATTTTCGCAGACTTATGGCATCCTATATTGTGTGCGACAATGCGTCGCCTGTTGGAGTTTTCGGCGTTTAGCCTGATGGCATTAGAATCGACCTCATGCTACATCCTATCTCGATAATTCGCGCGGAATTATGACGTGATACGCTAATTATCATCCAAGAATGCTGCGGAGAGTCGGATTGGCAATTGTCAGAAAGACCGCTGACGACATCATAGCTGCAGATGCCGGCAACCGGTTTATCAACCGAGAGCTCTCCTGGCTCGCCTTCAACGAGCGCGTTATGGAAGAGGCTGACAACCAAAAGCACCCGCTTTTGGAACGGCTGCGATTTCTTTCAATCTCAGCGAACAATCTTGATGAATTTTATATGGTTCGCGTGGCCGGCTTGAAGGGGCAAGTAAATGCTGGTGTGAGCACACCAAGTCAAGATGGCATGACGCCATTGCAGCAATTGGCGGCCATTGGGCAAGCGGCCGGTGCACTCATGGCGGAGCAGCAGCGTTGCTGGACGAATTTGCGTGCAGAACTTGAGCAGGTCGGTCTGTTGGTTGTTGAACTTGAAGAGTTGACAGGTGAAGACAGGCAATGGCTCGACGGTTGGTTTTGCGATCAGGCTCTGCCAGTTCTCACGCCAGTGGCTATTGATCCAGCTCAACCATTTCCATTTGTGCCCAATTCTGCGCTGGTGATGATGCTGCGGCTGGTACGGCCCTCGGATGGCACGCAGATGGATGCTCTCGTGCCCCTGCCGCAGCAGCTCGGCCGCTTCGTGCGGCTTCCGGGTGATGCGGTTCGTTTCATCGCGTTGGAACGTCTGGTCAGCCTTTACGCAAATCTTATTTTTCCCGAGCTCGATGTTGTCGGAAGAGGTCTATTCCGGGTTGTTCGCGATAGCGAAATGCATATCGATGAAGAGGCGGAAGATTTAGTACGAACGTTCGAATCTGCATTGCAGCGCCGTCGCCGTGGCAATGTGATCCGGCTAGAAGTTGCATCTGGAATGCCGATTGATTTACGGGATTTCGTGGCGATGGCACTGAAAGTTGAACCTGTAGACGTCATCTTGGTGGAGGGTTTGCCCGGATTGGTCGATGCGGAACAGCTCATCAACGGTGAGCGGCCGGAACTCGAATTCAGCCCGTTTGTCGCTCGATTTCCAGAGCATATCCGGGAATTTGACGGCGACTGCTTTGCGGCGATCCGGGCGAAAGATCTCTTAGTTCACCATCCATATGAAAGTTTTGATGTCGTCGTTCAGTTTTTACGTCAGGCGGTGCGTGACGAATCGGTTGTAGAAATTAAACAGACTCTATATCGCACATCTGACGATTCGCCGATCGTCGACGCGTTAATCAAGGCCGCCGAGGCTGGAAAAATGGTTACAGCGTTTGTCGAACTCAAGGCACGGTTCGATGAGGAAGCGAACATTCGATGGGCGCGGGACTTAGAACGCGCTGGAGCGCATGTCTTTTACAGCTCTGTTGACCTTAAAGTTCACGCCAAAGTCTCGTTAGTTTTGCGTCGGGAAGGAAGGGACTTGAACACATACGTGCATTTTGGAACTGGCAACTACCATCCGATTACGGCGCGGACTTACACAGATCTCAGCTATTTCACGTGCAATGCGGCAATTGGCCGTGATGCAAGTCGGCTTTTTAATTATATGACCGGAACCTCGTCGCCAGAGAAGATGGAAAAGCTGAAATTTGCACCTCACAATCTACGTGAAACTCTCCTCGAATTGATTGCGGGGGAAGTGGAGCATGCCCGCGCCGGGCGTCCGGCGCAGATTTGGGCAAAGTTGAACGCGTTGGTCGACCCGGAAGTTATTGAGTCACTGTATGTGGCTAGTCAAGCAGGCGTCAAAATTGATCTGATTGTGCGCGGCATATGCTGCCTGAAGGCAAGCGTGCCGGGACTCTCCGACAACATTCACGTGAAGAGCGTTGTTGGCCGATATCTTGAGCATGGCCGGATTGTCTGTGTTGGGGACGGCAACGGTTTGCCTTCTACAGAAGCCAAGGTTTTTGTGTCTTCGGCGGATTGGATGCCGCGTAACCTAAACGGGCGCGTCGAAGTGCTCGTCCCGATCGAAAATAGGACAATCAAAAGGCAG
>CAVOAK010000091.1:0-10227 GCA_963693665.1 Alphaproteobacteria bacterium | reverse complement strand
TCTCAGGGCAGCCCGCAACCGTTGCTGCATGCCCGCCAATTCCCGTTGTGCAACACCTAGCCGTTCGACCAGCCAGTTCTCGCGGAACCGTGCCACCGAACGCGCGAATATTAAAACTTCTGCCAACATTACAAAAAAATGGCGAGGAGGAGCAAACGTGCAGATAAACTGCGCATAAGCGTGGGTACTCGCTCCATTCTGCCGTGTCCAATCGGCTAAATTATACCGTGCTTAAGATGGGTCGACGCTAAAATTTATGCTCAGTACGTATAGCAATACCGGAAATCTTCTCATGAAATCGACTTGAACTTTCGATAAACGACAGGAACGAGCGCCAATATCGCGAGGCCAACAAGCGCCGTAATTATTTGCGGCGTTAGAATTGCCGACACACTGATTTCACCGCCTGCATCCAAAATACTGCCAATTCCAGCACCAAATGTAGAGAACACAAATCCGCCCGGTATTATCCCGATGAAAGTCGCAAAAACATATGTTGAAAAACGGACACCGAGGAGTGCCGGTGCAAGGTTGACCGCCCAAAATGGAAACGCCGGCACCAAACGCAACGCTAATAAATAGCTGAACGCATTCTTACGAAACCCCTCCTCCATGCGCTGTAGCCAGGGACCCGCCCTTTTCCGAAGTGCGTCGCCGATTGCCCATTTAGCCGCGATAAAGAGGATTGTCGCACCGAGTGTAGCCGCACTGACGTTGTAGAGAAGGCCAAACCATTGACCAAACAGGAAACCGCCGGCGACCGACATCACTGCGCCGCCAGGAATTGAGAAGGCAATCATCGTCGCATACGTCAAAAAGAAGATCAGTGCAGACAAGACCGCATGATCGGCGACTGCGTCGATCAGCCAGCGCCGATTACCGGCTAGCGCGTCAAAACTCGCGTATTCATCCAAACCCAGGGCAAAGAACACAATCAGGCCCAAGACGAGAATTGCTACCGGAATGATTCGCTTCAGCATAGCTGGCACATGCGCCCCTCTGCCGATATTTGCCGCCGCTTCGCCGATGTTATCTCGATGACCCGGCTCAAGAAAATAACCTTGTCGTCATTGCGTCATATACAAGTGAAGCTTCTCGCACTGCTCGTTCAATACGCTCTGCACTGATGGTTCGCGGGCCGCTTTTGCTTCTTCCACATAACCAAGTTTTTCGAGTTTAGAGACGAAACTGCTTTTGACCTCGGCTGTCGCCAGATCCACCGCCTCATCCATCTCGGTATTGCTCCAGAACATGATTTTCTGTGGCCCACCCTTAAATGTTTCGTGCCAATGGGGACGTTCCAGGGTGCAGTCAAATCGCATAATGAGCGTCCAGTCGTCCGCATCCTTGATGAACACTTTCAACGTTGGCCCTTCTTGGGCCGGTAGGCCCCCACGATATTGCGTCTCGAATCGAAATAGTCCGACATGCGAGAAGCTAGGCTCGTTCGGTGTTGGCATTTTCGTTCCTCCACTTTTCCTCAATTCGACAACTACATTATACCCAACCTTAGCCGTGAGGCGGGGTGGTCGCAATTAATTAGCAGCCAACACATTAGACATCGGTGCAACGCTCAAGACCAAAACAATGAGCCGTATTCATGCCATTAAAGACGATATAGGCGAGTCACGTACGCGTGATACCGCTAACCAAATGATATGCTATCATCACCCAACCGATTGACTTGCCAAGCCCTTAACTCTAATACAGCGTGGCCTTCAAACAGAGCTCAGTGGAGAGCCACCGTGAAACGTACCTTTCAGCCCAGCCGGCTCGTCCGAAAACGCCGCCATGGGTTTCGCTCCCGTTCTGCCACCGTGGGCGGACGCCGGGTCATTGCGCGGCGACGCGCCAAGGGCCGCAAGCGCCTGTCGGCCTAAATACAATGCAATCGGCGGTCGAACGCCTGACTCGGCGGCCGGAATTCTTGCGTGTGGCCGGTTCTGGGCAGAAATGGGTCGCTCGCGGATTGATCTTGCAAACGCTACATCGCACGGGATCAGCGACTGGGCCACGGGTTGGCTTCACTGCAAGCCGACGGGTCGGCAATGCTGTCGCCAGAAATCGAGCACGACGGCGTCTACGCGCCGCCGTTGCAACAGTAATTTCAAATCACGGTTTGCGCGACCATGATTACGTGTTGATCGCGCGAAAGGAAACCATGCGAAGGCCATACACGCTTTTATTGGAAGACCTGGAGACCGCCCTTAGGCGGTTGAAGGCGTGGCGCGATGCATAATATTGCAGCTGCCGCTTCGGGAATCGCGGGCGCTTTTCTCCGCGGGTCGATTCGCATCTACCAGAGTATCGCCTCGCCGCTGTTGCCGGCGAGCTGCCGCTATTGGCCATCCTGTTCGGAATATGCAGCGCAGGCGATCGCCGCGCATGGTCCAGCAGCTGGTGGGATACTCGCGCTCAAACGCATTGGTCGATGTCATCCGTGGGGTGATTGGGGATATGACCCAGTGCCTGGGCGAGCAGCAACGATCTCTTGTGAGCACCACAAATTCGTTCGGATTAGCAATACTGCGCCAGTCAGTTCGCCCACTTCCGGCTCACCGACATGATCGACCAGCGCAATATCCTCCTGGCAATTGTACTCTCGATTGTCATTTTAGTGGGCTGGCAGTTTCTATTTGTCAAACCCCAGGTCGAGCAGCAAGGCCAGCAAATTCAACAGTCTGCGGTCGTTCAAACTACGGGTGAACAGCCTTCCGTAGTGGGAAGTGGCGGCGTCGCCAGCACACCAACACTAGGGGCAAGCGTTCCGAGTGTTCTCAGGCAAACCCAATCAAGCGTCTTGACCCGTGAAGAAGCCCTAAAGAAGACGGCCCGTGTACAAATCACTTCATCACGTCTCCGTGGTTCGATTTCACTCATAGGTGCGCGAATCGACGACCTCGTTCTTTCTGACTACCACGAGACAATAGACCCTTCGAGCTCCAACATCGTGTTGTTTTCACCAACAGACACCCGTGCCCCCTATTACGCGGAATTTGGTTGGCTTGGTGCAAGCGTGAAGGTTCCCGACGGACTGACATTGTGGCAAGCCGATCAAAGTAACCTGACGCCAAGAACGCCGGTGACGTTGAAATGGGACAATGGCGAAGGACTTCTGTTCGAGCGGCGCTACGCATTGGACGACAACTTCATGCTGGAGGTCATCCAGCGTGTCCGCAATACCGGATCTAATGAGGTAACGCTTGCACCCTATGGGCTTGTTTCACGGACAAATACTCCGGATATCCTCAACTTTTATATTCTCCATGAAGGGCTTCTTGGTGTCTTTGACGACACATTGAAAGAAGTGGACTATGACGATGTCGTTGACGAGGGAACGATCCGCCAATCGACTGTAGGCGGCTGGATTGGCATTACCGACAAATACTGGTTGGTGGCCTTGGTGCCGGATCAGAGCGCTGCCGTCGAAACAAGCTTTACCAGCGGCACCCGTGCAGAGACGACGCTCTACCAGGCCGACTTTCTTGGCGCCGCGACAACCCTGCCCCGCGGTGGGGCATTGGAAACAAAATCGCACCTTTTCGCCGGCGCGAAAGAAGTCACGCTTCTCGACGAGTATCGTGATGAGCTTGGTATCGCGCTTTTTGACCGGTCAGTTGATTTTGGTTGGTTTTATTTCCTGACAAAACCGATTTTCCTGACGATTCATTGGTTATCCGGCAAGCTCGGCAACTTCGGCGTCGCTATCCTCGCGCTCACCGTGGGCATCCGCATCCTGCTGTTCCCGCTCGCGAATAAATCCTTCCGCGCCATGAGCAAGATGAAACTTCTGCAGCCCAAACTCGTCGAACTCAAGGAGCGTCATGGCGATGATCGCCAGGCGCTCAATATGGAAATGATGCAGCTTTACAAACAAGAAGGCGTAAACCCGATGGCAGGCTGCTTGCCTGTCGTTGTGCAGATTCCTGTCTTCTTTGCGCTTTATAAAGTGCTGTTTGTCACGATCGAGATGCGCCACGCACCATTCTTCGGATGGATTTCGGACCTCTCTGCGCGTGATCCGTTGGGCGTGCTCACCATGTTTGGACTGGTTAACTGGAATGTCCCAGCGACACTGGACGCCGTCAATATTGGTATTTGGCCCATAATTATGGGCGCCACAATGTACTTCCAGACTAAATTGAATCCAGCGCCAGCTGATCCAATTCAAGCGAAGATATTTACCTTTCTACCATTTATTTTTACTTTTATTCTGGCTAGCTTCCCTGCGGGCCTCGTCATTTATTGGGCCTGGAACAACACTCTTTCAATTCTGCAACAGTGGGTAATCATGCGAAAAACGGCGGCTGCGCAGCCAGCTGGGGCAAAGCCCAAAACGTGAATTCTGCCGACAATGCGGCCAGCAACGTGAAAGAAGCAGACGAAGCTGTTGAAGAGGGCCGCCTGCTGTTTGCGCAGGAATGCGGTTTTGTTACTGGTGCCGCAAATATGGACGGATTGCCACCGGCAGACTTGCCGGAGGTTGCATTTGCCGGCCGCTCAAATGTCGGAAAATCAAGTCTCATAAACGCCCTCACCAACCGTAACACGCTGGCGCGAACAAGTAATACACCGGGACGAACGCGCCAGCTCAATTTCTTCAATCTCGGCAAACGCCTCATGTTGGCCGACTTACCCGGATACGGTTATGCCAAAGTTTCCAAGCATGAGAGTGCTGGCTGGCTCGATTTGATGACTACCTACCTCAAAGGGCGCGCGTCGCTGCGCAGGCTGTGTCTTCTTGTGGACGCGCGCCATGGTTTGAAGGCAAGCGACCTGACGATGATGGAGCAAATGGACAAGGCTGCTGTCAGCTATCAAGTTGTTCTAACCAAAGTCGATAAGGTGCCGAACGCAGAGCGCGAACGCCTTATCGAGCGGATTACCACAACTCTTGCGAAGCGGCCGGCGGCGCTTTCGAATTGCGCGCTAACGAGTGCACGGGAGGGCGTTGGTATAGCGCAACTTCGCGCCGACCTTGCGGCGCTGGCGGCGCCAAGGTCTTTGAGTTAGAATCCGCGACGTTTTTCGAAAAATGCCTGCAGGCCCGGCGCCATAATCTATGAGCAAATCCAAAAATATTTTGCGTGACGAATGGTTGGCAAAGGCCGGCATCTTAACCGAAGCCCTGCCCTACATGCGGCGCTATGCCGGCAAGACATTTGTCATCAAGTACGGTGGCCACGCTATGGGCGATACGAATCTATCGCAGCTTTTTGCGCGCGACATCGTGTTGCTGAAGCAGGTCGGCATCAACCCTGTTGTCGTGCACGGCGGCGGTCCGCAGATTGGTGCAATGCTAGATCGGCTCAAAATGAAGAGCAAATTCATTGATGGCTTGCGGGTCACCGACCGCGACACGGTCGGCGTTGTCGAAATGGTTCTGTCTGGTCAAATCAACAAACAAATCGTTGCCGATATTGCCGAAGTTGGCGGGCGGGCGATTGGCCTGTCAGGCAAGGATGGTGGTTTGTTGCGCGCGCGCAAGCTCCGGCGGCGAGCCAACCGGACAGACTCCAATATCGAGAAAGTACTCGATCTGGGATTTGTCGGCGAACCAACGGCGATCGATCCACATGTCCTTCGGTTACTCGAAGGCTCCCAATTCATCCCCGTCATCGCGCCTATTGGGACAGACGCTAAAGGCCAAACGTTCAATATCAATGCGGACACTGTCGCTGGTGCCATTGCTGCGGCGCTCGATGCGACACGGCTCCTGATGTTGACTGATGTCGAAGGCGTGCTCGACAAAAAACACAAGCTGGTCGCAGAATTGAACCTGAGCAGCGCGCGCAAGTACTTGCGCGACGGAACGCTCAAAGGAGGCATGATCCCAAAAGTTGAGACGTGCATTAGCGCTATCAAGGACGGCGTCGAGGCGGCGGCGATTATCGACGGGCGTGTTCCACATGCAATATTGCTGGAAATCTTTACCGAGCACGGTTCGGGAACACTGATCCGCGGCCGAAAATAGCCCTGTGCCCTCCAACCAAATCCAGCCTGCAACGGCAGAAAAGACACATCCCACGCCACACCGGCGCGATACCGACACTTGGGTCTTCGACCTGGATAACACCCTCTATCCTGCGCATTGCAATCTGTTTGACCAGGTTGACCGACGCATCGGTGAATTTGTCTCCGCAGCCCTCGATCTCGATCCAACAGAGGCCCGGCTGCTGCAGAAAAAATACTTTCGGGACCATGGCACTACCTTAAGTGGTCTCATGCAACATCACGCGATCAAGCCTGCGGAGTATTTGAATTACGTCCACGATATCGATGTATCCGGACTGCCTGATGGCTTTGCTCTCGATCGTGCACTGTCGCGATTAGATGGACGCAAGTTGATCTACACCAATGGCTCAGTGCGACACGCAGAAAATGTCATGCACCAGCTTGGTGTCTCGCGACATTTCGAAGCAATATTTGATATTGTCGCGTCAGAATATCGTCCTAAGCCGGACCCTGCTCCATATGCTGAGATGGTACGCTTGCATGACATCGATCCGGCGCGCACGGTCATGATCGAGGACATCGCCCGGAACTTGATCCCGGCGGCTGTACTTGGCATGGCGACAGTCTGGGTTAGAACGCAGCACGACTGGTCGCATACAGACAGCACTGGTGATCACGTTCATCATGCCACTGACGATCTGGTGGAGTGGCTAGAAGCGCTTCCGAACTGAGTTACGCGCAGAATAGCAAGTTACGCAGTCGCTGCCCTGCCTTGACACCCCCCCGCATCTTGCCCACTCTCGGCGCCTCCAAACACATGAATTTGAGATTCTTCCAATGGATAATGAGCAGTTAAAGACCATCGTCGATGCCGCCTGGGAAGTGCGCGACGACGTGACACCAAAGACCAAGGGCGAGACGCGTGATGCAGTGGACGCAGCACTCGGTCTCATGGATTCTGGAAAGGTGCGCGTCGCCGAAAAAGAAGCTGGAACCTGGCGCGTCAATCAATGGTTAAAGAAAGCCGTTTTGCTGTCATTTCGACTGAACGATATGACGACCATTCCGGGCGGACCCGGTCAAAACACGCCGTGGTGGGACAAGGTTCCGGCAAAATGGGCTGGCTGGGGCGCACGAGAGTTTCGCGAAGCTGGGTTTCGCGCCGTCCCTAACTGCATTGTACGGAGATCCGCTTACATCGCACCGGGTGTCGTCCTTATGCCAAGCTTTGTTAATTTGGGTGCCTATGTAGACGAAGGCACGATGATCGATACCTGGGCGACTGTCGGGACCTGCGCCCAGATTGGCAAGAACTGCCATATCTCTGGCGGTGCTGGTATTGGTGGTGTCATCGAACCATTGCAGGCCGACCCAGTAATTATCGAAGACAACTGTTTCGTTGGTGCGCGCTCGGAAGTAGCCGAGGGCGTCATTATCGAGGAGGGGTCAGTGCTCTCTATGGGCGTCTACATTGGCGCCTCCACGAAGATTGTCGACCGTGCCACTGGTGAAATCCACCTTGGGCGTGTTCCCGCCTACTCCGTGGTGGTGCCAGGCTCAATGCCCGGAAAGACACTTCCGGATGGCACGCCAGGACCGGGCCTTTATTGCACGGTCATCGTAAAACGCGTTGATGAACAGACCCGCTCAAAAACATCGATCAACGAACTCCTGAGGGATTAAATTTTGATCGACCCAGTTGCGTTAGCTCAGGCGCTGATTCGCTGCCCAAGTGTCACACCTGAAGAAGGTGGCGCACTGGATTTACTGCAGCAAACACTGGAGGAAATCGGCTTCGTTTGCCACCGGCTCAAATTTTCTGAGGCGGGAACAGCTGATGTCGACAATCTCTACGCCCGCTGCGGCGACGCCGCTCCAAACTTTTGTTTTGCCGGTCACACCGATGTCGTGCCGACTGGGCCACTCGACGCGTGGAACCGCGGCCCCTTTGACGCAGTTGTAGAGGACGGCGTTCTTTACGGGCGTGGTGCCGCCGACATGAAAGGAGCGATCGCTTGTTTCGCAGCTGCGGCGCAACGTGTGCTCGCGGAGGGCCAACCGTCAGGCTCGATCAGCTTTCTTATTACAGGTGACGAAGAAGGGCCGGCCATTAATGGCACTCGAAAAATGTTGGCCTGGCTTACAGAAAATGGCGAGGCCCTCGACATGTGTCTTGTCGGCGAACCAACCAACCCGGAACGGTTGGGCCAGATGGTCAAGATCGGCCGTCGAGGCAGCATGAACGCAAGGTTGACTGTGCACGGAGTTCAAGGCCACACCGCTTACCCACATCTGGCCGACAATCCCGCGCACCGACTTGTCACCATCCTCGATGCGCTTGTTATGATCCCGTTGGATGAGGGCTCTGTCCATTTTCCACCTTCAACGCTGCAGATCTCAACGATCGACATAGGAAATCCAGCAACCAACGTGATTCCAGGTGAGGCGCGCGCAACGTTTAATATCCGCTTCAATGACCTTCATTCATCTGCGTCGTTGACCAAAACCTTGCACGAGGCAATCGGCGCAGCAATCGGCCAAAAGGGGCACTACGATCTCGACATTTCCGTCAGTGGGGAGTCATTTCTCACGCCGCCGGGACAACTGTCCCAACTTGTCTGTGAATCGATTGAGGCCGTTCTCGGAAATGCACCGGAACTCAGCACGACTGGTGGCACGTCGGACGCGCGCTTCATCAAGGATCATTGCGAAGTTGTGGAATTCGGTATGGTCGGTCAAACCATGCACAAAGCCGACGAACAGGCACGCATTGAGGATCTGCAGAACTTGAGGCTGATCTACGAGGCGGTACTGCGGGGCTATTTCAACATCGCATGATTACGGCGCAGGAGGCGTTTCGAGGGCTTTATGGGGCGTGGCGCCTGTTCCTCCGCGACCGCAGCGCACTGGCATTGTTCGATGACAGCATAGAGGGTTATTGGAAGTCGTTCTCCTGTGCAGCCATCGTCCTCCCGGGCTATATCCTGCTCGTCTACGGCGCAGGTGCTGAACTTTCGGCAGATGTACACCCCATTCGTATTGTCGTTGTCGAAGGCATAGGCTACGTCATCGGTTGGGTGGCCTGGCCACTCGCCGCAGCATATATCGCACCTTTGTTGGGCCGTGGCGAAAACTACATGCGCTACATCGTGGCCTACAACTGGTCTGCTGGGACGCAGATCGTGGCCCTCTTACTCCTGCTTGTCTTCCAGGGTAGCGGCATCGTGAGTGAGGGTGCCTTCGCCGGGATAGGCCTTGTCGCTCTGCTCATCCTTTTATTCTATCATGGCTTCATTGTGCGTGTTGCCCTCGACATTAGGGTCGAACTTGCCGTTGCACTGGTCATTGGCGAGTTTCTACTTGGCCAGATGATCCGTACGGTGGCTAACGCCCTACTCTCCTAATCGATCCGCTGCAATGGGATACGCCATGGCTTGCACATGATGTAGGTGGCCGCGGCAATGAAGTTGCAGCCCGCGAATGTGAAGGCAAGGGGCCACGCCGTTCCATCGTGAAAAAACCCAACGGTCAGCGCTGCAAGAGCAGCGATACCCATTTCCAATGAACCAAGGAGTGCGGCCGAAAGCCCCCGTTGGGTGGTGCTCGCCGCAAGTGCGCGGACCGGCGCGGTTGCAAACATAAAACCCAAACCAAAGGTTCCAATTGATATCGCCGCCGTAAGAGCACCAGGCTTTTCATAGGCATAAACAACCGCAAGTGTCACGATACCGCTAACGACGCCGATCACGAGCGACGCACGCAGAAGCAACTCCACACCAAATCTTCCAACAATCCTGTTGGCAGCTAAGCTTGCGAAAAAATAGGCTAGGACGAGAGCCGCGTAGTACAGCCCGTAGTGTTGTGTCGCTACACCCATACGCTCAATTAAGACAAATGGCGCCGCGGTGATGAATGCGTAAAGCGCACCGAATGTAAATCCGACCGGCAGCGCATATCCAATAAAGTTGCGTTGAGCTGACAGACGCATGTAATCACGAGCGAGTGAAAGCGGACGACCGCCAACACGGTTCTCCGGTGCGAGGGTTTCAGGAAGAAAACGCCAGATCAACGCTGCGACGACAACGACAAAACCCGAAACGACAACGAAGTTTGCCTGCCAGCCGAGCCAGATATGGATGTAGCCGCCAATTAACGGCCCGACTGCGGGTGCCAGCGCAACCGCCATACCATAGGCGGCTAGGACGCGGACGCTGTCCTCCTCATCATAAAGATCACGAATGATGGCCAAACCGACGACCGCCTCGGCACAAG
>CAVOAK010000090.1:0-10236 GCA_963693665.1 Alphaproteobacteria bacterium | reverse complement strand
CCCTTCAGATACATACCGACATACCAGAATCTGGATGCAGGCATTTGGAATAATTTCAATGTATCTGGAAACCCTCGACCAAGGGTTTTCATGTTTTGAGGGTTGTGTCGAACCTTAGAGAGAGAGAGACCATAATCAAAGATTATGTTGGTAAGTCAATATTGTTATATTACTTGTTAGTTATCAATATTTTAGGTATTTGTCAGTGGTTTTCGAGACCGTCCCGTTCGACCGCTCCGGCACCCCTCCCGCGCTGGTCCAACAAAGTAAAGGCTTCGATGAGCCTTGAGCGGCGCGGCGACACTAGTCAGAAATCCCGCCGGGCTACAAACCTGCGCTGCGATCTACAGCAATTAGTACAGATAAACGCCAGCAAAACCGTTGACTTATGGGCGTTGCGCCGTATAGTTCGCGCCAGTTTGCGGGCCGTGTGTGGTCCGCTATTTTGTTGACTCAGTTTGGTGGGTTAGCAATATTCCTAATTCAACGAAGATTGAGTAATTAACATGTTCGCAGTCATCAAGACCGGCGGCAAACAGTATCGGGTCGCCAAGGACGATATTATCCTCGTGGAGCGCCTGCCCGGCGACGCCGGCGCAGCAGTTTCCCTTGATGAAGTCCTGATGGTGGGCGAAGGGCAAAAACAGACCGTTGGCGCCCCACTCGTATCCGGTGCATCCGTTGCCGCTAAAATTCTCGACCATCCGCGCAGCGACAAGATTATTGTTTTCAAGAAAAATCGGCGGAAAAACTATCGCCGTAGGGCCGGGCATCGTCAGGACCTTACGGTTTTGCAAATTACTGACATTATGGCCGATGGAAAGAAGGCCGCTAAGAGCGCCACAGCGGTTGAAAAACCCGCTGTTGAAAACCCGGCCTCGGTAAAACCAGCTGCAGCCAAAAGCAAAACTGCAAAGACCAAGCCGGCGACAGCGACCAAGACCGCAAATGCGCCAGCGAAGACAGAAGCAAATGCTAAACCGGCCAAGAGTAAGGAGTAAGCGGAGATGGCACATAAGAAAGCAGGCGGCAGTTCACGCAATGGTCGCGATACAGCGGGCCGACGGCTTGGCGTGAAAAAGTTTGGCGGCGAGAACGTTCTTGCCGGCAACATTATTGTTCGCCAGCGAGGGACCAAGGTGCATCCCGGGGACAACGTCGGCATGGGCAAAGATCATACGTTGTTCGCGCTGAGCGAGGGCAACGTCAAGTTCCACAAGTTGCGCAGTCGGACGACAGTGTCGGTGGAGCCGGCTGCCTAGCGCAACCCGGCACTTATAATTTGTTTGCCGGGGGAATGGTCAACCATTCCCCTTTTTTTATTTTTCTCAGGAAGTGGCGCAGAGTTCTGCGATGAAATTTCTCGACCAAGCCAAAGTATACATAAAGAGCGGCGATGGCGGCAACGGCTGCCTGAGTTTTCGTCACGAAAAATTTGTTGAGTTCGGTGGTCCCGACGGCGGTGATGGTGGCCGCGGCGGCGACGTTGTCGTGCGCGCAGTGGACGGCCTCAACACACTGATTGACTATCGCTTCCGCCAACATCTCAAAGCTGGCAAAGGGCGCGGTGGCATGGGCAAGGGACGGACCGGCGCCTCTGGAAAAACTGCCATATTAGCGGTGCCCGCGGGCACACAGATCCTTGATGAGGACAACAGCACCCTCCTCGCTGATTTGACGGAGCCCGGACAAGAAGTTGTTATTGCCAAAGGTGGAAGTGGAGGATTCGGCAATGAGCACTTCAAGTCGTCGATAAACCGAGCGCCGCGTCGGGCGGACCCTGGTATTTTAGGGCAAGAGATGACCATTTGGCTGCGCTTGAAGCTCATTGCTGATGCGGGGCTTGTTGGCTTGCCAAACGCCGGAAAATCAACATTTTTGGGCGCAGTCTCCCGAGCACGGCCCAAGATTGCAGGCTACCCATTCACGACACTTCACCCGCAACTCGGCGTCGTTTTCGTGCGCAATGAAGAGTTTGTGCTCGCCGATATTCCGGGCCTTATCGAAGGAGCACATGAAGGGCTTGGCCTCGGCGATCGGTTTCTTGGTCATATCGAGCGATGTCGTGTTCTCCTGCACCTTGTGGATGGCACGCTTGACGACGTCGTAGATGCCTATGAGACGATCCAGCGCGAGCTCGTGGGCTACGGTGCCGGTCTGGAGAAAAAACTAGAGATCATAGGCCTCAATAAATGCGATGCGTTAAGCGAAGACGAGGCCAAGAGCAAAGCGTTGGCGCTGGCTCAAGTAACAGAAAATCCTGTGCTGATCCTCTCTGGTGCCGGCGGCGAGGGCGTCGATCATGTGTTGGCGAAACTTCTCGAGTTCATCGCAACAGAACGCAACGCAGACGATCCGCTAACCGTCCAGCAAGAATGGCAACCATCCGCGTAAGAGATGCAGCTATGCGGAGCAACGAACAAAGTTCTCAACAAATCAAAGACGCACGTCGGCTGATAATAAAAATAGGCTCGGCGCTCTTGGTCGATGAAGAGAGTGGTGAAATTCAGCATGACTGGCTCGATGCGCTGGCTGATGACATTTTCATGTGCCGCGAACGTGGCCAAGAAGTGCTTGTTGTAACGTCAGGTGCAATTGCAGTTGGCAGACATCATCTCGGGCTTCACGGGTCCACATTGCGGCTCGAAGAAAAGCAAGCCGCCGCCGCGACGGGACAAATCCAACTTGCACACGCCTATCAGGCGACACTGGGGCGCCATAACCTGACTGTCGCGCAGATTCTACTAACTCTCGCGGATACCGAGGAGCGGCGCCGACATCTTAATGCCCGCAACACGTTGACCCAGCTTCTCCAGCTTGGCGCCATCCCAGTAATCAATGAGAACGATACCGTCGCCACGCAAGAGATCAGATTTGGCGACAATGACCGATTGGCCGCCCGTGTCGCTGCGATGATCAGCGCGGACACGCTGGTCCTTCTATCCGACATCGATGGTCTCTATGACGCAGATCCACGGCACGAGTCGCAGGCGCGCCACATCGCCACGTTAAATGAAATCAACGCAGAGACTGAGGCGATGGCAGGAAAACCTTCGCTTGGTTACTCATCTGGCGGCATGGCAACAAAGCTGCAGGCCGCAAAAATTTCTCTTGCCGCTGGCTGTCGTATGGCAATCGCGCTTGGCACCGAACCTCATCCCCTGCGTCTCATGGACGAGGGCGCGCGATGTACATGGTTCGTGCCGCAGGCGAACCCAATGACAGCGCGAAAGCGTTGGATTGCCGGATCGCTGCAGCCCATGGGAATTATTGTCATCGACGACGGAGCCGTAAATGCGTTGGGGCGAGGTACAAGCCTCTTGCCGGCCGGCGTCACAGAGGTCAAAGGTACGTTTGAGCGTGGCGACCTCGTATCCATATGCGCCGTCGATGGTCGCGAAGTTGCCCGTGGACTCTCCGCCTACGCAAATGGAGATGCGACACTTATCTCTGGGCATAAGAGCGGTGAAATTGAAGCAGTTCTCGGCTATCGTGGCCGAGACGAATTGATCCATCGTGACGATCTTGTGCTTAGCTAGGCCATTGAGACTACGTCCATGAACATCGCTGCCAACCTCGAACAAGACGACGTCGACGCCTTGGTTCGTCAAATAGGCGAATCTGCAAGAGCCGCCAGCCGGATTTTGGCACGCGCCGACGCCGCGACCAAAAATCATGCGCTGAACGCCGCTGCTGACGTGGTTCGGACAGAGGCGATACAAATTGAACAGGCCAATGTCCGCGACATGGCATTCGCCGAAGAGAAGGGCCTCAATGCGGCGTTGCGCGACCGATTACTGCTGACTGCAGAACGAATCGAGGCGATGGCAAGCGGCCTCGAAGAGGTCGCGAAATTAGATGATCCGGTGAGCCGTATTCTGGGCGAGTGGGAGCGCCCCAACGGGCTGAAAATTGCTCGGGTGTCTGTGCCCCTTGGTGTGATTGGAATTATTTATGAATCACGCCCAAACGTGACAGCTGACGCCGGCGGGCTTTGCATGAAGTCAGGCAATGCGGCGATCCTACGCGGTGGGTCGGAGAGCTTTCATTCGTCGTCTCTGATAACGGCATGTTTACGGCGGGGACTTGAGATTGCGGGGTTGCCTGCCGACTGTGTTCAAATGATGCCCACGCGGGATCGTGCCGCTGTCGGAGCAATGCTGCAGATGGCAGATCTCATTGACGTCATCGTGCCGCGTGGCGGACGTTCCCTAATAGAACGCGTCACGACAGAGTCTCGAATTCCTGTTCTGGCCCATCTTGAAGGCGTTTGCACTGTCTATGTTCACGAGGCTGCAAACGCAGAGATGGCGAGGGAAATAGCGCTCAATTCAAAGATGCGACGGACGGGAGTTTGCGGGTCCGCCGAAAATTTAGTGATAGACCGGAATATCGTCGCGGCCCAGTTACCTGCGATCGTCGATCTTCTAGTCGAAGCGGGTTGTGAGATTCGCGGTGATAGTGAAGCGCAGGCAATTGACGATCGTATCGTTCCTGCGAGCGTGGAGGACTGGTCGACAGAATATCTTGATGCCGTTATCGCCGTAAAAGTAGTCGACGGGCTGGAGGACGCGCTTGCCTTTATCGAGCATTATGGCTCGCATCATACCGAGACGATTGTGACCGAAGACGCGGGTGCAGCTGATAAGTTTCTCACGCAAATAGACAGCGGTATCGTCCTCCACAACGCGTCGACACAATTCGCCGACGGCGGAGAGTTTGGAATGGGCGCGGAAATTGGCATTTCAACGAGCAAATTGCACGCCCGCGGCCCAGTCGGCGCAGAGCAGCTCACCAGTTACAAATATATCGTCCGTGGTGCCGGACAGTGCAGATCATGACTGCTCATCCATGCGATGGCCAACGGTGCGATGGCCGACCCCAGCTCTAGGCCAGGTTTTGAGTTGCCCTCCACCAGCGTCGATAGGGTGGGACTGTTGGGTGGATCATTTAATCCCGCGCATGAAGGGCACCGATATATCAGTCTCGAGGGACTAAAGCGCCTCGGACTCAAGGAAGTATGGTGGCTTGTGTCGCCGCAGAATCCGCTCAAGAGTGCCGATGACATGGCCCCGCTTGATGTTCGGTTGCAACAGGCGCGACACGCAGCGCGCTCCCGGCGAATCCGAGTCACAAATGTTGAAGACCAAATCGGCACCCGTTTTTCCGTCGACACAATTTCAGCCCTGAAACGTCGTTTCAGTAAGACAAACTTTGTGTGGCTCATGGGCGCGGATAATTTATTACAGATGCCAAAGTGGCGGGATTGGAAAACAATCTTCGAAAGCGTACCCATTGCAGTTTTCACACGATCCTCATATTCTCGAAAAGCGTTGACTGGGGCAGCTGCGAAGCATTTTGCCGATTGCAGAATACGGGAATCTGCCGGAGTTGAACTTGTTGAATATTCGCCGCCGGCTTGGGTGTTTCTACACACGAAGCCGCATCCGGTTTCAGCGACACGCATTCGTAAGTCGAAGACGCTGGAGGAGAGATACCACGCGCGATCGAATTCAGATGGCAATGACAATAAGCTCACAAGAGGCCGGTCATAAGTAAACCAAAAAGCAAGTTAACCGCGCCGGAAGTTGTGTTGGCATTGATCGAAGCCTCGCTCGCTAACGACAAGGCGATTGATGCGAAGGTGATCAATATGACGGGCAAGTCGACGATCGCAGACTATTTGGTCATCGCATCAGGCACCTCGCAGCGCCAAATTGGTGCTATTGCAGATCATCTTGTGACAAAATTAAAATCGGCGCGAACGCCAAAGCTTTCGGTCGAGGGCCGGTCTCGTTCCGATTGGGTGTTGATCGATGCAGGGGATATCGTTGTCCATCTGTTCCGGCCAGAGGTCCGCGCTTTCTACAATCTTGAAAAAATGTGGGGCCTTGAACTCCCTGACAATGCGGAGTCGCCTTCGGCGGCAACAGTTTAGGTAAGGCATTGCGCATTACTATCGTGGCTGCTGGTCGAGCACGCCAGGGCCCAGAGCGTGCCACATACGAGCATTACGCAAGGCGCATCCGATGGTCGTTGAGTCTTTTGGAGATTCCAGAGAATCGCGGGTCGCCCAAGACCGGTGACAGCAAAAACCTTTCTCGCGCGCTACCTTCCGGCGCCGTCGTGATCGCACTCGACGAGCGCGGTGACAACTTAAGCAGCGCGCAATTTGCCGAACGACTGCGAGGTTGGCGTGACAGCGGCGCCGCGGATGTTGCATTTGTCATTGGTGGCGCAGATGGGTTGCCAGCGGATGTTCGAAAATCGGCAAAGCTCGTTCTCTCGTTTGGCCGCGTTACTTGGCCTCACCTGCTCATGCGAGCCCTCCTCGTCGAACAGATTTATCGAGCCCAACAAATTCTTGATGGACACCCCTATCACCGCGCTGACTAAGGCAACCTCACATCTGACGCAGGCTATCCTCGTTGATAGCAATGACCTATATAAACACCATGGCCGACGGACGTCGACAACGCCTCGCAGTTCTTTGTATTCTTGACGGTTGGGGCTCAAGAACCGAGCGCGAGAACAATGCTATTTCCCAAGCGCGGACACCCGTTTGGGATGCCCTTCTCGCACGGTATCCACACGCGCGCCTTGAGGCTTCAGAACACCATGTTGGTCTTCCCGATGGGCAGATGGGAAATTCTGAAGTCGGTCATATGAATATAGGCGCCGGGCGTATTGTGCCGCAGGATCTCCCGCGAATTAACGCTGCAATTGAGGGTGATGCGCTAACTTCAAATGTAGCGTTGCTGGAATTCATTGCGAAACTGCGAGCAAGTGGTGGCACTGCTCATATTTTGGGCCTTCTGTCTCCAGGCGGCATCCACGCGCATCAGAAACATATATCAGCCCTCGTAAACATATTGCACAAGGCCGGTATAGAAACCGTCGTTCATGCATTTCTTGACGGTCGCGATACGTCGCCAAAAAGCGCTCTGGGGTACGTTGCTGATCTATTTGCATCCAGCCCAACAGTCCAGTTGGCGACCGTCACTGGGCGATACTATGCTATGGACCGCGACCACCGCTTCGAGCGCACATCGCTTGCTTACACGGCGTTAGTCGATGGCAAGGGCGAGAAAGCGGCAACTGCCGAGGCCGCAATTACAGCAGCATACGCAAGAGAAGAAACGGACGAATTTGTTCGCCCAACAGTCATTGCCGATTTCACCGGCATGCAGGACGGTGACGGACTCCTGATGGCCAATTTTCGATCTGATCGGGCCAGACAAATACTGACAGCGCTACTCGAACCCGAATTCACGGGTTTTATGCGAAAGCGCTTTGTGCAGTATTCGGCAACCCTTGGCATGATCGCTTATTCAAGCGAACTCGACCGACATATAGATGCTTTGTTTCAGCCACTGATCCTTGCCAATACTTTGGGTGATATTGTTGCGACAGCGGGAATGAAGCAGTTGCGGATCGCCGAGACTGAAAAATATGCGCATGTGACATTTTTCTTTAACGGTGGCGACGAGCGAGAGTTTCGTGGCGAGGAGAGAATTCTCGTGCCATCGCCTAAAGTTGCTACATACGATCTCGCGCCGGAGATGTCGGCCTGTGAATTAACAGATCGCCTCATTGAGGTAACGGCAAGCGGCAATTTTGATTTCATCGTTGTCAACTACGCCAACACAGACATGGTCGGCCACACCGGCAATCTGAATGCCGCAATACGCGCTGTTGAAACTGTAGACACCTGCTTGGGGCGACTTAAGAAAGCGGTCGAAAAGGTCGATGGGATACTGCTCATTACCGCCGATCACGGAAATGCCGAAGCCATGCGTAATTTGACGACTGGGCAGGCGCACACGGCGCACACATGCAATCCAGTGCCGATTGTCCTAGCCACTGACCTCGAGGAAGTTACTAAGATTGAAGATGGAGTTCTCGCCGACGTAGCACCAACACTATTAGATCTTATGGGCTTGCCACAACCTCGAGAGATGACTGGGCATACGTTACTCACACGCCCTGGAGATCGACGTGCGGTTGGATAGGCGCGCGTGCAAATTATTAGTGCTTATCGCAGCGGTGTTCATCAGCGATCCGCCAGCACTAGCGCAAACGCAAAACCAGCAACAACTGAATACGATCAAACAAAAACTCGCGACTGAGCATGATCGGGCGACGGCGCTCGAATTGCGTTCACAGAGTCTCGACAAAGAGCTCGTTGAATTAAGGCAGAAATCAATTGAGTTCGCGCAGCATGCCCAAGAGAGCGAAGTACTGATGTCGCAATTGGAATTGCAGTTGATCGAACTTCATGACGAAGCCATTCATCGCGAATCTCTTTTGAATTTACGCCGCCGACAGTTGAGCGGCACGCTCGGTGCGCTCGAACGACTTTCGTTAAATCCGCCACGGTCGCTGCTTATTGGACCTGGCAATCCGCTTGATACAGTCAGAAGTGCAGTCCTGCTTCGCACCGCATTGCCGCGGCTCGCCTCCGACGCAAATGCGCTGCGCCAAAAAATTGATACCCTCGAACAGGTAAAAAATGACATTCGCGTGCAGAGCGCGAAACTCGCACGCTCTGCCGACGCACTCGCAGTCGAGCGCGCGCAGTTGACCCCTATCATGCAGCGTAAGGCTGCTTTGCAAAAACAAACCGTAATGGAAGGTCAGCGTGTAGCGAAGGAAGTTGAAATACTCGCTGGGCAAGCACAGTCATTGCGCGATCTTATGGCCCGTCTTGGAGACAGAAGCAGCAAAACTAGTCAATTGCCATCCAATCAAGAAAATGTGACCGGCAGAACGACCAGCGTGTTATTGAAGCGTCCGGAAGGAATTAGACCCTTTCCTGACAACGATTCAGTGGTGCGCCCGGTACAGGGGCGTGTCGACCAGCGATATGGGGAAAGAGGCGAATTTGGCAATGCTTCCAGAGGCATAACCATTGCCACCCGTGAACATGCACAGATTGTTGCACCACATGATGGGAAAGTTGTATTTGCTGGTTCGTTTCGTCGTTATGGGCAAATCTTGATAATTGAGCATGGCGGCGGATATCATACAGTACTTGCCGGATTGGCTCAGATCGACTGTGTTGTCGGTCAGTGGTTACTGGCTGGTGAACCTGTAGGTTCCATGGGCCGTGATGAAAGCGACCAGACGGCTCTTTACGTCGAGTTGCGTCGAAATGGACAACCAATTAACCCGTTGCCCTGGATGACGGCCAACGAACAGAAAGTGCGGGGATGATGATAAACTTGCGAAAAACTCTCTTAGGCGCTTCGGTGATATCGGCTGGCTTGCTGGCATTTCCGATTGTTGGACCGGCACAGCAGGATAAGTCCACAACATATCGACAGCTTGAACTGTTCGGTGACGTGTTCGAACGAGTTCGTGCGGACTATGTGGAAAACGTGAGCGACGAGAAATTAATTGAAGCGGCTATCCAAGGCATGCTTGCGAGCCTCGATCCGCATTCCAACTTTCTTAACGCTAAGCACTTTCAAGATATGCAAGTGCAGACGCGCGGCGAGTTCGGAGGTCTAGGTATTGAGGTCACGTTAGAGAACAGCCTCGTTAAAGTCGTCTCACCTATAGATGACACACCAGCTTATCGTGCTGGCATTCAGGCTGGAGACTTCATCACACACATCGATGGTGAAGCGGTGCGCGGTTTGTCGCTCAATAAGGCCGTTGAAAAGATGCGCGGCAAAGTTGGCAGTGACATTACTCTTACTATACGTCGAATCGACACCGATGCTTTCGACGTCACGCTAACTCGCGACAAAATTCGTATCGATTCAGTGCGTTCAAGAGTTGAGGACAGTGCAGGTTATGTGCGCATAACCAGCTTCAACGAACAAACGAAGGCTGGTTTGGTGCGCGCAGTTAAAAAGCTCAGTGAGGAACTCGGCGACAACCTAACTGGATTTATCCTCGACCTCCGCAATAATCCAGGTGGACTTCTTGATCAAGCAGTTGAGGTATCCGACGCGTTTCTTGAGCAGGGCGAAATTGTTTCAACACGTGGGCGATCTGCCGACAACGCTCAACGCTTTAACGCCACACCGGGTGATATTACCGGCGGCCTTCCTGTCGTCATCCTGATCAACTCGGGCTCAGCGTCAGCTTCTGAAATCGTCGCTGGTGCACTTCAAGATCACCGGCGCGGTATTCTTTTGGGCACACGCACATTCGGTAAGGGGTCGGTACAGACAATTATGCCATTGGGAAGAGCGGGCGCAATAAAGCTTACTACACAGCGCTATT
>CAVOAK010000089.1:0-10270 GCA_963693665.1 Alphaproteobacteria bacterium | reverse complement strand
CCCTAGCGCGCCCAAAGGCGACGCGACAGCGCTGTATGAAATGTATGCAATTAAATCTCTCTACCTAATAAATCTTCCTCAAACGGGAATGTGTCGAGCCATTCGACACCGTTTTCCGTCACCAATACTTGGGTTTCAAGTTTGACACCTTCTGGCCCGCCGACCTCACCCATATAACTCTCGACGGCAAGCACCATTCCCTCCTCGATCACACCATCAAGATTGAGAGCTTGCAGTTTCTTCAGCGGATAGATATTCGGCCACTCGTCGCACATGCCAACGCCGTGGGCGACAAATCCGTAAGCCTGCGGCACGTAAATCTCCGGCACCTTGTAGGCCTTCTCCGCCAACTCCTGAAAACCGACGCCTGCCTTGATGAGCGACATGTTGTGATGCACTTCCTCATAAGCCAGCCCGTATAGTTTGCGCTGATTATCGCTGGGCCGGCCAGGTTCGCAGAAGAAGGTGCGGGAGAAGTCCGTGCAATAGCCAAATGCACCTGCAACATCGGTATCGAAGGCGACCAATTCGCCGGCCCTCAGCATGCGGTCGGAGGCTTCCTGGAGCCAGGGGTTGGTCCGACCGCCAGAGGTTAGAAGACGGCATTCAAGCCATTCTCCCCCCATAGCTATATTTGCGTGAGCCATGAGCGCCCACAACTCGTTCTCGGTTACGCCCGGCTCCATCGCGTCACGAATACGCGACGCACCGACCTCGCACACGCCGATCGAAATCGACATGCAATCGATCTCTTCCTTGGATTTGATCGCTCGGGCGTATTCCATCCATTCCTGAGCGTCGATGATGTCGATCTTGCGATCCGCCAGTGCCAATGTCTGGGCTGGCTCGCAACGGTCCAGGGCAAGTCGGCGATTTCCCCCGCCATGGGTCGTCAGCAAATCAGCTATCTCATCCGCCCACCGCGCAACAAATGCCGGAGCATTGTCACCTACATATGATGCACGGCAATTAATCGGCGGCCGCACTTCATCAATCGTTTCAAAGTCCGCCACGCCTTGGGCGTATTCAGCGCTGTCGAACAATACGACGGGGCCCTCCGCAGGGATGAAGCAATATCGCCCGGACGCGAAATGCATCCGGAAGACCGGCATATTGTTCGCACCAATTGAGTAGCGGATATTGACCGGGTCATAGAGCAGTGCTGCAGCTAGATCTTGCTGCTTGAGCTGCTGCCGAACACGACCCAAGCGGTACTCGCGCATCGCGCGCATATCGATCATGGGCCAGGAATCTTGAATGCTCCGGTCCGGCATGCGTCGCGCCACAGTAACCGGCAAATCTGATCTGCCTATCGGCGCTTTACTTGCTGGCACAACTCACCTTCCCAATTCTATGCGTTCGAAGTTCCTGATTTCGCTGAGGCTTATTCGGTCAAAATTATTGTGTACCTCCTGGTCAGACCGCTGCCTTGAGAGCATCGACCAGGTCCGTGCGTTCCCACGAAAATCCACCGTCGGGATCAGGAGCCCGGCCGAAATGCCCGTAGGCCGCCGTGCGGGCGTAAATAGGTCTACTAAGGGACAATTGCTCCCGAATTCCGCGAGGACTCAGGTCCATTACGTCCGTTAGCGCCTTCTCAAGGCGCGCCTCGCTGACTTTCCCCGTATCATGAAGATTGACGTAGAGCGAAAGTGGCTTCGAGACACCAATTGCATAAGCAACCTGGATCGTGCACCGGTCAGCGAGCTCCGCGGCGACAACGTTTTTCGCCAAATACCGCGCAGCGTACGCCGCCGACCGGTCGACCTTGGATGGATCTTTCCCTGAGAATGCCCCACCACCGTGCGGCGCCGCTCCGCCATAAGTGTCTACGATAATTTTTCGCCCGGTCAGACCGCAATCGCCGTCCGGGCCACCGACAACGAACCGTCCGGTCGGGTTGACGTAGAACTCGGCTTCGTCACACATCCAGCCCTCGGGCAGAACGTTGACAACATGGGGCCGAACGATTTCGCGCACATCATCCTGCTCCAAATCGACATTGTGCTGGGTAGAGACGACAACCGACGTCGCGCGTACCGGCTTTCCATCTTCGTAGAGAAGCGTCACTTGGCTTTTTGAATCTGGTCCGAGACCAGGTTCGGCCCCAGAATGACGTGCTTCTGCAAGCGAACGCAGAATGCTATGGGCATAATGTATTGGCGCGGGCATCAACACATCGGTCTCGCGGCAGGCATACCCGAACATTAGGCCTTGATCACCCGCCCCCTCGTCTTTGTTGCCTCGCGCATCGACGCCCATTGCTATATCAGCGGATTGCGCGTGAACATAAATGTCGACCTTCGCATTCTTCCAGTGAAATCCATCCTGCTCGTAGCCAATATCGCGCACACAAGCGCGCGCCACTTCTTCAATATCATCATGTGTGATTGACGCCGGCCCGCGAACCTCTCCGGCAAGGACGATTCGGTTGGTTGTAGTCAAAGTCTCGACGCCAACACGGGCTTCTGGTTCAGCCGTCAGGAATGTATCGACGATCGCGTCTGAAATGCGGTCACATACCTTGTCAGGATGGCCTTCAGAGACCGATTCACTGGTAAATAGGAACGATTCGTGGGTCATGAAGCTCTCCTGAATAGTCTCATTATCAATTGCCGCCGCCCGCGCCTAATTATTTCACTCTGTACGCTGGCCGAAATGAACAAACCAGCCACGTTTGCACCTAGTCACCCTTTGAATTCTTCCGCGGTAACAGTGGCGAATTTGGAATTGCACTGAAGTTTCGACCATCTTGATCGAAAGCGATGTCTCCATCGCGAACAGCGTTAATCCACTGCGCGATCAATGACAACTCCCCAAAGCTGTAAAAGTGTATTTTCTCCATGCCAAATTCGGGATTCGCGGCCTTGTGTTGAGAGAGTTCAGTCAGAAGCCGGTCTGGCGCCCATGTTTTTGCCAGCTTGACGAGCTTGTCGAGTCCGCGCGTTAAAAAACGAACTGACGGACCGATACCACAAATTCGCGCGTATTTTATTAAGCCGGTTATGGATGCGAGGCCAGGGACACCCACGTGGATGGGCAGCGCACCAATACTCTCACGAATTTTTCTTTCCCACGCGATGATCGCATTTGAATCAAAACAAAACTGTGTAACGACGAAAAATTCTGCGCCAGAATTCTCGACGAATTCCTTTTTCTGCCGCAACGCATCCATCAACACGTCATCGCTGACCGAGGGATGTCCCTCGGGATGCCCCGCGACGCCGATACGCCTCATACCGTATTTGCTGAACAGGCCCGTTTCGAGCAACTGCAAACTACTGTCGAAGGCGCCGACAGGCCGCGACCAACTACCGCCGATGACCAACACTTCCGTTACACCGGCGCCATCCCGAAGTTGCTGGAGATAGTCTTCAAGCTGGTGACAGTCAGTAACTGACCTTGCGGCAACATGCGGAATTGGCTCGAATCCTTCGTTTCGAAGTTCCTTGGCTGTAGCAACGATATCAGCAAAATCACGCCCGGCTGGAGAGACGATATAGACCTTCGTACCGGCGGGCAGATCCTTGCGAAACGCTTTGATTTTCTCTGCTGACGTCGGCGCAATTTCGATAGAAAAATCAACCAGAAGATCAGACAAGCGGACTTTGGCTCCTGCCGTTGTCGACACCGTCGCATCCACTGACATTCGCGTCCCTAACTCTGCCCTACGTGTTGTCATTTAACCCTCGTCCATCGATCATTTTTGGCGCCTTAGCTCAAGCCCGCCGTCGGCTGATAACAAAGGATTCGTCGTAAAACCAAAGGCCGCCATGCTTGCGAAGAACTTCGCCCGTCGCGTCCAAGTATTCTCGGCTTGCAATCGCTGCGTCGAGGCGTTGGTCATCAATCTGGCCGACATAAGCAGCAGCGTTCCAGGCGGCAAGAAGCGTCGATGTACCTATGCTGTTGCTCACTTCAGAGGGAAGTGTGTGCATGTCGTATCGGAACACCGCGCGATGGTCCGAATATGCATTAAAATTGAGATCCCGCTGTTTCTTTGCGAGCCTACTCTTGAGCAGTTTCAGCAAGGCATGGCGGTTCTCAGTAAATGGATTCTCTCCCGGCCACATCCGCTGGATTATTTCGAGGCCAGGATCGCCGCCGCAAGACTGAACGACCAGCATGCGACCACCCGGAGCAATACTGTCGGCAAGTGGAGATAGAACGCGGTCGACTTTGAACTCAATCGGATTGCGCAAGCGATATGGCTGCGAAACAATCAACAAATCGTAGTTGCCCAAATTCTCACCCGGCTGCGGGATCACCCGATCGAGAAGGAACTTCTGATCCTCGCGATACAGCACTAAAACGGACGGGCGCACGTAAAGCGGGTTCCCCGTCTTCTCGCTTTGGCGTACCTGCCACCCGTGGGTTAGCGTCGGCTGCAGTGCCCTGATCTGTTCATCAAACTCGTGAGCAGTCGTGCCAGTGAGCGCCACCTCTTGCCAATTCAGCGCCGCCGCGGCTTCCATCGACTGCGGCTTCAGCCGGGGCGCTTCCGTATAGTAGAGATTTGTGACGACCTGAACTGTCGCCGGATGTTCGGCGAGCCGATCGGATAAACTGAGCAAACTGAGCCGCGTATCCTCGAGACTGATTTCTTTGCCAACAACGAAAAAGGGCATTGTCGGAAAGCGCCTATGCATGTCGCGCATAACACGAGACAGCACCGTACCGTCTCCCATGCCCGCGTCGAACACGCGAAGTGCTGGCGGACGCGGATGAAGATGGGCGAGTTCCATGCCCACGCGCTCGGCCGTGACCCATTTCTCGTTACAGGTGTTGATGAACATGAGATATTTCTGACGGTTATCGTAGAAGCGAAATGCGAGTTTCGATGCGGCGCCAAAATTTGCCGCCTTCTCGTTACTTGCCATTTCGCCAGCGGCGATTTTACTCGTGTCAGAATTGATAGGTGCGAATGTGCCGCCCGCAATTCTGCCGTTGCCCTTCGTAGGAGTTCTTTGTGGCTGATCCTGAATGAATGTACGCACACGCTCCATGGTGCGTGTGGTTACTCGTCCGCCACTGCGAATTCGGCTGACGAACTTGCCGTCGTTGACGGCCAATCGACCAAAAGTGGACTCGGCCCAACCGTCACGTCGGCAAAAATCCTCTATCTCAGCAATGAGCGTCTGCACCTCGTCCATAATGCTATCCATTAGGACTGAGAAACCCGACTGTCAAACTAAAAATAAAATATGAAAAGTGGGACGATAAAGTGGGATATATACCTTAATCGTTAGTTACAGCAGGATCACGCTCCAATCATCGTTTAAGTACAACAGAACTTCTTCAATTATTTTTCAGTTCCCGCCAGATAATGGGATAAATCCCATCTGCATATTTATCTTTACAAATCATGCTTGTAACATCGTTTGCAGCCGGATTCTGTTGGTAATTCACTCGCGATATTGCAAGCGCCCAGGGGGGCTGACCATCTCGTCATACCATTCGGTAGAACGAAACCAATATCGAAAGCGTTCAGGTAGCCACCCGTCCTCCTTACGTACGACAATCCATTTGTTGAGATAGGCGAGCAAGTCGCGCTCGTCCAACCGCACGGCGATTGCGTACAATCCCCCATTTAATGTTTCTTCCCCAAATGGCATATATAATCCCTCGGCGTTTTCCAACGACCATAGGGTCGGGTGTGGTTCAGGGCCAACCGCGGCGACAGCTTCGCCAAGGAGCACAGCTTCGATTGCCTGGGCATGGGAAATAAAATGACGATGCTCGGCAACTGGAAATGTCTCCAGTGCAACTTTCGCCGCCTGCGAAAAACGACTGCTTGCAACAATAAAATCTGGACGATTTAGGGAGTCGATGTCGGTAATGCTCTTCGTGATCTTACGGCTGACGACGACACTCTCGCCGAATGCAGCCTTGGGCACGTATGGTTCAGTAAACACCGCCGTTACCTGCCTGTGAGGCGTGACCGCCATACTGCCGACAATGGCATCGAACCGCCTTGCCACCAAGGCAGGAATGATCGACCCAAAGGTCGTCGGAAATGCGCGATGTTCCACATTCATGTCACGTGCGAGCTGCTTGGCGACATCGATCTCAAAGCCGACATAGTCACCATGCCGGTTGCGGAAGGCCCACGGCACGGCGCGCACGAACGCGGCGCGGAATACACCGCGCTCCTTAATGGCGGCAGGGACATCGCCGGTGAAAGGAGTCGCAGCGGGAACTTCAGCCGATAGTTGCGCCGCAAACAACCCATCAGTTGGGGCAAAGATGCAAAGAACGACAAGAGCAAGGACGCGCGCGCAAAAGGCTTGTCGAGACTCCGTGAGCCAACGCGAAGCCCTTACGCAACGCATATGTCTTATTGCCCTCATGCGCTCATACTAGAGCCGATTTCAGCTCGGTTCTTCATAGCCCTCGACCACTATCATCTGGAGTGTGCCTGCTCCTTCGCGGAATTTCTTGGCCGCCTTATATTCTGGCGACGAAAAATTGGCGACAACAACGTCATAGCTGGGCCATTCGAGAATTGTCGTCTGACAATCAACCGGGTCACCCTCAATCACCTGCATGCGTCCGCGAAAAGCCAAAACCTTTGCACCGGCTGCGGTTGACAGGACGCCCGCGCGCTTACCGTACTCGGACCACTTTTCCATATCCGTAATTTTCGACAAGTTTATCGAGTAAGCCTTAGGTGGCATTCTAGAATCCTTTCAAATTGCAATAAATTTTGTTGTGTGTACTGGCAGGTTCAACGTTCAAACCCACACGTAATGATGGCAGGCAGTTGGCACCTTGAAAACCCCCATCGCCCATGTTCAGCGCCGAAAACGGAATCGTGAGGCTAGAGTTCGACGACTTGGCCCACGCCTGCCGAAATCGCGTTATCAAGGACAGCCTTCGACATCGCAATGTCGCAAATCGACATGCCCTGGATGATCGCATACACCGTATCGTCTGAGTGGATACGCCCTGGCTTTGCGCCGCAAATGACCTGACCAATATTTGCGTCTATGCGGCGGCTAATTGTCTCTTCATCAACGCAACCGCTCTCTAGCCAATACCGCATATCGCCACGACTCAAGGCGTATTCGAGATCATCGACAATAAAACGAGTCGCCTCGGCAAGAACCTCAAATTGAACTTCTGCTTCACCACCCATCGAGACGAGGACAGCCCCTTTCTTAAGCCACCCCGCTTCAAGAAAGGGATCTTTCGCGGTGGTAATGGTGACAACTATGTCCGCTCCATCCACGGCATCACGAAAACCATCCACGGCACGCGTAGGCACTTCAGCTTCTGCGGAATGCCGTTCAACGAAGTCCTTCGCATTTCCGAAAGATCGTGAAGCGACCCGCAACTCGGAGAGTGAAAATGCATGGCTAAATGTGTAATACAGCTCGTCCGCAATCCGCCCCGACCCAATTATCGTGGCGATCCTTGCATCTGGCGGAGCCAACCACTTTGCAGCAAGCGCACCGGTTGTCGCTGTGCGTCGATGCATTAGCCAGCCTTCGTCCACGAGCCCAATCGGCTCACCGGTCTCGAAGTCAACAACCCAGCCAAAGAACTTGCCTGGCATCGCCAGCAATGTACCAGCGACGCCAACGCTCTTCAGTTGAGCGGGCTTTAGAATAGCTCTGCCCGGCGGATCCGTTGGCAAAGCCAGCGTCACGGAGGATGGATGGGAGAGAACATCGCCAATCTCACCAAAATTGCGGTAGGCCTCCTCACAAACGCGGAAGCCTTCCTCAAGTGTCAGCAGAGTGCGCGCTTCGTCCGCTTTGATGATACGTAACACCTCATCCTCCACGTCATACCGGACACTGGCACGTTTTAAGTCGTGCAAGCCTTTGGTGGCATCTTTGACTTCGTCCAACTTGGACCGCTAAATTGACCGCATCAGCTAACTAGCTCGCGTGATGATCGCAGGCAGGCCGCGCGTTGAACACCCCCTATGCCGTGGTTCCAGCCCAAGACTTGGAGTCCAGAGGCTCCATGATGAAGACCCCGCCACAAACGAGGGCAAAATGACATCTGACACCGAGATACACTATCTTGCATCGGGCGTGTTGCCGAAGATCCTCGATCGAGGCCGAATTCGAGTAGGAATTACCACATTCTATCCATGGGCCATGCCCGACCGGGACGGCAAGTGGATCGGCTACAACATCGACATCGCGACGCAGCTGGCCGAAGACATGGGCGTCGACTTGGAGTTCGTTCCAGCAGCGTATGAAGAGCTAAATACAGCGCTTAAGAATGACCGGTTTGACGTGATGATCGCCGGGACCTCAACGACGACTTGGCGCAATCTCGAGGTTAATATTACGACACCCTATATACGCCATAGTGTCAGCATCGTAACCAGCCGAAAACTCGAAGGGGTTATCGAGACAACGGACGATCTGAATAAACCGGACATCGTTGTTTTACGCAGTGGACTCGAAGGTGCCAACACGGCCAAACGGCTTTATCCACGGGCTCAAGACACGCTAATCAAAGACGATGCCCAGTGTTTTCAAGCGGTGCAGGATGGCACGGCGCACGCGTTCCATTCCATTGCCCCAAAGGCAAGTCTCATCATGCTGCAATATCCAAACTTGTTTTATGTACCGCCAGCCATGCATCCAATTGTAATACAGCAAGCCGGTATATCCGTGCGCAAGGGCGACCCTGACATCCTCAACTATCTCGATAATTGGCTTCTGCAGCGCCGAAGAGACGGATGGCTCGAAGCGTGTTGGCACAATTGGAGCGAGACAACGGAATGGTTCGACCAAGTGGAGAACAATCCCTATGTGCTAGGCTAATAGCCTTGGTGGTCTGCTGTGATAGATCGCAAATTCAGCCGGGTCGTGCGTATGGGAGGAAGGGAAAGAGGGCAAATGACACAATCAACGATGAACGAGCTTGCGGCAGCGAGCGTTGTTGAAGAAATCAAAAAACGTGGCGCCCTTCGTGTGGGTATGTGGAGCTTCCACCCATGGGCGATGCAGGACAAGAGTGGCAAATGGATCGGCTATGAGATTGATGTCGCGACGCGGCTAGCCGAAGACATGGGCGTCAAACTTGAACTCGTGCCGACGCCGTACGCCCAACTCGTTCCCGACCTCAAGACAGGCAAATTTGATGTTATCATTTCCGGAATTGGCATAACGCCCGAGCGCAATCTGGAAATCAATTTCTCGATCCCCTACAAGTGGATCGGCGTCGGTATACTGGTCGGCAAACAACACCAGGGAAAAATCTCCTCGATCGCCGATTTGAACAAGCCGGAAATCAAGCTGGTTCGCCGTGGAGCGGCAGTTGCGAAAAATATCTGGCGGGACTATTTCCCTAAGGCTCAGGATCAGCAACTTGAAGACGATGCGAAGTGTCTCCAAGCGGTTCTCGATGGCGAGGCGCACGCCATTATTTCCAATGATCCAAAGCCGCACTTCGCGCTTATGCAACGTCCAGATGCGTTTTACATAACACCCGGCCTGCACCCGATTGAACACTACTGTGTCGGCGTTGGCATGCGAAAAGGCGATCCGGATGCCCTCAACCTATTCAATAACTGGGTCGATCAGCGTGACAAGGACGGTTGGCTAAAGGAACGTAGTGACTACTGGAACGAATCGACCGCGTGGTTTGATCAGGTCGACGACAATCCGTTCTTAATGACGGGTTAGCAAAACTAGACTGTGTCCTTAACGCTTACGCCGGCCGCTGCAAATAGACTCTCAGGATCGTCAATTCCCATACCAAACGGGCTATCAGTCCCAAAAAGAAGGTGGTCGGACCCAGCAAACTCGCCCAAAAACTGCAAATGCTCGGGCGCAAAGACGACGGTATCGTAGTAAAATCTCCGTGCCAAATCAGAGGGCTTTGGCCCCTTCTCGCCCTTTCCAAAGACCATCCAGGCCTTGTCCATACGATCCAACACGCCCATCAACGCGCCGCCGCCGTGGGCGAGCATAATGTTGAGATTGTCGTGGCGCGTCATCACGCCAGCACCAATCAATCGGGCTGCCGCAACGGCAGTCTCAAAAGGAATGCCCAAAGTATTATCAAGACCGTAGGCGTCAAGGCGTTCGATATCCCGCTGGTTCCACGGATGCATCATGACAAGGGTGCCAGCCTCGCCAAGGCGTTGCCAGACGGCATCGGGAACCAAGTCGTCGAGATGTGCACCGTCGACATGTGTGCCAATCGCAAAGTAGTGCATGCCCAACTGATCAATACACCGGTCGAGCTCTTCGCTTACAGCTTCCGGCGCACCAAGCGGAAGCAGACCCATTGGAAGAAG
>CAVOAK010000088.1:0-10395 GCA_963693665.1 Alphaproteobacteria bacterium | reverse complement strand
GAGGAACTGCCGCACAATCGCGTGGCGGGGATGCAAGGCTTCGTCTTCAATACCCGCAATTCCCTTTTTCGGGACCGTAATGTGCGGCGTGCGCTGGCCTACGCCTTCGATTTCGAATGGTCAAACGGGGCATTATTTTACGGGCAATACACGCGAACACGCAGTTTCTTTGATAATTCTGAATTAGCGGCAACGGGCCTCCCCAAAGGCAGGGAGCTCGAGCTCCTAGAAAGCTATCGTGGGCGAATCCCCGACGAGGTCTTTACAGAGATCTACGCACCTCCAAAAACCGATGGCTCAGGCAACATCCGTAACAATCTCCGGGACGCATTAGGCCTTTTGAAAACTGCTGGTTGGAATGTGGACACCACGAGCCGCAAGCTTGTCCATACGTCCGGCCAGGCTATGGCTTTCGAAATACTTCTGGTGGACCCGCAGTTCGAGCGGATCATTTTACCATTTAAGCAGAACCTGGAACGCCTCGGTGTTGATGCTACTGTACGAATTGTCGACACGGCGCAGTATCAGGAGCGGCTGAATAGCTACGATTTCGAATTGGTCGTCTCGTCTTGGGGACAGTCATTGTCACCCGGCAATGAGCAACGCAACTTTTGGGGTTCAGCGGCAGCCGATCGCAATGGAACTCGAAATTTAGCTGGTCTCAAGAATCCGGTCATAGACGAGTTGATCGAAAAATTGATTTCAGCACCTGACCGCGCGTCGCTCGTCACGGCGACGCAGGCACTGGACCGTATTCTTCAATGGCAACATATCGTCGTACCGAACTGGCACATTCCATACGATCGGATGATTTACTGGAGTAAATTTGGCCGCCCAGCGATAACTCCAGATAGTGGCGCCCAATTTTTCTCCTGGTGGATAGACAAAGAAAAAGCCGAGCAGTTGGAGAAAAAAAGCAAGTCGGGTACTCAATAAAATGCACACCCGCTTCGGCCGGGCCGGCAGCTAACGAATGTTGGCATACATCATCCGCCGCTTGTTGCTTGTCGTTCCAACATTGTTCGGAATTATGATTGTCAATTTCGCGATCGTCCAGGTCGCCCCCGGGGGGCCGGTCGAGCGGCTAATCGCCGAAATCACCGGCAGCGGCGTCGAGGCAACAGCGCGTATCGGCGGTAGCGCTAGTTCTGAAGTTGGCGCAGGTGAACGCGATACAAGCGGTCCAACGGATACCAGCACAACAGGCAAGTATCGCGGCGCACAGGGTCTCGATCCAGACTTCATCAAAGAAATTGAACGACAGTTCGGATTTGACAAACCTGCCCATGTTCGCTTCGGGATAATGCTTCGCAGTTATGTAACGTTCGATTTTGGCCAAAGTTTCTTTCGCGATCGTGATGTTGTTGATCTTGTCATTGAGAAACTTCCCGTCTCAATCTCCCTTGGCCTCTGGACAACGCTCCTCGTCTATCTCATCTCCATTCCACTAGGCATCGCAAAAGCAGTGCGCGACGGCACGCGTTTTGATGTCTGGACCAGTGGCGTCGTCATTGTCGGCAATGCCATTCCGGGGTTTCTATTCGCCATCCTTCTCATCGTGGTGTTCGCCGGTGGGCGTTATCTCGACTGGTTTCCTCTGCGTGGACTTGTCTCCAACGATTGGCAAGACCTGTCGTGGCCAATGCGCATATTGGACTACTTCTGGCATCTCGCACTGCCGATCCTATCGCTTGTCATCGGCGGTTTCGCTGGTTTGACAATGCTGACCAAAAATTCATTCCTGGATCAGATCAATCAGCAGTATGTCGTCACCGCCCGCGCCAAAGGTTTGGCAGAAAAACGGGTGCTTTATGGCCATGTCTTCCGCAACGCGATGCTGATCGTCATTGCGGGATTCCCGGGCGCATTTATCGGCGTCCTGTTTACCGGTGCACTCCTGATAGAGGTTATATTTTCGCTCGATGGGCTGGGCTTGCTCGGATTTGAGGCGGTGATCGACCGCGACTACCCGATCATGTTCGCGTCGCTTTATTTCTTCACCTTACTCGGCCTCATACTCGGAATTATCGGCGATATTACATACATGCTGGTCGATCCGCGCATCGATTTTGAATCGCGTGAGATCTAGCAGCTGGCGATGCGCAAATATCTCTTCCTTGGCCTCCAGGTTACGCCTCTAACCCGGCGCCGCATTGACAACTTCAAGACCAACCGCCGTGGTTACTGGTCATTGTGGGTGTTTCTCGTTCTGCTGATTGCTTCTCTGTTTGCGGAAGTCATAGCGAATGACAGACCACTCCTCGTCTATTTTGAAGGCGAAATTTATACACCGTTTCTTGTCGCCTATCCCGAAACCGTCTTTGGCGGCGACTTCGAGACGGAAGCAGAATATGCCGATCCATTCGTGGAGGAACTGATCGAAGCGAAGGGCTGGATACTACGTACGCCAATCCCCTATCGCTACGACACTCATATCACGGCACTCGCTGTGCCTGCTCCGGCACCACCCTCGAAACAGAACCTTCTCGGCACAGACGACCAGGCCCGCGACGTCGTTGCTCGGCTCATCTACGGTTTTCGCATATCGGTACTGTTTGGCCTGACATTGACGGTGATCAGCTCGGTTATCGGTGTCGTTGCTGGTGCCATCCAAGGATACTTCGGTGGGCTCGTCGATCTTTTCGCTCAGCGTGTCATCGAGATTTGGTCTGGCATGCCCGTTCTCTTCATGCTCATCATCCTCGCCTCTGTTGTCGAACCGAATTTTTGGTGGCTCCTTGGTTTGCTGCTCCTATTCAGTTGGACGGCGCTTGTCGGCGTGGTGCGCGCGGAGTTCCTGCGCGCCCGGAATTTCGACTATGTTAAAGCGGCGCGAGCGCTCGGCCTTTCCAACGCCAAAATTATGACGCGCCATGTACTACCCAACGCTATGGTGGCGACAATTACCTTTTTACCGTTCATCACTTCTGGTTCTGTCATAACCTTAACCGCACTCGATTTTCTTGGATTTGGTTTGCCTCCCGGCTCGGCCTCCCTTGGCGAACTCCTGAAACAAGGCAAAGATAACCTGCAGGCACCGTGGCTTGGCATGACCGGGTTTTTCGTTATTGCCATCATGCTGTCCTTGCTCGTCTTCATCGGCGAGGCTGTACGCGACGCTTTCGATCCACGGAAAGCCCAGCAATGAGTGACTCGATCATGCTCGAAGTGAACGATCTTTCAGTGACATTCAACCTGCCCAGCACCAAGGTCGCGGCAGTGCGTCATGTATCCTTCTCAATAAGCCGCGGCGAAACACTTGCGCTGGTCGGCGAATCAGGATCTGGCAAATCGGTTACAGCGCTCTCCCTTCTGCAACTTCTTCCCTACCCGATGGCACAGCATCCGTCTGGATCGATCCACTTCAACGGCGTGGAACTCGTGGGCGCACCGGAGCGCACATTGCGCACCGTGCGGGGCAATAGGATCTCGATGATTTTCCAGGAGCCCATGACATCCCTCAATCCGTTGCACGCTATCGAAAAACAAGTTGGTGAGGCGCTCCTCCTGAACAAGGGTTTATCACGCTCAGCGGCACGTACGCGCGTCCTGGAACTCCTAAATCTTGTCGGCCTACGAGACGCCGAACAGCGCCTTACAGCCTACCCACACGAACTCTCAGGTGGCCAACGCCAGCGAGTCATGATTGCCATGGCACTCGCAAACGAACCGGACCTGCTCATCGCTGATGAACCGACAACTGCGCTCGACGTTACGATTCAGGCGCAAATCCTGGCACTTCTCAAGGAACTCCAGTCCAAGTTGGGTATGGCAATGTTGTTCATCACCCATGATCTCGGCATTGTCCGCCAAATGGCGGACCGAATTTGCGTGATGAACGAGGGCGCAATTGTCGAGTCAGGGCCAACTGCCGATATATTCGCGTCGCCGCAGCACGAATACACCAAACACCTGCTTGCCACTGAGCCTAAAGGGAAAAAACAGCCCGCGGACCCAGATGCCCCGGCCATCATTCAGGGTAACGACCTGCGCGTCTGGTTCCCGATAAAGAAGGGACTGCTTCGCCGGACTGTCGCATACGTGAAGGCGGTGGACGGGCTATCAATCACCATCCACGAAGGTCAGACCGTGGGAATCGTCGGTGAATCAGGATGCGGGAAGACCACGCTTGGCATGGCATTACTCAAGCTCGAGCGCTGCCGCGGCTCCATTTCATTCATCGGACAAGACATACATGGCCTGTCGTCAAAAGAAATGCGGCCCTTTAGGCGGAAAATGCAGGTTGTTTTTCAGGACCCATACGGCTCTTTGAGCCCACGCATGTCCATCGCCGAGATTATTGAGGAAGGGCTTAAGGTTCACAATCTGGGTAATCGCGCAGAACGTGACGAAATGGTTGTGCAGGCGCTTCGCGAAGTTGATCTCGATCCCGAGACACGAAACCGTTATCCGCACGAGTTCTCGGGCGGCCAGCGTCAGCGCGTCGCGATTGCCCGCGCCATGGTTCTGAAACCACGGCTGGTCGTGCTTGATGAACCGACGTCAGCGCTCGACATGTCCGTCCAAGCGCAAATTGTCGATCTGTTGCGGGATTTACAACAGCGTCATAAATTGGCCTACATGTTCATCAGCCACGACCTCAAAGTAGTTAGAGCCCTTGCCGACTACATAATCGTTATGCGCCAAGGCGTGGCAATTGAAGAGGGGCCCGCCGCACAGATATTCGATCAACCGCAAAATGAATATACCAAAGCATTGATGGCAGCTGCATTCGAGCTTGAGGCTGTCGACAGCGACGTGGTTGGAACGTAGCAATGCACGCTCAATCGGATCAACAAAAATGTCTGTGATTCTCTGGCACCCCTGGCCGGGCATTGAAAAAATGCTCAATGCACTTCGCCGAGAACTCCCAGATACGGTGGTGCGGGGCTGGAATGACCAGGGGGATAAATCCGATGTTAACTATGCTGTCGTTTGGAACCCACCGAAGGGTGAGCTCAAGACTTTTCCTAATCTAAAATGCGTCTTTTCAATGTTCGCTGGCATCGAACATATGATGCAAGACCCGGAGCTACCGGATGTCCCCATCTCACATCTGATCGACAATGCGTTGACCCAAGGCATGACAGAGTATGTCGTCCACAATGTGCTCCTCCATCATCGTCGACGACGTGAATTTGATGAACAACAGAAACAAAAATTGTGGAAGGGCCTGAGTATTCCACCAGCTTCGGCTCGACATGTCGGGATTATGGGGTTTGGCGCGCTTGGGTCTGACGCAGCACGGGCACTCCTCGCGCTCGATTTCAACATCGCTGCTTGGTCTCGCACACCCAAGTCCATGGCCGGTGTGACTTCGTTTCATGGTTCCGAAGGGCTTTCGGCGTTTCTCGCGCAGACCGAAATACTGGTCTGCCTACTGCCGCTCACACCCGCAACAACGGGCATACTAAACCACGATTTTTTCTCAAAACTGCCGAAGGGCGCCTATTTGATTAACGCGGGTCGAGGCGGGAGCCAAGTCGAAGAAGACATTCTGTCAGCCTTGTTCTCCGGACAACTCGCAGGCGTAAGTCTAGACGTCTTTGAGACCGAGCCCCTCCCGAACGAACATCCATTTTGGGATCACCCGAAAGTCATCATCACGCCTCACAATGCAAGCCGAACCGACACCGATAGCTCCGCGCGCACAATTGCCGCCAATATAATCCGCTTTGAGGCAGGGAAATCGGTGCACGGGCTTGTTGACCGCACGCGTGGATACTGATCACCGACTAAAAAATAAACTCAATTCTCCCTTCCGCACCAAGACGATACGGCAAATTATTTGCAGCCCAATCTGACCTAAGGTTTCGCAAATCTTGACTGAATAACCGCAAACGCGGCGCGCATCGCCATCGCCTCACCACCCTCCGGTCGCCCAGGTCGCTGGCCAGGATTCCATGCCATTATGTCAAAATGTGCCCACGGCACATCGTCACCGACGAATTCTTCAAGAAATAGCGCGGCAATGATGGCGCCGCCAAATGGCCCATCCGCTACATTGTTAAGGTCGGCGACCTTGCCATCCAATTGGTGACGGTAAGGCTGCCAAAGCGGCATCCGCCAGACCGGATCTTGTTCCACCTCCGAACATCGAGAAAAGTTTTCGGCAAGTTTGTCATCGTTGCAAAACATTGCTGCTAGGTCCGTGCCAACAGCAACCCGCGCCGCGCCGGTGAGTGTCGCAAAATCAAGAAGTAATTCAGGGCTCTCTTCGCAGGCCATTGCCAGTGCATCAGCAAGCACAAGCCGCCCTTCAGCGTCGGTGTTGCCAATTTCAACCGTTAACCCTTTGCGTGTATCAATCACATCAAACGGACGATAGGCGTTGCCAGCAACGCTGTTCTCAACCGCCGGCACAAGAACCCGCAGACGCACTGGCAGCTTCGCCATCATGACCATTCGGGCGAGACCAAGTGCATGCGCGCCGCCGCCCATATCTTTCTTCATCAACTTCATGCCGGCTGCCGGCTTAAGGTCCAGCCCGCCGGTGTCAAAGCAAACTCCCTTGCCAACAAGCGTGAGCTTCGGATGGCGGTTGGACCCCCAAGTGATATCGATCAGCCGAGGTGCACTGTCAGAAGCGCGGCCGACGGCATGGATAGCTGGACAGTTTTGGCGAAGAAGATCGTCACCCACGATCACTCGACATTTCGCCTTGAACTCTCGCGCAAGCCGTCTAGCCGCCGCGGCAAGCTCGGCTGGGCCCATATCATTGGCTGGTGTATTGATCAAATCGCGAACCAGGTACGTGGCGCTCACCGTTCGCTCGATTGCATTTCGATCGGCGTTAGAAGGCCATACCAGCTTCGGGCACTTTCGCTTTGGTTCCCGGTACCGACTGAACTCATATACTCCGAGCGCCCAGCCAATTCCCGCATTCGTAGAAGTCGCGGCCTTTGGTTGCGGATCGAGCCGATAGCTGCCGTCGGGAAGTGCCGCCGCGGCGACACCCCATGACCAGATATCCTTGTCGTTTGCGACACCAACGAGTGCGCGAACCGGTGCGTCTTTGCTATCGGCTGGAATCAACAAAACCGACCCTGGAGCCGCCAGATAATCTGATACCTGAACCCATTGGCCAACAGCGGCAGGTTGTCTTTTCAACCAACCCTTAAGACTAGATGATGTGAGAGGCGTTATAGGAATAGTTCGATGCGTGGCCCTCGCGGCAAAACAGCTCATCACAATTTCCATTCCTTCCTATCGCCATGATAACTGGCGCAGTCGGCGCGCCTCCGTGTTTATTCTTATCGTCCGACGCCGCAATTCGGCAACGCATTAGCGTATTTCAGCAGCTCGGTGTTGGTAGAGATTTAATTTCGACAAGCTCTCCATCAGCAACTAGAAAACCAATGTCGAGTAAGACGCGGCTGACAATGCCGTTTGAGTGGATCTGAGTAACTGTCTCCGATTGCGGCTCTGCGTCAACGCTCTGATGCTCGAAAAAAGAACTCCTCACACGCCATGAGGGCGTATTCAGTAAATGTGCATCGCCTGTCGGAGGTCGCTTGAGCGCCAGGGCCTTTCCACCGACCACGTCACTGACACGGTACGGACCGATCGGATTAGTACCGTCGAACAAAAGATAGCTGTCGAAGCGCACACCACGTTCCAGCGCATCAAGCGTCCGGCGCGTCGCAAATATTGGTAGGAGAGTCTCCTTAGGCAGTGTCAGTACGGCGCGCTCAGGCTTTGTGAGAATGGCGCGGTTGTCACCTGCTGCGGTCAAATAGGCCGTCCCCTTCAGCGATAGTACGCTTTCACCGTTAACGGTTGTATGCGACTCGAAAAACAATGTCTGTCCGCTCAAATCCTCCTCTGACCCTTGTGCGACCTCTAAATGCATCCGCCGATCGGCGTCACGAAAATCTATATTGAATTGAAAGCGGCTCATGATCCGCCAACGATTGCAGGTTCGTTCGATTCGAATCGCGAGGTCGCCACCGGCGGCAGCCGCCTCACCCGGCATCTTCAGCTGCGCCAGCGAGAGCTGGTATTGTGCTGTGTGGGGAACAAGTTTAGCTGCCTGTGCTGAAGAATTGCCATTGAGTAAAGCAATGAACGCAATTAGCGAGGCGAGTGCCAACAACTTTGGAAATTGTGTATTCGTTCGGCATTGGCCGGAGCCGCGCCGCTCTCCGGTATTCAGCAATTTCTTATGGCAAAGCATAGCGGCGACCCTAGCCACATGAATCGGCACCGTATAGTCAAACGTGAACCAAAACCAAAAGGCGCGCCCGAAACGGGCGCCTGCTGGCCAGTTCATTCATCGGGAAACACTATCGAACGTAGATGTGAACCTCATTTGATTGCGCATCATCGGTCGCTGTTGCCGAGAGCTTAATCCGGTTTGGTTGCAATCCCATATCGGCGAGCGAGCGCAAGACAGCCTCAGCATGACGCTTCGCCGCCGTGCTGTTCAATGCAACCTGTGCTGCGGTGCCTGACCGCGGGCTTACGGCGACAAGGTCAAAAGATGCGTTCGGCCGACGCTCGAGCGCACGACTAACTGCGTTATAAAGGGCCTGCTGATAAGGCACATCATCACGATCAAAACGAATTACGACAAGTGGGCGGTCGCCGGCGAGTGGCCCCGGCGCCTGTGCAGATGCGCTGGCCAGTGCTTGCGTCTGCGCAAATGCGCGGTTAGCCAAGCTTGTGCCATATAACTCGCCATTCTTGACTGCCAAAGAAATAGCCGAGAGGTTGCTCCGCTCGTTGCTCACATAGATGCTTTGTCGGCTCACATCCTCACTGAGTTTATTCAAAACACGGTCGATGACGACGACAGTTCGATTTACTGAATCTTCGAGCAGGCGCAACTGATCATGATCCTCATCAATCGCACCGCTCACACTATATGTAGCTCGAACCGTATCAAGAATATATCCAGCCATAGCAGCCTCAGCCGCTGAATCATTTGAAAGTCGGTTCAGTCTTGGCAATCTTGCTGCGATCTGTTCGAGTTGCGACTGTGCCTCGTTCCACTGCTGGACCATCACCGGGTTACCAGGGGTCGTACCGACTTGAAGCTTCGCGTTAATTGCGGCAACGGCACTATGATAGCGCTGCGACGTAGCCGCAGTGTCAGCACGCAACTGCTGGGTCGAATCGGTTAAGCGCCATACCTTATCCTGCAATTTTTGCAAGTCGGTGTACATATCTGCTACCTTCTTGCCGACAAATGTGCCCGTGGGCCGAATAGCCGGCAACGTCGGCCCGAATAATGATGCCGCAGTTGAAAACTGATTCACTTGGACTTGCGGTTGCGCCACGGCTGCAGTCGACTCAGTATCGGTCGAGGCCGCTGTTTCCGCCTCAGATGGTTGAATCTCAACCTGCTCCGCGGCCGTGCCAGCCGGAGCCTCGCCCGTTAGCGTGGGCCAAAGCGTATTGTCCACGTAGGAACAACCGGCAAGAAATACCGATGCACCAAGACATACAGCGCTATATCGAAAAACTGCCATGACTATACGGAAACCCTGTTCGCCTGATTATCATTGAAGCGCCTACGAGTGCAGATCGATGACTCATTGACCACCTTGCGCTCCCAACCGCTTTGACCCGGTCTTTACTGTACCAACAATACTACTGTCATGTTCCGGTCGCCACAAGTTGGTTTTCGTGCAAAAGAAAACGTGTCCATATTCTACAGCGCTGCCTTGCCTATGCGAATAACATTCAATAGTGTCCGCCTCCTCCTTGCAAACCTAGGAATACAGCACGCGCCCGTAGCTCAACTGGACAGAGCACCTGACTACGGATCAGGAGGTTAGGGGTTCGAATCCTCTCGGGCGCACCATTTTTTTCATGAGTTATATGACCTTAGTCAACTGGCTTGCCGCTAATTTCTATCGGTACTGGCCAAAAACTTAGTCCGAGTCACCTTATGTTGGGTGCATCGCGCTGACAGAGTCAGCATTCTTTGCCGCACCAAAATGTTCATGGCGGCACAAAATCAAAGTACCGGGTTTATTTTTTCGTGGACTTCGATGGCAGCTGCGAAACGGTGAGTTCGTGTCCTGCTTCTCCAGCAAGACAACGCAACGTACTCAATCGAGTCTTAATTTGAACGATATAATCAGCAAGCACCTCGCCTGAGAATTTTAGGTTTCTGGATCGTATGACGGCTGTCGATCCGCGATCGTGGATATTTTTCATGTTGCTTAACTGTTTTCCCCACTTGGCAACATATTTTGACCAATCACCTTCATAACGCGTGTCAATGATAGTAATAAGTTTCGCCTGATCGGAGACCCACCAATCCAATGTTGGTAGTGGCGCACAGGCCGCTCGTGCGGGCCCCATGGTCGAAAACACCGCGACAACGATCACACTTCCAGCCAATAGACTGAGTAAAACCCTGTTTGATAGCATTCTTAGCCTACG
>CAVOAK010000087.1:0-10597 GCA_963693665.1 Alphaproteobacteria bacterium | reverse complement strand
CTGTCGGACGAAACGATTACTGAAATCCACGATGGTTGGCTTCGCCATAAAATACTGCTGTTCCGCGGACAGGACTTAACGCCGGGGCAACAGAGTGCGTTCGCTCAAAAATTTGGCACGCTCAAAACAAGCCCAAACGCCCGCGCATGGATCCCGGAGCATCCCGAGGTGATCGTGTTTTCAAATATCAAGATCGATGGCAAGGACGTCGGTGCCCGGCCTGACCGCAGCTTCGGCGATGCCTGGCACAGCGATTTCTCCTACATACCTGAGCCCGCTGGTGGTTCTTTGTTTTACGCCAAGGAAGTTCCCGAAGGCGGTGGCGACGATACCTGGTACGCCGACCTAACCAAGGCATATGACGCGTTATCGAATGACATGAAGGACAAACTGAACGGCCTTCACTGGACTTACAGTCACATCAAGACGGCGAAGCGTCATGCGCATGACTACAAACCAATGACGAGCGAACAAGAGCTTGAAATGCCGGACGTCACGCATCCCTTCGTGCGGATCCATCCGAAAACAGGACAAAAGGTTCTTTTTGTTGGAATTCTCGACACACGTGAATCTCTGGTCGACGGCATGTCCCCCGAAGAAAGTGTTGAGTTTCTGGACGACCTTAAAGCCTATGCGACACAGCCCCAATTCACTTATACGCATAGTTGGCTGCCCGGTGACTCTATCCTCTGGGACAATCGCAACACCATGCACCGCGGTTCAATTTTTCCTGACACAAATGGCCGTAGGCTGTGTTATCGCGTAACGCTTGAAGGCGGCAAACCCTAGTTTGTAATAACTCTATGTGACAGCCACACTGCCATAAGATTCAGTCCATGACGTATTACGTAGAGTATAGGCAATCCGCCCTATGCAATTCTCCATCTGCCTTGATTGGCACGTGTAAACGGTCAATTTTTTAATTTAGCGGTGGCAGATGTGTCTCTTGCGATGTGCATACAATCGCTACGCAGCCAGTATTTTTGCGTCGTATGTCCGCCCTCAATACCGCCGTGAACCCGGCAAAATGGTTGATGGCGTGCCTCAGAGAAATTGGCACATATGAACTTGTCAGGATTGAGATGGCCATCAATCAAGAGCAGCGTTCCGACATCGACATCTATCATGGCGATCCACAGAGCAACTTGCTGCGGACGACCCGCGATACAATGAATCATGAAGGTTTTCGAGGGATGTCCAGTTTTGGCAGTCTTGGAGACGTCCGAGCGGCCCTGGATCGAGAAAGTCCGGATGTCCTCGTACTGGGCTCAGAATTCAGAGACGGCTCAGTTTGTTCGACGATCAAGGAGCTGCGCCATAATGAAACAGACCGAAATCCTTTTATGCCTGTGATTACTACAGCCTAGGAGCCGGATAGAAATCTGGTCGAGAAAATAGTAGACAGCGGTGCGGATGCACTGTTGGTCAAACCGTTCTCACCTTGGCAGTTGATCGAGCGCATCGACTGCTTGGCAAACCGGCGCAAGCCATTTGTGGTCACGTCCGAACGCATCGGTCCGGACCGCAGAAAGGATGCGAGCCGAGAGTCAGAAATTCCGCTGATCGACGTGCCAAACACGCTACAGGCGAAAGCTCAAAGCATCGCGATCAACGCGGGCTCGTTGCAGCAAAAAATCGATGACGCCCTAACCGAAGTAAACGAGCAGAAACTCTTGCGCCACGCGTTCCAAGTTGGGTTTCTCGTGGGCGTGATTGTACCGACTTACGACGCAGGCAAATTCGAGCCAGAGATATTGGACGAGATTAAGCTGTTAGTTTTCGTCGCACGGGACGTCGAACGACGAATGCGCGGCACGCAATACGAACATGTAAGCGGTCTTTGCCAAACTCTGATTGGTCTTGTGGCCGACATGCAGGAGAATTTTCCAACGCCAGCGAAAAAGACGTGGAACTTCTGAAGCAATTATCCGACGCTGTTTTAGTAGGATTTCACCTCGACAATGATGCAGCGGCGATGGCGTCAGAGATTTCAGCCTCGATTAAAACCTTCTAGGCCAAGCGATCACGCCATACTTCTATTCAGCACTCGGTCCAAGCGCCCTGACCATCACCATGCGGCATTGTATTTTGAGGGCCTGGCCCTCGTTCCTCTAAATTTTCTAATTGGCAGTGCTGCAAACTTGAATTCATCGTCGCGATAGATCCCCGAGTGAAGTTTACATGTGCGTGCTACTGCTAACCAAGTTCCGCTCCTGCAACCACAAACACCTCGATGTCTTCCCTGAGATTGTGCAATTGCCGTGTTCCAAGCGAATGCAGGTTTTGCGATGCATATCTCGCGACATCCGCCGACAGTAAAAACGACTGTCCCAAAACTTTACATTCTTCACTCAAACGCGCTGCAACATTGCCCGCAGTACCGATCACAGTAAAGTCGAACCGTTACGGAACACCAACGTTGCCGTACATCAGATCGCCAAAATGCAATCCGATAGCGCATTGCAAGGCAGCGTGCTCTGGCACAGTCGGCATCGCCTCGATACGGGAAACGATTTCCTGTGACACTTTGCGCACGCGCCAGCAGATGGCGCTTATTGTCTCCTCATCGGCGGCATCGCCTTCCAATGGAAATATCGCCAGCACCGCATCACCAATATATTTGAGGACCTCACCCCCAGCGGCCAGTATGGGCCCCGTAGCGTGCTCGAAGAATGTGTTCAACAAATCAAGATAGGTTTCGCGGGATAGCAACTACAGGAGAGTCGTCGAATCGCGCAAATCGCAATAAAGGATAACCGCGCGAATATCTTCTCTGTCCCCGCGATGGGTCAGTCCGTTCAACACCTGCTGGCCCGTTCTTGATCCAAGGTAAGTGTCAAAAAGGACGGTAGCGTTGCGCCGCAATGTTAACACTTCATAAAATCGACCCATCGCTAAGACCGCTTCGAACGTTTGGCCAAGGCTGGCTGTAGAAAAGCCCTCAAAACGATCAGTAGCCAAAGCCAATGAATGGACCTGACCGTCCGAAAACGGCAAGGGCATGGCGATGTAATCAGTGCCATCGCTTGCGCGGAGTTCGCCCATAATCGGGAATTGAAATTCTGGATTGTCGACATCAAGTCATTGGCGAACGCCACCGAGACCCTCACTAACGTGGCGCACGGGGCTATTGAGGTATGCCGGCTGCTGCAACACGCCGAACGGTGTATCGCTTTCTACAACGCCATCTCCGTCCCGAGTCCAAATCAATCTCTGACCGGCAAATTCAGGGTGAAGAGTCCATAGATTGATACTCAAACGCCAGAGCGGCATACCAATCATCAGCAGGCGCCGGGCGAATTGTTCGGTCAGTTCGGCGGGCGTTTTGCACAACCATGCTTGATGCATGAGCCAGTCGATTAGCGGACTGTCGCCGATCTGCTCGATCTCCATTGTCGGCAGAGGCGCACCCGACAGCAACTTCTCCACCACACGCGGTTAAAATGCGAAATATCCACCGACTCGCAATGCATCCGGTAGCGGGACCTCGTAGCTCCACGCGGCGTTCTCAATCATGCGATCGGAAGTTGAAGATGCCAGTGATGGGCTGTGCCTTTGAACGGACAAAACGTCCTGAACGGTGATGCAACTAAAAGAGTGCCTATCAAACCGGTCTTGGGGAAATAACATTGGGATGACAGTTATGTTTCGTGCATCACCAACACGTCGTCACTGTCTGCGACAACGTGACCGCCGATTTAAGCGCGTACGCAGCTTCCGGCTGGTTCTACGGCGGCCTGATAGGGCGCCTCGCGTCTTCTCTGGCCAACCAAGTTACACCTCTACTCTCGATCTGGTCACCGAGTTGCGGATGAACACCCGTCTCTTCTCGAGATTACATACGTATTTTTTGCACCAACAGACGGTGCGATTTAGTAGCAGCTCGCTACTTTGCAGCTAATTTTCCACTAGCTGTATCGAACCACAGCTTCATGTAGGCGACATAACTGCTCTCAATATAGACGTCAAAAGTGGGCGCTTCATCAATTTGATGGATGACCGCCCCTGTCGTCTTGGCAAATGCCGTCCGTGCACACTTTCCTGGTCCGAATGCGCTTGAATGCAAGTCTATGGATGTTGCCTGCGCCAGCAAATCACGCGCTTCGGGGCCGAATACCCGGTAAACCTTATTCATGTCGGAAACGACTGTTACGGCCGCGAACATTCCGTCAACGGCGGCGCGCAATTCGGATTCAAGCCGCTCTTCTTCACTGCCGGAGGCTGTCACCATCCATTCATCAGGACCAACCGTTAACACATTGAGGTCACCCTTACTGGAAACAGTCGAAACCTGGTCATTTAGGCTAACGCCAAGCACTTTCGAGAATGCGGCGCGTGCGTCGTCACCCCCCCGTATATTTAGGACGGCGTACATCGGTTGTTCGGTTACTTCTACCTTATACGGCATAGTCTTAACTCCGCATTCTTTCGCCCGAGGGATCGATGAAAATAGGATCGGTTACTGTTGCCACTGCTGTCCGGTCCGCGAGAGAGATTGTAACCTTTTCACCCTTGCGGCTGTGACCTTCCATCAGCAGCGCGAGCGTCAAAGATCGCTCTAGGTTGGGGCTAAACGTCCCTGCCGTAACATGGCCAACCATCACCGGAGCCGCACCGTTGGTTCCGCCTTCGATGATCGGGCTCCCGTCTGGCGGCACGAATGTGGAGTCGTCCGGCAACAGTCCTACGAGCTCTTTTCGTGGCCCACCAATCCGGCGATCTCGATCCACCGAACGCTTACCAATGAAATCTTTCTTTTTCTGATGGAACGCCCAGCCATGGGCAGCGTCAAACAAATTGGTCGTGCCGTCACCTTCAACGCCTGGCGCGATGAAGCCTTTTTCGACACGTAAAATTCCATTCGCCTCACCTCCGACCGGAGTAATGCCCCACTCCCTGCCCGCTTCCATAATCGCTTTCCATACGGCTTGACCATGCCGCGCCGGAACATTCACCTCGAAACTCAATTCGCCGGTATATGTTGCCCGCATAATCCGCGTGGGAAAGCCACCGATCGTGCCCTCCGCGATCCCCATAAACTTGAAGGTCTCGGGGTCGAGGTCAATATCCGTACCCAGTTTGACGAGAACGTCGCGTGCACGCGGACCGCAGATGCACATGCCAGCCCACTGCGCCGTGACTGGCGTTGCATAAATCTTCCATTCCGGCCATTCGCACTGCAGCATCCGGACGACATGCGCATATATAGAATCGGCGGCACCGGAGCCCGTCGACATCAGATAATGCTCTTCACCAAGCCGGAAAGTAATGCCGTCATCAAGCATTCTCCCGTCTTCGTGCAGCATCATGCCATAACGCCCCATGCCAATTTTCAACGTATCGAACGAATTGGCGTAAACCATGTTAAGGAGCTTCACGACATCCGGGCCATTGAGTTCGATCTTGCCCAAAGGCGACCCGTCATACATACCGACACTTGTACGCACGGTCTTCGCCTCACGCCGGGACGCCTCAGCGATAGTTTCGCTATTTTTTGTGTAGTAAAGCGGCCGTCGATATTGAAGTCCGGCCTCGTTCATGAAGCCCCCTTCCTTCTCATGCCAATCCGACATCGGTGTACGCCGCGACGGAATTATCAGTTGTCCCTGATCAATGCCCGCCATAACGCCAAAGCTGATTGGGCTATAAGGCGGCCGGAACGTCGTCGTGCCTACCTCAGGCGGCTCTAGACCATAATTCTGCGCGAGGATGCCAATAACATTAATATTGCCGGTCTTACCCTGATCAACGCCCATTCCCGCCGTGGTATAGCGCTTAACGTGCTCGACTGACTGGTAACCCTCACTAACTGCCAGCCTTAAATCGCCAGTCGTCACGTCATTTTGGAAATCAACAAAGGCCCGCGTACCTCGTCGCCCACTGGGAACTTCCCACAGTGCTTCGATAGCCAATGGCTCCGTAGCAGAAGTCACCGGCGCATTCGGCGCCTCGGCTTTATGACCAGAGTCCCGAGCTGCTTCCGCTCCTGCAGCGAACCCCTCTCCGATGCAATCGTGGAGAGCAAACCTGCCGCACGCCGACCCGGTCGAACGCTCGGACTGCACTGACTCTCCGGGAATGAAGCAAAGCTGATCTGCATCCCATTTCGGCTTGGCACCAGACTGAGAGAACAGATGAATGGACGGGCTCCAACCTCCAGAAGTGCATACAAGGTCGCATGAAATTCGACGCACCTGAGACGGATCTGAAAGCGGAGCAATAGCAACGCCACTTACACTCTTCTTTCCATCAACGTCGACAATTCCATGACCTGAAATAACTTCAATGCCCAATGCGGCTGCTTTTGCCGCAACTGTTTCCGGCACAGACTCCCGTATATCGACAATTGCTGCCACGTCAACACCAGCATCAGCCAACGAAAACGCCGAATCGTAGGCGTCTGAATTGTTCGTCATTATGACCGCGCGTCGGCCTGGCTTAACTCCATAGCGGCGAGCAAAAGTTCTCGCAGCTCCGGCAAGCATTACGCCCGGTCGATCATTATTCGTGAACACCATCGGCCGTTCGATCGAACCAGTTGCGAGCACGACTTCCTTGGCGCGTACTTTCCACATCCGCTCGCGGATCCAACCATGTGATGGCCCACGTTCGACCACCGTCAGAAAGTTGTGATCGTAGTAACCCGCGCCTGTCGCATTTTGAAGGTGAATTACCTCTTCCATTTCCGCGAGCTCGGCGACGGACTCTGCCACCCAGCTCATCGCGTCCTTACCGTCGATCTCTGTGGCGGTGTTCAGCAAGTCTCCACCCGCCTCTCGTTGGTCATCGACGAGCAATACGCGGGCGCCGCTCCGACCTGCGGCCAATGCTGCTGCAAGACCCGCGGGTCCCGCGCCAACAACCATCACATCACAGCTGTGAAAGCGTTTTTCGTAATGATCATCGGCATTGTAAGTTTTTGGCGAGCGCCCCATTCCCGCCATGTGGCGGATGAAATGCTCGTAGAAATGCCACATGCTCGCTGGCCACATGAATGTTTTGTAGTAAAATCCGGCAGGAAAAAGACGCCACAAACGTTCGTTAATCGCGGCAAGGTCAAAGTTCACGCTCGGCCAGCAATTCACGCTTTCGGCTTCAAGCCCCTCGCGCAGCTTCACAATCGTTGCAGGCACATTGGGTTCGTCCTCGTCCCCAACCAATTGCACCAGCGCATTCGTCTCTTCGATTCCGGCACTCATGGTGCCGCGAGGCCGATGATACTTGAAACTCCGAGCAAGCACGCGAACCCCATGCGCCATCAACGCTGACGCTAGTGTATCGCCTTCGAATCCTTGGTATTGCTTGCCGTTAAAGCGAAAGTTTATCGGTCGGGATCGGTCGATCCGCCCGCCGTCAGCCAGCCGAAATTGCCCACTCATTTCATGCCTCCACCTTCAATCGGCGTGATTTCATGCGTTACGGTATCGCGTTCGATAACGAACCATCGCCCGCAGCCTCTAAAGTGCCACCACTGCTCGCCAGTATTCCCCTTGATATTATCGTGATTAAATACGTAATCCGCCCATTCAGCATCACTCAATGCTGAGGGATCCTTAGGGCGTTTGCGGTCGGCTTCGGTACCGCAGATGAAGTCGTCTTCCGCACGGGGTCCACACCAGGGACAGGGTATTTGCAACATCGTCGAATTTCCTTCTTAACCTCGGTTGTATCCTACGCCGCCCTCAAGAACGAGTTTGCCCTTCTCAAAACGGTCGAACGTGAAACCTTTTGCGAGTTCATGTGGCTCATCGCGGGCAATTAGATGGGCAAACGTTTTGCCTGAAATTGGTGTCGCCTTAAAGCCACCTGAACCCCAGCCAACATCGCAATAAAAGCCTTCTACTGGCGTCTTCGAGATGATCGGGCTGCCGTCGTAACAGATATCGATCATGCCTGCCCATTGCCTAAGGAGCTGCAATCGACGGAAGACTGGGAACACCTCAGTAACCGCAGTTATCACCCCTTCAATAATTGGCGGCGTGCCGCGTTGTGCATATGAGGGGTAAGGGTCAGCGCCGCTTCCCGCGACGATCTCGCCCTTGTCCGACTGCATCACATAGGCGCCATATCCGCCACAGACCACAACAGCATCAAGAATTGGTTTAATGGGCGTTGAAACAAATGCCTGAAGTGGTTGGGTTTCGATTGGCATCCGAAGGCCAGCCATATTGGCAACCACCGACGCATGTCCGGCAACAGCCATGCCAATTTTCTTCGCCTTGATGATGCCCTTCGTCGTTTCAACACCGACAGCACGACCATTCTCGCGCAGAATTCCTTGTACTTCACAGTTCTGCAAAATGTCGACGCCGTGTGCATCGGCCATTCTTGCATAACCCCAAGCGACCGCATCGTGTCGGGCAATTCCGGCTGATTTCTGGTAGACGGCGCCGGAAACTTTATGACGTGCGTTCGGCGAATTCTCGAAGATCGGGAGCCGACGCTTCATTTCGTCAAATGACATCGCCCGGTAGTCGGCACCATAGAGATGCATCGTATTCTTCTGACGCATAGCCCGGCGTGTCGCGGCGGCACTTTGGATGAAAGTGATCTGCCCGCGCTGGCTGAACATAACGTTGTAGTTTAAATACGACGACAATTCCTCGTACATCTCAAGCGAGCGATCCATAAATGGAATGCTCTGCTCACGCAGGTAGTTGGAACGAATCGTCATCGTATTGCGGCCTGTGTTGCCACCGCCAAGCCAGCCCTTTTCAACAACTGCGATGTTTTTAATTCCGTGATCTTTGGCAAGATAGCAGGCTGTCGCCAGCCCGTGCCCACCGCCGCCGATGATAATCACATCGTATTCCGGCTTAGGTTCGGGACTGCCCCAGGCAAGCTGCCAATCCTCGTGGTAGTTCATTGCATTGCGCAATAAACTGGTGATCGAATAACGTTTCATTTTCTACCTTTTAACAAAAAACGCCCTGTGCCGGGCCACTTGCAGCTTTGGCCATACGCACCTGTCATTCGTGCTCGAAACAAATACTGCTACCAACGCGCGCCAACACCGCCCTCGATAACAAGGTTACCTTTTTCGAATCGGTCAAGGCCCAGTCCCCGCGTAAGTTCGTGTGGCTCGCCCGTCGCGATGAGATGCGCATGAGTTTTCGAGGCAACAGGTATTGTCTTAAATCCGCCTGAGCCCGCAATGTCAACGGTAAAGCCTTCGACGGGTGTCTTCGAGATGATCGGGCTGTTGTCATGGGTGATGTCAAGCCGACCACCCCATTGGCGCAACAGCTTCATGCGCTTGAATATGGGAAAGACCTCGAGCATTCCGGAGTTGACCGACTCCTGAATAGGCAACGCTCCACGTTGGGCATAGGACGGATATGGATCGGCGGCGCCGCCGATGACAAGTTCGCCCTTATCCGATTGCATAAGATACGCGCCATAGCCGCCGCAGACGACAATCGTATTAAGAATTGGTTTTACAGGAGTAGAAACCCAGGCTTGCAGAGGTTGGGTCATTATTGGCAGCCGAAGCCCAGCCATGTTTGCAACCACGCTACCGTGTCCTGCGACCGCCATGCCGATTTTCTTCGCCCGGATTGGTCCGCGCGTCGTTTCAACACCAGTGACCCGTCCGCCTTCACGGTTGATCCCGGTTACCTCACAATTCTGAATAATATCAACGCCAAAGGAATCTGCCATGCGTGCGTAACCCCATACAATGGCATCATGGCGCGCCATGGCCGCACGGGGCTGATAGACGCCGCCAAACACAGGCAAGCGAGCATTCGGCTGATTTTCAAAGATAGGAACAATGCGTTTCACTTCTTCCAGATTGAGTACCTGATAGTCCGCACCGTAGATATGCATCGTGTTGGCGCGGCGCATTGCATCACGCGTCGCACCGGCGCTCTGGAGGAATGAAATCATTCCGCGCTGGCTGAACATGATGTTGTAGTTCAACTCCTTGCTCAGATCTTTGTAGAGCTCAATCGAGTAATCATGGAACGGAACACTGACGTCACGAATATAGTTGGACCGGATCGTCATCGTGTTGCGGCCACTGTTGCCGCCGCCAATCCAGCCCATCTCGAGCACTGCTACATTGGTAATTCCATGGTCCTTTGCCAGATAATAGGCCGCACCGAGGCCATGGCCTCCGCCACCAATGATTATGGCGTCATATTCTTTTTGTGGCTCCGGGCTGCGCCAGGCGAGATGCCAGTCGTCCTGGTAGCTCATAGAATTGCGTAAAATACTAAAAATTGAATAGCGCTTCATCTTGCCCACATAAATTTCAATTCCGAGAACAGCGCAACGTCCTGCGCCATTTCCGGACAGCGTCCCAACTTTACACAGGTAGGGAAGAACCTGAGCGCACCGGCAGCGTTTCTCATGTCCGAGCCAACGTCCCGAGCGCGTAAACTAAATTTCTGTCGTTTCGTCCTCCCAGAGACCCGAATTTCCTCGTATTTTTTAGTATGTTTAGCGGAAATCGAGCTTTCGCCATGAACTCTGCATACGTCATAGCTCCGCTACGCTATCGTAGAATATACTCGCTACCAAGTGATTATTTTCGCTCTAGTGAGCGTAGAAAAACTAAATTTAGACCGATTATGAAGGGACACCTGCCATCACT
>CAVOAK010000086.1:0-10680 GCA_963693665.1 Alphaproteobacteria bacterium | reverse complement strand
TAACGATGCCGCATTATTATGTACTGTGAATTCGATCAATGGATGACGCAGCAGTGTTTGTTCAGCACTTGCTGCAGCTTGGTTGAAGGCTGCTTTCGACCCGCCAAACGGATTGCCATGGATGACCCTCGGTATTTGCCCACTAGTATAATTTGTATAACGCGCGGCACTTTGGCTTTTGAGCAAGGTCACACCACTGGTGCACCCAAAAAGCAACATAGACGCCAATAGCAGTAGAATCGGCTTTCTGATTTGGTTGCCTCCGGCGTCGTAAATTGGAGAATTACGCAGACACGAGTTTAGGAGCAGAGTAGAGCCGATTGCTTGCATTCATTGTTATGATGGGGATTGCGTGCCGGGAACATGTTGAACATGACCTGCGTGATTAATGCGCGAAAGTTTGGATCGTCGGCGCTCAAGCCGCGTACCGTTGTCCCCTTATTTCCGTAAGTGATTTGTTCCCCCTGCAAAGGGCCGCCAATTGAACAAGTCGATTGCCTTTTTCCGGAACTGAACGAAGCGTCGCTTCGGGATTACAAGCTGTGGTCCCGCTGATGTTAACCGGCGGATAGAAGTACATGACAACACGATAGAGCCATCGCTGTGGATCGTCGATTTTGGTAGAGAACTCGACTGCGATACCGCGATTTTTGCGGTACATTGCATCGGTTGCCGCGCGGTCAAATTCCGCTTTGTTGGCGGAAAATGGGTTGCCAACCACGGCTGTCGGCATTCCTCCCTTGTCGGCGGCGTAACTGAGCTCCGAACCATAATAGGAGTAGCCGATATAGTTGTGAGCCTGGACAACCCCGCCTGATGAGGCGCCACAGGCACTTAGCAACAGCCCAACCGTTAATGCTAGCAGTCCGCGTACAGACATTGGTGCCTCCGTTCGAATCGACCGATTTAATACTTAAATGTGAACTGCTAACGGTCTTGCAAGGGCTACTCGAGCGCACCTCGCTCCAATGTGATCGTGTGGGCGAGACGCAAGGCTTGCTGCCGTGGCATGGCGAAGATAATGCGTGGATCATAGCGTACTTGCACGAGCATGCGGTCATTTTTAGTGAGTTCAAAATACTGACTGTGATCATTGAAGATTGATGCCTCGACGATGGCACTGTCGTTTGGCAATCCCAAAATCTGTGTGAGCTCTTCAATAACGCAGGCGCGCATGAAGTCTTTTGAATGCTCCGCAGGAAAGACGGCTATTGCAGCGCGAATTTCGTCTCGACGCGTGAAGAATTTTGAAAAGCAGGTCGATGATTTGACGATCGCCGCAACTCGCGCTGGATCGTCGTCGAAGTATTTCGTAACGGCGCCGGAAATTTTATCACGCGGCAGATAAAACAGAATGACATTCGTCTTTTTCTGATCAAAGTTGCGAGGAAGGAGCTTTTTGCGCGCAAGTGAGGGCGAATATTAGAGTTCAATTCGATGGTTCGTGAGTTTCTGAAGGTCCTAGATTTGCTGTAGCACGAAAAGTTCAAAGTATTCCGGGAATTTGCCTTGCAAACCGATACGGATTGGATCCACCTCTGGCAAAGCGCTGGCGAGTGAATTCGTTGCCGAAGGCGACAATGTCGAAATACCGAACGAGCGTCTTAACATCGGCAAGCTGATTTGAACTCTGGGCGTGGATGGGACCAGCAGCCAACAGCGGCGAAGCCGCAATAATCGCGAAAAAAATCTCGAATACGCAGCGCTAAATGTCTAGACCGCGTACGAATTTTGCATTTTCCTGAATAAATTTGAGGCGCAACTCAGGTTTGCGGCCCATCAGGCTTTCGACAAGATCAGATGTACGGCGCGCCTCTGCTCGACTCTCTTCCTTGTGACGGTCAGGAACCCCGACTCTGAGCAACGTTCGCTTGTTGGGATCCATCGTTGTGTCCCGAAGCTGTCTTGAGGGCATCTCGCCGAGACCTTTGAACCTGCTGACGTCGACGCGGGCTCCCTTTTTGAATGTTTTTAGAAGTTCGTCTCGGTGTTTGTCGTCGCGTGCATAGAGAGCTGTGCCGCCTTGCACAAGACGATAAAGCGGTGGCAGAGCTAGAAACAGATGACCTTTCTCAATCAGGCCTGGAATTTCGCGATAAAAGTATGTCATGAGCAGTGACGCAATATGGGCACCATCAACATCCGCATCGGTCATAATGACAACACGTTCATACCGTAGCTTGTTGTCGTCGAAATCGCTCCGCGTACCGCAACCAAGTGCTTGGACAAGATCGCGCAGTTCCTGATTTTGTGCGAGTTTGTCAGCAGTTGCGCTGGCAACGTTGAGAATCTTTCCTCGCAGTGGCAAAACCGCCTGCGTTTCCCGATCACGCGCTTGTTTTGCGGAGCCGCCTGCTGAATCCCCTTCAACAATGAAAAGTTCGGTTCCCTCTGCCGATGTCCGTGTGCAATCAGAGAGTTTTCCGGGCAATCGCAATTTGCGCGTTGCCGTCTTACGGGCAAGGTCCTTTGCAGATCGCCGGCGGAGGCGCTCATCGGCGCGCTCCAGCATACGCTCCATCAATGCACCGGCACTCGTCGGGTCTCCGCTGAGCCAGAGTTCGAAATGATCTTTGACGGCATTCTCGACGAGTTTGGCGGCTGCTGGCGATGATAGCCGTTCCTTAGTTTGGCCCTGAAAATGCGGATCGTGGACAAAAACTGAAAGGAGGGCGCCAGCGCCACCAAGAATATCTTCACCGGTGACCTGAGATACCTTACGCACGCCGCTCATCTCGCCATACGCTTTGAGGCCGCGGGCAAGCGCTGTTCGAAATGCAGTTTCGTGGCTGCCGCCTTGAATAGTCGGAACCGTATTGCAGTAGGAACTAACGAAGCCATCTTCGTCGATCGGCCATGTCACCGCCCATTCAACACCACCTACTCCGTCCGGTGCCTGTACTTGTCCAGCGAACTGGTGTGGTGTTAGCGTTGCTCTGTCGGCAACAGTCGCTGCAAGAAAGTCGCCAAGCCCACCTGGAAAATGGAGCGTTGCCTCCTTTGGGGTTTGATCTGAATCATTCAGTTGCTTGGGATCGCACAACCACCGTATTTCGACGCCCCTGTACAAATAGGCCTTCGAGCGAGCGAAACGGTATAGCCGTGCCGGATCGAATTTTATGCCGTCGGTGAAAATTTCTGGATCGGGATGAAAGTTTACTGTCGTACCGCGGCGGTTTTGTATCGGCCCTCCGTCGATTAATGGGCCCGTGGGCGCGCCGCGTTTAAACTCCTGGCTATAAAGATTGCGGTCACGAGCGACTTCCACACGAAGCCGGTCTGACAATGCGTTTACGACCGAAAGCCCAACCCCGTGCAATCCGCCCGACGTCGCATAGACATTCCCCGAGAACTTGCCTCCCGAATGGAGAGTTGTGAGGATCACCTCAAGCGCTGATTTGTCCTTGAATTTTGGGTGCGGGTCGACAGGAATTCCACGGCCGTTATCGTGCACCGACACAGAGCCATCTTCGCAAAGTTCGATATCTATCCGGCTCGCATGGCCAGCTACGGCTTCGTCCATTGCGTTGTCGATGATTTCAGCAGCTAAATGATGGAGCGCTCGCTCGTCGGTTCCACCGATATACATGCCTGGTCGGCGTCGGACGGGTTCGAGCCCCTCAAGAACTTCGATATCCTTCGCTTGATAATCGTCGTCGTTGCGCTTTGCCGCTGTTTGAAATAGGTCATTCATGGCATCATTATATGGATCGCGGGAAACAGTAGGCAAGCATCATAGTGTGGTATTCCGCCGCATTGATACAATATATAGACATATAGTGCCGCAGGGAGCGTTTGATAAGAGACATGACAGATATATCCGTAGAAGAGCCCGTTGGGGAATTGGCGCTAAGAACGCTTGCCATGCCAGCAGACACCAATGTTTCCGGTGACATATTTGGCGGGTGGCTCCTCAGCCAGATGGATATCGCCGGCGGAATGGCTGCGAAAGAGCGTGCCAAAGGCCGCGTCGTGACCATAGCTGTCGACCGAATGATCTTTCATAGGCCCGTTTATGTGGGTGACGCTGTTTGTTGTTATTGTGAGATTCAGAAGGTAGGGCGCACATCCTTAACCGTAAAGATGCAGGCCTGGGCGATCCGGGGCGCGGTCCATGGCGAACGGCTTCTAGTCACGGAAGGTGTATTTACGTACGTTGCAGTGGATGAAGACGGCCGCCCACGGACCGTAGAAACGGTACCTACATAAGCATTGAAGCTTCTACTGGTCAGTTAACCAGTAAAACGACTGGATCCACAGAGTTCGCGGACTAAACGCTGGGCCTGTAATCCACTTGGTTGCTCGCAGGGGGCGGTGATTGCAGCGAGCGTACTCACTTGCCCTCGCTTACGTATTTTGGAAACTCATCCCAAAAACCTTCGAATGTGCCGACTTGGCCATCAACGAAATGGCCGCCTCTGATACGAACGAGGATTTTTAGGACACTGAACGACTCACCGCTTCTAGTACAGATGCATAAAATTCCAACACCCTCAAAGTCAAAATTTACATCGATATCATTTGCTCCAAGTGGTTCCTGTCGCTTGTGGCAACGATATTCCAATGGGTCGCCATTAGGTTCATCTGGATCGTACAGCGCGAAGACGTAAACGTCCGCATCCTGTGCGAGACGACGAATTTCACCGGTGATTAAATTCTCCATCACCGCTTTTACTTCAATACAATCTGTGAGAATGATTCCCTTCCTTGATTCTTAGGTTAAGTATTCATGAATAAAAAAAATACAGTTAAAAAAAGAGGAAATAAAAATAAAATAAATGGTCATGTTTATTAAACAGAAATTTTATGTATTTTCTTTATCTCCAGTATAAATACAGTTTTTATTTATAGATATTTTATATGTAAATTTTATATTCTTTGCAAGTCGCGGTAGCGTGCAACCTCCATGTGGGACGCAATATCTGTTCCAAAACGGACGCGCGAGACATATGTATTGTCGTGCATTGCTCGAACGACGAAACCAATTTTGATTCGACAAATGTGTTTATTTGATTAGCTGATTGGGAACGGCGGAAAGGCTTGATTTAATGAGTATAAAACTGGAAATAGTGGTCTGTGCAGGGATTGCGTTGTTATTGCAGGCCAGCGCTGCTTTAGCCGGGGAAGCTGATATTGTTGGCGTCGAAGCGGTGCGGGTTGGAGAAGAAACCTATTCGTTTGAGGTTACGGTGCGTCATGTTGACCGGGGTTGGGAACATTATGCCGACCGTTGAGAAATACTTGCGCCGGACGGCAGCAAACTCGGCACCCGTATTCTCCGTCATCCGCATGACCACGAACAGCCGTTTACACGCAGCCTTTCAGCGGTTTGTATTCCGTCGTCCATAAAAAAAATTGTTCTTTGCGCCCATGACTTTAGCCACGGTTACGGTGGTCGTGAGTTCAAGCTCACGTTACCTTGAAGTGAATTCACCTAGTTGAGCGTGAATGCCATCCGTGCCAGCACATTTGACGCTAGTTGGGTGCCTCAGACGCTGTAATACATGTCGAATTCAACCGGGTGAGGCGTTGATTCATACCGGATAACTTCGTCTTCCTTGAGGGCGATATACGAATCGATAAGGTCGTCGTTCATGACGTCGCCCTTTTTGAGAAAACCGCGATCTTCGTCAAGTGCGTGCAGGGCTTGCCGCAACGAGCCGCAGACCGTTGGAATGTCCGTCAATTCCTCTGGCGGCAGGTCGTAGAGGTCTTTGTCCATCGGGTCGCCAGGGTGCATGCGGTTCTCAATACCATCTAGGCCTGCCATGAGCATGGCTGTGAAGGCGAGATAGGGGTTGCTAGCCGGATCGGGGAACCGGACCTCGACACGCTTTCCCTCCGGGTTTGTGCTATAGGGGATGCGACAAGAGGCGGAGCGATTGCGCGCCGAATAGGCGAGAAGCACAGGCGCCTCGAATCCGGGGACCAATCGCTTGTAACTGTTGGTCGTTGGATTAGTGAACGCATTGATAGCTCGTGCGTGTTTCATAATGCCCCCGATGTAGTGGAGGCAGGTCTCGGACAGGTCACTGTAAAGCGAACCGGCAAACAAGTTTTTGCCACCCTTCCAGATTGATTGGTGACAATGCATCCCTGAGCCGTTATCCCCCATCACTGGCTTCGGCATGAAAGTTGCCGTCTTGCCATAAGAATGGGCGACCATGTGAACACCATATTTGTATATCTGCAGCTCGTCAGCCGAACGCAGGAGCTTGCCAAACTTTAAGCCGAGTTCATGCTGCGACGGTGCGACTTCGTGATGGTGCTTTTCCATCGCGAGTCCCATCTCTGTCAGAGTTGTCACCATCTCAGCGCGGAGATCATTGCCTGCATCAACTGGTGGTACAGGAAAATAGCCGCCTTTAGCGCGGGGTCTGTGGCCCCGGTTGCCATCTTCATAGGCGCGCCCACTACTGTAGGGCCCTTCCTCAGAATCGAGTTCGACGAATGCGCCGCGCATGGAGAGGCTGAACCGCACGTCGTCAAAAACGAAAAACTCGGCTTCGGCACCGAAATAGGCGGTGTCACCGATCCCCGAAGACGCGAGGTATGCTTCCGCCCTTCGTGCTGTAGATCGTGGATCGCGGTTATAGGGTTGGCCGGTTGATGGCTCGATCACATCGCAGGTCACGACGAGCATGGGTTGGGCTGCAAAAGGATCCATAAAAGCTGTGTCAGGATCAGGCATCAACGTCATGTCGGACTCGTGGATGGCCTTCCAGCCGGCGATCGACGAACCATCGAACATAATTCCGTCGCGGAACATTTCATCGTTTACCGTCGAGACATGCTGCGCCGTGTGATGCCATTTGCCGCGGGGATCGGTAAACCGGAAGTCCACATAGGTGACATCTTTATCGGCAATGATTTTCATAATTTTGTCTGCGTCGGCCATTTCTATTCCTTGCTGTAGTACGGGCCAAAATCCAAATTGACTTCGCTAGTCCTGCGAAGCTCTGGATAGTGTCTTAAATAGCGTCGACGCCCCGCTCTCCGGTGCGAATTCGAATTGCTTCCTCTACGTTGGTGACGAAGATTTTTCCATCACCAATGCGGCCTGTTTTTGCCGCGTTCAGAATGGCTTCAATCGCGCGTTCTACCTGCGAATCTTCGACGACGACCTCGATCTTCATTTTCGGGAGCAGGTCGACCGTATACTCAGCGCCGCGGTAGAGTTCGGTGTGGCCTTTCTGTCGCCCAAAGCCTTTGGCTTCCGTGACAGTTGATCCTTGAATGCCGATCTCCTGCAAAGCTTCCTTAACTTCGTCCATTTTGAACGGTTTGATGATCGCTTCGATTTTCTTCATCGGCCTGCTGTGTGGAGTATCAGTTGGGTGTTTCCGCCTACAGATCGCTAACAAAGGTCAGAGGTGAGATGGCGTCAAGAAAAACCATCAATCTTGGGTATGCGGACTAAAGACATTCGCCGATGCGCTCGACGGCTTTCCGGATGTTTTCGATACTGTTGGCGTAGGAAAATCTGACAAATCCCTCGCCGTATGAACCGAAGCTCGTCCCGGCAACTGTTGCCACACATGCCGTGTCAAGAAACTTGTTCTGTGCCTCCGAGGCAGTCATGCCAGTCCCTGTGATATTTGGAAAGGCGTAGAAGGCGCCTCCTGGATCAATACAACTAAAACCAGGTAGGCCATTTAGCGCAGCGACGATAACCTGACGGCGCTCGTCAAAGGCGGTGACCATCTCATGGACCTCGTCCTGCGGACCCGTCAGTGCAGCAATTCCCGCATGCTGTGCCGCCGCGTTTACGCAGGAGTGACAGTTGATGGCCAGTCTGGTCGCTGGCTCAACGAGATGAGCAGGCCAAACTGCATAACCAAGGCGCCAGCCCGTCATGGCGTAGGTTTTCGACCAGCCGTCGAGCATGATCACGCGGTCACGTAGGTTTTCGTAACTCAACAGCGTCGTATGCTGTCGTCCCTCATAAAGCATCTGACTATAGATTTCGTCGGAAAGAATTGTGACGTGTGGATGGGCTTCAAGACCAGCGGCCAATTTGTTCAGCTGATCCTTTGGTACACATCCTCCCGTCGGGTTTGCCGGGCTATTGAGGATCATGAGGCGCGTCTTAGGCGTTATGAGCGCTAAAACAGCGTCGGCATCAAAGGAGAAAGCATTGTTCTCCCGGAGTGGAATAGGAACTGCCGTGGCACCGGTGAAGTTGATAACGGACTCATAAATTGGAAATCCGGGATTGGGGTAGAGGATTTCCACGCCGGGTTCGCCAAACATGAGAATGGCAAAGAACATCGTCACCTTGCCACCGGGCACGATGACTACGTGATCGGGATCAACACCAACGCTGTGACGCTGGGTGAGATCAACAGCGACGGACTCGCGCAAGAGCTTGATGCCGTTGGCCGGCGTGTAGCCGTGATGTCCGTCTCTGAGTGCCTTAATCGCCGCCTCGACAATATGGCCGGGAGTTTTGAAGTCCGGTTGACCGATACCGAGGTTGATGATGTCTTTGCCCGTAGCTGACAATTGCTCGGCTCGGGCCAGGACGTCGAAAGCGGTTTCGGTGCCGAGACGCGATAACCCTTGGGCTAACTGACTCATTGCTATCCTTTGAATTGAACGAAATAGTTTAGATTTCAGTACTATGCCGTTCAGTCGCGCAAAACGGAACCGGACTATGGTATTTGTCGGTTAAAAATTTGTATTAGAAGTTCAGACGTTTGGGAGCCAAGCCATGAAACCCGCGAACGCCGTTTTGTCTTCATACGGCACCACCGTTTTTGAGGTGATGAATCAGATCGCCGCAGAACACGGAGCCATTAATCTAGGGCAAGGTTTCCCGGTTGGTATGGAGTCAAAAGATGTTCTTGAGGCAGCGGCCAGCGCCGTTGTCGATGGCTGGAATCAGTATCCGCCGATGATGGGCTTACCTGCGTTGCGTCAGGCGGTGGCCGAGCACGAATCAAGATTTTACGGGTTGGACGTGGATTGGCAGAGCGAAGTCATGGTGACCTCCGGCGCGACTGAGGCACTGGCCGACTGTTTCCTTGGCTTGATCAATCCAGGCGATGAGGTGGTCATGATCGAGCCACTTTACGATTCGTACTTGCCAATGATTCGAAGAGCGGGCGGCGTGCCGAAGCCTGTGCGGGTAGAGCCGCCTGACTGGTCGCTGCCGCGTGAGGCACTTGAGTCCGAATTTTCAGAAAAGACGAAGCTTCTTCTTCTTAATAATCCGCTCAATCCAGCGGCCAAGGTATTCGACCGTGACGAACTCGCCTTCCTGGCAGGGCTTGTAGAGCGTTTCGATGCCTACGCAGTGTGCGATGAAGTCTACGAGCACATCACCTTCGATGGACGCCGACATACGCCCTTTATCACAATGCCTGGCATGCGCAACCGATGCATTAAAATTGGCTCGGCGGGTAAGACGTTTTCCTTGACGGGTTGGAAGGTGGGCTACATCATTGCTGCAACGGACTTGCTCCAGCCAATCGCCAAGGCTCATCAATTTGTCACGTTCACTACACCACCCAATTTGCAATCCGCCGTCGCCTATGGACTTGCGCTCGACGACGCGTATTTCGAACGGCTTGCGGGTAAAATGCAGGATAAGCGCAATCGATGTGCTGACGGGCTAATTGAGGCAGGATTCGACGTGCTCGATTGTGCAGGCACCTATTTTATCAGTGCCGACTTCCGTCCCCTAGGTTTTGACGGGGATGACATTTCCTTCTGCCGGTATGTTACAGAGAAAGCTGGAGTCACAGCCTTGCCGGTCAGCGCTTTCTACCAACAAGGCGATGTCACCAATTATGTCCGCTTTTGCTTCTGCAAGGAGGACGAGGTGCTCGACGAAGCGAATCGCCGCCTCAAATCTTTCTTCAAGGGCTGACAAGCAACTCAAACTAACGCGTGTCAGTCCGTGTGTGGCTTGGCTCCGGGCACGTGCGGATGACCAACCTCCTTGGAGTGGGCGGCAGGCGCCGCCTGGCTTTCATGTTCGTGGTTCAACAACTTGCGCGCCGCGTCGGTCAAGTCAGCCTCAGAGAAGCCATGCTGGGTTTTATCGTCGTGGACGAAGGCGATGATGTCGGCAAGTTCTCGCCCGATGAAGTGAACTTGCTCGCCGAAAGCTTCGATCTGCGAGGCGATCATGGCTTCGGCGTGGTTCCACATTTTGGTAGCGAAGTCGAATGGTTTCATCAACTCCTGCATCTTATTGGCGTCCATTGGTGGTGCATCGTGCCCGCCAATGCCATTGATCGCGTGACAAGCGACACAGCCCTTGTCGACGAACAGGTCTTTGCCGCGGAGTGGGTTCATGATTGGCATGACCAAACGCATACTTTCGGAGTCCTCAGGCGAAGAAGAGGCTACGTGCACTGCGGAGGAGGGGAGCGCCCATCCCACAGTGGTCGTTACTACCAGGGCATAAACAAATTTTTGCGGAGCACGAATTCGGTTCCTCTTGATTGCGTAGGAGATAAATTTGGTTCTGCAAATACGGCCTACTAAATTCAACTCCGCACTCATGCCCTTCAATATCTGCTGATGGAAGATCTAGCAAGCTGGGTTTATGGTTCAGGAATCGCGGACTGACAAGTCGCTGATATAGTTTTGCCGGTCACGGATTGCCTTGGGCCAACGGCTTTTGATAAACGCAAGCGATGCCCAAATTTCCCGATCACTTAAGGTGTC
>CAVOAK010000085.1:0-10993 GCA_963693665.1 Alphaproteobacteria bacterium | reverse complement strand
CCGCCCGTCTTAATCTCAACCTTGCGCACCTGCATTGCGGGTTCAGGTCGCTCGAGGTCAATGTTAAGAAGGCCGTGATTTAACTCGGCGGCGACAACTTCAATGCCGTCGGCCAGAACAAACGTGCGGCGGAACTGCCGCGCTGCGATGCCGCGGTGAAGAAATACACCGTCATCTTCACGCAAATCCGAATGCCGGCCACTTATTTCAAGTTGGCAATTCTGCACCTCGACCAAAAGATCATCTTCAGAAAACCCAGCAACCGCCATGGTAATACGCAGTTTTCCGTTTGCGATCTGCTCAATATTGTACGGCGGATAACCATCAGCAGATTTCTTTGCAATCTGGTCGACGATATCTTCGAAATGCTCAAAACCCAGCATCAACGGGCTGTTGAAAAGCGATACTCTCGCCATGAATCAGTCGCCTCCTTTCATGAGCACGCCTAAATCCGTTGTCGAGCCACTTGCCGGCACCCGACATTCAAGTATGTCACCAACGTCGTACGGAAGATAAATGGGTCTAGGGCAGGGCACATACAAGTGCATGAGATTAGTTGTTTCCCCACAGCAACTATTCCAGCAGCGCGCCCTGATCACCTGCTCTGGAACGTCTTCGCCCTCTCTCTTACCTCTCACTCTGCCACTCTGTTGAATTGACGGTTAACAACCTTGGTGCGATGCTATGAGCGCACAAAATTGTCCGGCAGCTGGTGCCCGCGCTGTCCAATGCTGCGCCGGCAAATTGGAGGAGAATTACAATGTGGAAACTCTCTTCTACTGTTTTACTTGGAACGACGCTTGCCGCCGCTCTAATCGCCGTGCCTCTCACGACCGTATCTGCGGCACCGCAAGCGCTAGGTTTAGTCGCAACGCCAGAGCCGATGCCGGTTCACTGTGAGGGCGGTACTTGTTCGATTTTTCTGACCGCCTTTTGCCTCCAGAAAAAGCGGCCGCAGCCCGAAGACGGTGTTGCCTATCTGCCGACAGAGAGCAGTGAAATCAATCTGATCGTGAGTACGCAAGATGGCAAAGAACTGACCTTGCCCGGGCGGAAATATGTGGAATTTTTTGCGTGCAATCACACTGCCGTCATTGCAAAAATAGAGCAAAGGAAGCTTGCAAAATTTGACGTAAAAAGTGTCGCAATCCGTATCGGTTCGCTTACATCACTCGTTCCAGAGGAACAACCTGGAGATCTTTATCCGCAGAGTGTTGAAGAGCTCGCTTTCGCAACTGGGCCCTACCGGATTGCGGCCGAAAATTATTTCGATAAGGGTTCCCACGCCGAGCGCACGGCAATTACAGCCATGTTGATAAACAACTTACCGAAGCAAGGAGATATCGAAGTCGCTCGCGGTGAGACGGCATAGACTGATGTTCTTGGCAAACACGGTATCAAAGGATTAAGTGCCGCCGGCAAGGGGCTTGCCCGTGCGACGTTTGAGAATTGTAAGGAAATCGCTGTTGCTGTTCTAGTTTAAGCGCGGACCTAACGCGTTTTAGTATTTCGGCCAGTCTCGGCGCCAACTTTCGGATCCGGGATTGGCCGGGTTTTTCTTGTACAAGGCACTTGTGACAACAATAAGTAGTTTTATTTCCTTGGTATCCCGCTGGCCCGAGCCCGGCACCTGCCAAGTTTAATCAACTGAAGCCTGAATATTTGCGGTATCGAATATGACCGACGCCTTCCCCAGCAATAAACCCGCGGCGCCAGATCCGAGTCCGGACGACGTGTCATTTGACCTTGATCTCGTGTTGAGTTCAGTCGTTTCGGTGCGTGCGCACATCCCTGAAGATGCGATGACTGCATCAATGTTGGGTACAGAGCGTGCTGGCCATGGAGTAGTGATCAGGGACGACGGACTCATTTTGACTATTGGCTATCTGATCTCAGAGGCAGATGCGGTGTGGCTCGTCGATCACAAAGGTAGGGCGACCAGTGCCCATGTGGTGGGTTATGACCAAGAGACGGGATTTGGCCTGGTGCAGGCGCTCCAGCGGCTCGACCTACCGGCTGTCGAACTCGGAAACTCCAGCGATTTACATGAAGGCGACCCCGTAATCGCTGCCGGCCACGGTGGCCGTGATAATGCCGTCTGCGCACGCATTATTTCGATCCGCGAGTTCGCTGGCTATTGGGAATATTTGATCGACGAAGCTATATTTATTGCCCCGCCCCATCAACACTGGGGCGGGACCGGTCTTTTTGACAGCAGTGGCCGATTGCAGGGTATTGGATCGCTTTTTGTGCAGCTTTCCATTCCCGGGCGCGTCGCGGCGGACGGCAATATGGTTGTGCCTATTGACCTCTTGAAGCCCATTCTCGATGACATGCTCGCTGTTGGCAGAATTGACAGACCGCCCCGGCCCTGGCTCGGGATGCTAACGGCAGAGACCGAAGACCAGCTCATTGTCGCTGGCATTGTCGATGACGGTCCAGCAGAGCACGCTGATCTGCAAGTCGGCGACATGGTTGTTGCAGTACAAGGTCATGCGGTCAGCGAACTCGGCACCATGTACCGGACAATATGGGGGCTTGGCAGCGCTGGGACCGAGATCCCCCTGACCGTGCTCCGTGACGGCGACCGCATGGAAATTCGCGTGTCATCCGCGAGCCGCTACGACTTTCTCAAATCACCAAGCCTACAGTAGCCGCATCGCCATTTAGGGCGCAGTCAGCGGCACTAAATTATGTGCCGGTTCTATTGTCACTTCCCGAGGAAATTGACGGATCAGAGAACAGCACTAAGAGGCGACCCCAAGCAATTCCAAGGGCGTGGCCGGGATATGGTGAGCGCCCGCTGCGATCAATTCATCTTTATTCCCATATCCGTATAGAACACCAACCGCTGTCATTTCATTTTTTCGTGCGCCTATCATGTCGTAGCTGCGGTCACCAATCATAATGGCCTCCCGTGAAACGACACCTGTCTCTCCTAATGCGTGCGCCAGAAGTTCGGTTTTATCAGCGCGAATTTCATCAAGCTCAGAGCCAAATACTCGTTCGGAACTTACGCTGAACCCAAATGGGAGGCTAATAATTGAGTTTCACAAAACTGGGAAAGACACCTCCATATTGGATTCAGAGGCGACGGCACCGCAACATTTGGCTTGTTTGATCGCAAGGCTACAATCGAGGGCGCGGACGTCATCAAAGAACTTGTTTCTTTCCTCATTGGTAGATTTAGTAAGCCGCTTCAATGGTGCGCAAACTAAATAATTAGCGATGCCAACGGGCGCCAAGAATCTCCAACATTTGGCCAGAAAAAGACCATCGCTCGTTATATATCGACAATACATCGAATGCGTAGTGATCGACCGAATTTTGCGGCGTTTATTAGCAATCCGCCGACGCCAGGATCTGATGTGAATGAGCGTCATTTGCACGAAATATGGCAAAGCGACAAAAATTTCACTGGAAATAGCACTTAATTTACGCAGTTAGTTCAAATTTGGTTATCAAATATCCGCAATGGGCCATAAGCGGAAATGCGCGATATTTTTGCGTTGCGCAGTTTCTAATTTGAACTCTGGATTACCGCGTACTGCCTCCTCAGCGCTGCAACGCCGATGATACTTGTAGCCAGTTGATAGAAAGCGTTTCAAATGCCGGAAATACAGGCGGGCTATTTTGGACGTGCAGGCAAGGGGGGGGGGGCAACCAACACGCAAGAATACTAAACAAATTGCTACCCGTACATAGCAATGCGTATTCGAGACAGTCATAACCTGTTGAAAGTAATGGTGGAGCCGAGGGGAATCGAACCCCTGACCTCTTGAATGCCATTCAAGCGCTCTCCCGACTGAGCTACGGCCCCAACGTGCCCGCGGGAATAGTTCACCAGCGGACGCGGGTTATGCTTAGGTTTCTTCGCCGTCTACATTTTTCGAGGCGGCGGGAACTTCAAAGTCGTCTTCACCCAGGTCGCCCGTATCTTCAATGACTTCTTCTTCATCTGCGTCATCGTCGTCGTTCACCGTGTCGACAACAACTTCTTCATCAACCACTTCGACTGCTACTGCGGCGGCCTTAGGCACCACAGGTGCTGCAGCTGCACTTGAGCGATTGCGGCGTGAGCGCAATACGGCTTCCGGATTAAACGTCGCACCACAACTAGGGCAAATGATAGGGCTACGCTTCAAGTCATAGAAACGAGTTTCGCAGCCCTGGCAAACGCGTTTTGAACCTAACTCAGGGTTTGCCAACAGCAACCTCCTTGAACGGCATCAATTGATGCGTCGGCACTTGCCACGAACGAACACTCTATGTCAAAGGCATTATTGCTTATCAACCGATAAGAATTTTCAGCGGAAGGACGTTACCGCACGGCAATAGACCCTTACTTATGGATCGCAGCGCCAGCACCAACGCCAATAAAACCCACTGTAAAGCCCATTGGGTCGACCCGGTGCTCGATGGTACACTCGACTTTAGAAACAACATCTCAGGATTATCATTTGCAACGTCTATTCTCTTCTCCAGCTGGACGCCTCAGCGGCGATATCTACGTTCCCGGCGATAAATCGATCTCGCACCGCGCCATAATTATCGCGGGTCTTACCGTTGGCCGCAGCGTCGTTCGCGGCCTCCTTGAGGCAGATGACGTGCTGTGTACGGTGTCGGCGATGCGTGCGCTCGGCGCTCGGGTTGAGCGGCAAGGCAGCGAAGGCTGGTTCATAGACGGGGTCGGGTTGGGCGGTCTTTCCGAACCAGATGATGTGTTGGATTTCGGCAACTCTGGCACCGGCGCGCGCCTGCTTCTCGGCGTGCTCGCTGGCCAGCATATTTCAGCTTTCATTTCTGGCGATTCCTCACTTCGGCAACGCCCCATGGATCGTGTCATCGCACCTCTTTCACGGATCGGCGCGCAATTCGTCACCCGAGATAGCGGGCGGCTCCCATTAGCGATTAGCGGAACCGACGAGCCAATGCCGTTCACGTACAGCCCCCCAGTCGCGTCGGCGCAAGTCAAATCAGCAGTGTTGTTGGCTGGCCTGAATGCACCCGGTGTTACAACCGTCATCGAAGCACAAGCGACACGCGATCATACAGAACGCTTGCTACGGCATTTCGGAGCGAAAATTTCGGTTGAGGACGATAGTCGTGGAAGTGTCATCGCACTCACGGGCCAACCCGAACTGCAAGCAGCAGAGGTGGATGTTCCTGGCGACCTTAGCTCAGCTGCTTATCCACTTGTCGCCACGCTGATCAGTTCCGGCTCCGAGCTCACTCTCAGAAATATCGGCATCAACCCGCTTCGCATCGGATTGCTTACAACACTGCACGAAATGGGCGCGAGGATCGAATTGAACAATGAGCGGATGTTTGCGGGTGAGCCTGTCGCCGATATTAGCGCTTGGTCGTCACGCCTTCATGGGATCGAGGTAAGCGCCGAACGGGCGCCTTCCATGATCGACGAATATCCGGTGCTTGCTGTCGCGGCGGCTCATGCCGAGGGCACTTCAACTATGCATGGTCTGAAGGAGCTACGCGTTAAAGAAAGCGATCGGCTAGCGGCAATTGTCGAAGGTCTGAAATCCTGTGGATTGGTGGCGGGTGCGGACAACGACAAACTTACAATCCAGGGCCGAGGAGATAATGTGCCAACCGGCGGCTTGGTTCGGACCCATATGGATCATCGTATTGCTATGAGCTTTCTTGTCCTTGGACTAACGGCCAGCGCACCAGTCACAGTGGATGACGGCAATTCAATTGCCACCAGTTTTCCAGGCTTCGTGGAATTGATGAATGATTTGGGTACGAAAATTTCCGGCTCAGACACAGAATTGCAATCGACACCGCGCGCTACTTCGGGCGAAAGTGAATCATGATCATCGCACTTGATGGGCCTGCGGCAGCTGGTAAAGGAACACTTGGCCGACGGCTCGCCGGTCATTTTGGCTTCGCCTACCTTGATACCGGGAAGCTATATCGTGCCATCGGTCTCAAGGTCTTGCGCGCGAATGGTGATCTGGACGACCCTCAACAGGCGCTGGATGCCGCCAAATCTCTCAAACCAGAAGACCTTAACGACCCGGCTATTGTCGGCGACGAGGCGGCGGCGGCGGCATCTAGAGTTGCAGGCTTCGAGGCCGCACGTGAGGCACTTAGACAGTTCCAGAGAAACTTCGCGGCGAGCCCACCAAATGGCGCAACCGGCGCCATCCTCGACGGGCGTGATATCGGCACGGTCATTTGTCCCGACGCCAACATCAAGATATTCATCACTGCCGACCTTGAAACCAGGGCCAGGCGCCGCCATAAAGAGTTGCTAGAACGTAGAGAGCCCAGTATATATGCCCGCGTCTTGCGGAATATGGGTGAACGCGATACGCGGGACTCAACCCGCGCGGTAGCGCCGCTTATACCAGCCGACGATGCGTATCTGTTGGATACAGAGGCGCTTGACGCTGACGCGGCATTTGCGGCAGCAATCGCACATATCGACGCGCAGTCCGTGCCGATAGCGTCCAGCAAGACTACCTGGCGGACCAAGGCTTGAATTCATTTCGTTCAAGGCGCGGTGCGCAGGATGTAATTTGGTAACCGGGATTAGACCGTCGGATACAACCGGCTGGCATACACAAACAACTGAAGGGACTAAACCTAAACATGGCTGAAACTGCCGAACTTAAAGAGAACTTTGCGGATCTTCTCAACGAAACCTTCGGAGACGGCAAGGGAATTGAAGGTACCGTCGTTAAAGGAAATATTATCGCACTCGACAGCGATTACGCGCTGATTGATGTCGGCCTCAAATCCGAAGGCCGCGTTCAGGTCAGAGAGTTTTCTGAGCCAGGCGCCCCGGCCAATCTCAGTGTTGGCGATGTCGTCGAGGTTTTTATCGAGCGTATGGAGAACAAGAACGGTGAAGCTGTCCTCTCACGGGAAAAAGCAATACGTGAAGAAGCTTGGACACTGTTGGAAAAAGCGTTCGAAGACACAGTGCATGTCACTGGCGTGATTTCCGGGCGCGTTAAAGGCGGATTTACAGTCGACCTCTCAGGCGCCATGGCATTTTTGCCGGGCAGCCAGGTTGACATACGTCCAGTTCGCGATATTGCCCCACTGATGGGCACCCCACAGCCGTTTCAGATACTTAAGATGGACCGTAGCCGCGGCAACATCGTCGTGTCACGTCGAGCAGTGCTTGAGGAGAGTCGAGCCGAGCAGCGAACCGAATTGATTGCCAACCTCAAGGAAAAGCAAGTCCTGAGCGGCGTCGTTAAAAATATCACTGACTATGGCGCCTTTGTGGATTTGGGCGGTGTGGACGGATTGCTCCATGTCACCGACATTGCTTGGCGCCGAATTAACCATCCGAGTGAAGCGCTGCAGATTGGGCAAACGGTCGATGTGCAGGTGATTCGTTTTAATCCGGAAACGCAGCGCATTAGTCTCGGAATGAAACAATTGGAGGCCGACCCTTGGGATGGGGTCGACGCAAAATATCCGATTGGCACGAAATTCACTGGTCGCGTGACAAACATCACCGACTATGGTGCGTTTGTTGAACTTGAGGCTGGCGTCGAGGGCCTTGTTCACGTCTCAGAAATGAGCTGGACGAAGAAGAACGTTCATCCTGGAAAAATCGTCTCAACCAGCCAGGAAGTGGAGGTTGCAGTCCTTGATGTTGATCCGCAAAAACGGCGCATCAGCTTAGGGCTCAAACAGTGCTTTCCTAATCCTTGGTACGACTTCGTCGACCAATTCCCAGTTGGCAGTGAAATTGAAGGCGAAATCAAAAACATTACCGAGTTTGGGTTGTTCGTAGGTTTGCCAGGGGATATCGACGGCATGGTGCATATGTCGGACATCGCCTGGGATCAAGCTGGGGAGCAAGCCATTTCAGCATTTTCGAAGGGAAGCACGGTCAAGGCAAAGATACTCGAGGTCGACATTGAGAAAGAACGTATCAGCCTCGGCATTAAGCAGCTGACGGACGGCCCGGTTAAAGATTCTGAAACGCTCAAAAAAGGCCAGGTTGTAACCTGCACGGTGTCCAAGGTTCTCGACCGAGGCATAGAGGTCACAATCAAGGACAATGTCGCCGGCTTCATACGCAAAACTGACCTCTCCCGCGACAGGTCTGAGCAACGACCCGATCGATTTGCTGTCGGCGAAAAGTTCGACGCAAAAGTAACGACGATGGATCGCGCTACAAACAAATTTAATCTCTCGATTAAGGCTCGCGAAATCGACGAAGAAAAAAAGGCAATGGCCAATTATGGAAGCTCCGATTCAGGCGCATCCCTTGGCGAGATTCTTGGCGCCGCAATTCGCTCAAAACAAGAATCCGGCGATGACGATGACGATGACGATGAAGAACCCGTTGTCGAGAAGGCTTCGGCTCCGAAAAAATCGGAAAAAATAGTTAAGGAGAAAGTAACGAAGGCACCAGCTAAGGCAAAGGCTAAGGCAAAGACAAAGGCGCCAGCCAAGGCAAAGGCGAAAAAGAAAACCGAAGGCGATGCCGAGGCCACCGAAATTTCTAAGGAAGACGCAGCCAGTGCGGAGCCCGAGGAAACGTCAGATTCCGGATCGACCGGCGCATAAGAGAGAGCAGCTGGATATATGCGTCTCATATATCCAGGCCAACCACGATGTCACGGGTATAGTACGCCACAGGCCATTGAAATAACGAGGTTTTCGGAATGACAAAATCGGAACTCATACTCCGAATTGCGGAGCATAACCCCCATCTCTACCAGCGTGACGTTGAGCGTATTGTATCGACTATTTTTGACGAAGTTGCGGCAGCGTTGGGTCGCGGGGATCGTGTCGAATTGCGCGGGTTTGGCGCATTTTCGGTAAAGCGCCGTGGCGCGCGAACTGGTCGAAATCCGCGAACAGGTGAGCCGGTTCAAGTCGAGCCGAAGGTTGTTCCCTTCTTCAAGACTGGCAAGCAATTACGAGAGCTGGTCAACAACAACTGATCGCCGTATCGATGCGGCTTATACATTGGATACTCGTCCCGCCAGCGACCGTTGCAACGGTCCTGTTCGCCGTGTCGAATCGGCAGCAAACCGAGGTTCAACTGTGGCCACTGCCCTACGCTATCGATTTACCCGTCTATATCATTTCACTCGGTCCACTCGTCATTGGCTTCCTAATAGGCGCCGTTGCAATGTGGTACAGCGGTATGCGCCGGCGGATGCTGCGGCGTACACGCGAGAAAGCGGCGACAGCCAACCTACCGGATCGACCCGCCAATGCCCGTTCCTAGAGCACGTCAAATGGCATAGACTTAGTGCCAATGAATTTTATGTCCGCCTCGCGCGCTTAGGAGGGAAGTTGTGACTGTGGTGGATCGGCAGGATTTCCACAAATGGCTTTATGGACGCACACTCCCAATTTGGCAGCAATTTGGTATCGACCGCGAAGCAGGTGGCTTCCATGAGAAACTTGGGGCCGATTGTCGGCCGATTACTTCAGATGGAAAACGGCTCATCGTTCAGGCACGACAGATTTACGTGTTTTCTCATGCTGCGATCTGCGGACACCTTGAAGGGGCACTTGAGGATGCAAACCACGGCTTTGAGTTTTTGATCGCACACTATCGGTCTGAATCCGGCTGGTGCCATAGCGTTCAACGCGACGGTTCGCCGCTGGATAGCCGTCGCGATTTCTATGATCAGGCCTTTGTGATTTTTGCCATGGCGTGGCTATACAAAGCATCGGGCAACCGAAGAGCGCTCGAATACGCCGCAGAGACACTGGCGTTTCTCGATACAGTTCTCGCTGACAACGTAAGTGGCGGTTATGGCGAGGGACTTGATTCCAACGGTCAAAAACTTCAACTGCCAAAAAGACAGAATCCGCACATGCATCTCCTTGAGGCGCTTCTCGCGCTTCATGACGCAACAGGCGATGGCGGATATCTGGCCCGCGCAGCAGCACTAATTTCACTAGCGCAGGACCGATTTATCGTCGATGGCAGCTTGCGAGAGTATTTCACCGAAAATTTGCGACCATTGCCGTCGACCTCCGGCCGCCTGGTCGAACCCGGCCACCATTTCGAGTGGGTATGGCTCCTGCACCGCTATGCTGAACTTACTGGAGCTACGGACGACATATCCGACTTGGTGGACTTGCTCTATCGGTTCGCTGTTAACCACGGCATAGACCCAAAAAGTGGTGGAATCATGAATCAGATCGACTGTGAAGGCCTCGGCATCGATGCAAATCGTCGCGTATGGCCGCAGACCGAGGCGCTGAAGGCGCACGCGGCACGTGGTAATTTTGCGGACGATCCTGAAGCAAGCGGACGGCTTCACTCTGTTCTTACGGTTCTGATGCGCGATCACCTAGCGGTGGGTGGTGGGGCGCCGGGCACTTGGCTTGAGCATATCGGTGTGGATGCAACTGGCATAATAGACGTCATGCCCGCATCAACTCTCTACCACCTTGTACTTGCAGACGCCGAGATTGGACGATTGTCCAACTGTGTGGAGGATCCATGCTGAATATTGGCCTCGCCGTAGAGGCTTCCACTTCCGCTGAATTCCAATTCGATGTAAAATACCGTTGATGACTGCCTCATTGCAGAAGAAAGCGCCGCCGCCTTCCTTGGCTGGCGAACGCATATTTGTCGCCCTCGACACCACAGAGTTAGGGCGCGCAAAATCAATTGCCCATACGCTAACAGGGCATGTTGGCGGCATCAAAATTGGCTTGGAATTTTTCAATGCAAACGGCCCGCAGGGCTTACGTGACGTGACGTTTGGCCAACTCCCCTTCTTTCTAGATCTAAAATTTCACGACATTCCTAACACGGTCGCAGGTGCAATTCGCGCAGTGGCGCCTTTGGCCCCATTCATGTTGAATGTTCATGGATTGGGCGGTCCGGAAATGTTGCGTGCTGCAAGTGAAACCGCAAGCACTGCAGCAAATGAAGCTGGCGTCGCGCGACCGCTTGTCTTAGCCGTCACCGTGCTGACGAGCTTTGATGAGAATGATATCGCCGTAACCGGGCAAGGACACTCGGTCG
>CAVOAK010000084.1:0-11085 GCA_963693665.1 Alphaproteobacteria bacterium | reverse complement strand
TCTCCCAACTCGTCGCGCAACGCGTCCATATCGCCTTGTTCAATTGCGTCCGCGACTTCGTAGGCTTCCTCAATCGTGTAGGGCGCAATCGAAAGAAACGTTTGCTCTAAATCCCAAGGGCAGCCGGTTTTGGGAGCACGCAATCGCGCCATAATGTCGAGAATTTGATCGAGATTGATCGGCATAATGCCACCTAAAGGTTTTCACGACGGCGCTGCTTACAAATCGCCGTTCGGTTGCCTTTCATTTCTAACCGCGACATGGATTGGTTGAAACCGCAAAACGTCTTTACGATCGAAATACATTAGCCTAATATCTACTAGTAGATAATTTTATATGCCTGACACGTATTGGAGACATCATGGCATCCGCAGAGTTGCAGCACCGCTGGCGCACAAAACATCGCTTTACGAAACAACAACTCAACGTCATGGCGCGTCGGCTCGTCCACGAGGATCTCAACGAGACTGCAACGGCATTCGATCTACGAGGGAAGGGGGAGGCAATTGCCTTCTGCAGCTACCTTGCAAAAGGCCTGACGCAATACGCAGAACGCGATCCTAAAGCGCGGCAGCTCCTTGAAATTTTTTCCGAGGCTTATCGACGCGACCGCGACCTCTATACGTAGCCCTTCCGAAAGAGAGGAAGTCAAAAAGTTGGGATTTATTTAAGGGTTATTGTCAGTACCTGACATTTATATAACTATTATGTTATGGAACAAATTAGTTATATAAATGCATCACCAGATCTCGACGCCATGTTTGCGGCCCTCGCTGACCCAACGCGGCGGGCAATACTTTTACGCCTTATTGACGGCAAAGCCTCGGTAAATGAGCTCGCAGATCCCCTTTGAAATTAGCCAACCGGCAGTATCACGACACCTGAAAGTGCTTGAGCGCGCAGGCCTGATTGAGCGGGATATTGACGAACAACGTCGTCCCGCCAGATTGAAAGCCCAGAATATGGCGGCAGCGGTCGACTGACTGACTGAATTTAAGGCTTTCTGGGGGACGAACTTTGACCAGCTCGATAGCGTCCTCGCCAACATGAAACAAACCGACGCAAAGGAAACGGGTCATGAGTGACCTACCGAAATATGTCCTTGACCGCATTTTCGAAGCACCGCGCACGCTGGTTTGACGCGCCTGGACCAATACAGAAATATTGCACCGCTGGTATGGTCCCAACATTAAAACAATCATCCGCAAATTTGACCTGAAGCCCCGTGGATTTTGGCTCAATGAGATGAAGTGGGGCGGCAATTCCGATTTCAGCAGAATGGGTTTTCAGGAGGTTATCGAGCTGGAAAAGCTGGTTTGGCATCATTCTTTTTCGGTTTTCGATTAAAATATCATCACCAGCCCGATGATGGCGGATTGGCCTCGGGTCCTTCTGACGACTGTAAAATTTGAGGACATGGACGCCAAAACAAAGGTGCCCCTCCTCAAGTCCCCATTGACCCCACAGAGGCTGAGATCACCTGTTTTGCCACGATGATGGCTGGTATGGATAACGGTTGGGGTGGGAGATACGCACTCATGGATGAGCTGTTTGTCTAACTGCAGGCAAACAATGCGTAGCGAAAAGGGAGAGGCGATGAACGATAAGGCCGCTGGTGATGTTCACTGGAGTTTCCGGATAATCGGCGCAGATCATGTTGATCTGGAATGGAGCGGGAAGCATGAATTTCGTCATGCAGTTGAACGCCGACCAAGTGCCGCAATACCCGAAGCGTATCGCGCAGTCATCAATGGACGACCCACATGGGCCACGGTGTCATTTGCAATAGCCGTTTTCGGTGGCGTGCTTGGATGCCTGCTGCTTCTAATTAGAAAATCAGCGGCGCTCTATGTCTTTATCGCATCTCTACTCGGCGTCATCGTGATAGTGATCCACGCATTTAGCATGATGGCCAACTGAACAATCGACTTCAACCCGGTCCTTATAGGGACGTCGCTGTCGCTGGCAGTAGCTGCATTTCTGATCTGGCATTCGAAGTTGGCTGAGCGTAAGGGCTGGATTAACTAGAGTTGTTGCGTAGGGGACCAGTTCATAGAGAAAGTGCAAATGCGTCAGGCCTAAATATAAAATTACAATCGTTATGTTGCATAATGTATATTATGGAAAATTTATCATCAAAAAAACAACCAATAAACATTATATCTCTTTGATATATATTATTATTTTTGATTTTTACTAAATTGCTTCTTACTCATAAATTTTATCTATGTCGAATCTGCTCGCCACCGCCCCAATCGACGACATCATGTCGCAACAGTTGGCGGACGTGCTCGCGAAAATAAACGGAAGAAGTTTGCGGTGGTTGCCGCCGTTAGGTCGTCGACACTCATATCCTTCAGTTCAGCGACTGCGGCAGCCGTGTAAATAACGAATGCCGGTTCGTTGCGTTTACCGCGCTTGGGCACTGGCGCCAAATATGGCGCATCGGTTTCAACAAGAACGCGATCATTGGGAAGGATTTTTACTGTTTCACGTAAACTTTCGGCGCTCTTGAAAGTCACAATCCCCGAAAGAGAGATATAAAATCCGATTTCAAGAGATTTCTCGGCGAGTTCCTGCGATGTGCTGTAGCAGTGAATGAGTCCGGTAAATGGTCCTTTTGCATATTCCTCATGAAGAATTGCAGCCGTATCGTCATCAGCATCACGGGTGTGGACGATAAGCGGAAGTCCGGTAACACGTGACGCAGCAATATGTGCGCGGAAACTGCGCTGCTGCGCCTCACGGGAGCTGTGTTCGTAGTAGTAATCAAGGCCACATTCACCAATGCCGACGACCTTTGGATGGGCGGCCAGCTCGATCAGTCGTTCAGCAGAAACCTCTGGTTCTGCGTCAGCTTCGTGGGGGTGGATACCAACCGTGCACCAAATATCGTCGTATTTCTCGGCAATCCCTCGAATATCATCGAATTCGCTGACTTTTGTGCAGATAGTAACCATGCCGCCGAGCCCCGCGTCGCGAGCGCGGGCCACGACATCGTCAAGGTCTTCGTCGCGTGCCAAATAGTCGAGATGGCAGTGACTATCGATCAACATTGCCATGGTTTTGTGGGCTTGCGGCATGGCGTCCGCCATCAAACCGGCGCCTTTGCGCCCTCCTCCAAATCGACATACCTCGGAAATATCGGCGACGGCTCGGGAAGTTCAGTTCCCGGCGCGATGCGGTCGGAAATATGCTCGAACAGACGCTTGTCTTTGGGCGTAGATACTTGATCAAGGAGCTTGGCCGCGCTGCCGGGAACGACCGACTGCACATAAATCCCGAGGATACGGATGACATCGATGAGGATGTACAACACAGTATCCGCACGCTCCGGTTCCGTTTTTCGCAATGCCCAGGGAGCCTGAGCGTCGACATAGCGGTTCGCCTCGCCAACGACAAACCAGATCGCTTCGAGCATGCGATGGATTGCTTGCGTTTCCATCGTCTCCCGCATTGTGTCGAGAGCGGTTTTAACAGCGTTCTGAAGCGCCTTGTCTGCCGCCAATAGCTCGCCCGGTTGCGGCACGCGCGCATCACAATTCTTGATGACCTGAGTTAGAACCCGCTGCGCCAGGTTGCCCAGGTCGTTTGCAAGATCCGCATTGATTCGATTGACCAGACTTTCTTTCGTGAACGATCCATCACTGCCATGGGGCACTTCCCGCATCAGGAAGTAACGCATTTGATCCAAACCAAATTCGTCGATCATCGCTTTCGGGGTGATCACGTTGCCCAGCGATTTGGACATCTTTTGACCCTCTATATTGATAAAGCCGTGACCAAACACCCGTTTCGGCAACTCAATACCGGCTGACATAAGGAATGCCGGCCAATAGACCGCATGAAAGCGGACGATGTCTTTGCCAATGACGTGAATATCTGCCGGCCAGAATAAGGCAAACATTTCACTGTTCGTTTCAGGATAGCCAACAGCGGTCATGTAATTGGTCAACGCGTCCAACCAGACATACATGACATGGTCAGGATCGCCTGGAACCGGAACGCCCCAGTTCATACCCGTACGTGACACCGAGAGATCCTGTAATCCCCCACGGACAAAGCTGACGACTTCGTTGCGCTTGGTGTGAGGTAATATGAAATCAGGATTATCCTCGTAATACTTGAGCAACTTGTCCGTGTAATCCGATAGACGAAAGAAATAACTTGGTTCTTCAACCCAGTCGACTTCAGCACCCGACGGCGCAATGAATTTTCCGTCCTCACCTTTCTTAAGTTCGTCTTCGCCGTAAAAAGCCTCGTCGCGGATCGCATACCAACCCGCATATTTACCAAGATAGATGTCACCGGCATCCATAATCTTGGCCCAAATAGCTTGAGATGCTTTGATATGCCGCTCTTCAGTTGTTCGAATGAAATCATCATTTGAGATATTCAGTAAGGTCGCCATCTGCTTGAATTCGTTGGAAATTCTCGTGCAAAAATTGGCAAGTTCTTCGCCATTTTCACGCGCAGTCTTCTCAACTTTTTGACCGTGCTCGTCCGTGCCAGTGAGGAAATGGACGCGGTGTCCGTCTAACCGCTTGAAGCGTGCGATAACATCAGTCGCAATGGCTTCGTAGGCATGCCCAAGATGAGGGGGGCCGTTAACATACGAAATTGCCGTGGTGATGTAGAACGGCGTCTTGCCGGACATGAAAATACTCTCCCTGATCAGGTATCCAGGCCTATCCCGCCGCGTTTGCGAGGGTGTGGAACATGCCGATCACCACCTGTTTACGGTCAAGATTGGCGTATTCTGCCCGGGACAGAAGTTGTTTCACCTTGTCCCATACCTCTAACCATTCTTCAAGACCAGCCAAATGAGCGAGTCGCTCAATTGTTGCCTGCTCACCGACGACAGATTCGATCCGTGGCCGGCCGGTTGATATGCTTCGTATCATTTCAGACAACCAACGATCGACAAGCCGCGAGAATGTTGCAAAATTCTCCGTAGCCGATCCTCTGGCCATTCGATCACCCAATGTATGCACCGCGGAAATATCCAAATCCGGCAATGTACCGACGATTCTGACAAATTCTCGATAGAGGTCAAGGCCACCGGCATCAGTAATCGCCAAAGCTTCACCAATGCTTCCGTCTGCAAGATGTAATGCGAGATCCCGATCCGCCTCGTTACTCTGGGGACGATATCGCTTCAGCAGTTCTGAAACCTTTACGTCGTCGAGCGGCGCCAATGAAAGCTGTTGACACCGCGAGCGGATTGTCGGCAACAAGGAGCCGGGAGCATGACCAATGAGTAAAAAAAGTACCCGTTTCGGTGGTTCTTCCAGACACTTGAGAAGCGCGTTCGCAGCGTTTGTGTTCATGGAGTCCGCGGCATCAACGATAGCAACACGCCAACCGCCCATGGCAGGCGTCAAGCGCATGAAGCCAACAGCCTTTCTGACTTGCGCAACGACGATCCCTTCTGTCGCGCGGCCAGTATCGGGATGGATATCGCCGCCCTGTAACGTCAGAAGATCGGGATGACCGCCTGACGCAATGCGTCTAAAGACCGGATCATCTTGATGGAGCGCCAATGTTTGCGGTTTTTCGTCATGCAGCGAAGCTCCTTCCCCGCCGTTTGCCAACACAAAGCTCGCAAATCGGTAAGCGAGTGTCGCCTTACCGATTCCGCGTGGACCAGTGAAGAGCCACGCATGGGGGACCCGGCCGGATGTCCAGGCATCAACCAAAATTCTCTCAGCCGCTTCTTGCCCAACAAGCTCCGAATTTTCTCGCGGTGGCGGGTTTAGGAGGGTATCAGTCATGCCAGATCGATATCAAATCTGTCGACAATTGCTTTTCTCAGGCCGTCTTGTACGGCGACGACACTATCCTGCGCGTCGACGATGATGCAGCGCTTGGGCTCCGCCACGGCAATCTCTCGAAATCCGTCGCGTACGCGCTCATGAAACTCAATATCCAGCTGCTCGTACCGGCTCTTATCTTCATCCCGTCCCGCGGCCCGCGCGAGCCCTGCCTCGACCGGCATATCGAAAATTAATGTCAGGTCGGGAAGGAATTCGCCAATCGAAAACTGTTGTAGAGCCTCGATTCTCTCTCGGCCCAAACCATAGCCATATCCTTGATAGGCCATCGATGAATCGGCGAATCGATCGCACAAAACCCAAGTGCCATCTTCTAAGGCTGGTTTTATCTTTGTCTCAACATGATCGCGTCGCGCGGCGAAGTGGAGGAGAGCCTCAGAGATGGCATCCCATCGACCGATGGCTCCCGTGACGAGCAAATTGCGAATTTCCTCGGCACCATTTGATCCGCCGGGCTCTCTCGTCAGAAGTACAGGAAAGCCTGCGCACCGAAGGCTTTCAGACAGCAGACCTAGTTGAGTCGTTTTTCCTGCACCTTCACCGCCCTCGAATGTAATGAAACGCCCACAGTTGGTATCCGTCATATTCGTCAACGACTCTGATAGCAGATCACTGTGTTGCCTCGTCACCCCACACAATATAGTTCATGGCAGCGCCAAACCGGCCGATCATGCCCAATCGGCCAATGTCGGCCCCAGCCACCAATGGCAACTCCAGCGACCCAGTCTGCGGCCCTGTATGCGGAGCCGTGACAACTACCTTTGCTATACGGGCACCTCTTGCTATCGGCGCGGGTATTGGGTCCTCATGCAGGACCTTTACGACCATCTCTCGGCGCGCCCTGCGACGCAGCGTCAACATTACATCTTGTTCAATTACCAGTGGAACAGTTTCCACGTTGCCAAGCCATATGTTGGCCGATGATACAACATCCCCCGCTTTGAATAAGGCGTAGTTGCCCCACTCGCGAAATCCGAGATCAAGAATTCGTTCCGATTCAGAAGAGCGATCGCTTTCTGACGACAGCCCATTCAAGATCAAAATAAGGCGGCGGTCATTTCGCGTTGCCGAGGCAGCAATGCCATATCCTGAGGCCTCCGTATGCCCAGTCTTTAGGCCATCCGCACCCATCTCCTTCCGCAAAAGAGGGTTTCGATTGTATTGCTCTATTCCATTGTATTTAAATAATTTTTCCGAATAGTAATGGTAGAATTCTGGAAAATTGCGAATCGTCGCTGTGGCCAACACGGCAAGATCATGTGCGGTGGTCACATGCTCCGGATGGGGCCAGCCGCTGGCATTGAAGAACGTAGTTTTCGTCATTCCTAGATAATGTGCAGCCCGGTTCATTTCGGTTGCAAAAGCATCTTCGCTACCGGCCAATCCCTCGGCAACTACGATCGAGGCATCATTGCCGGACTGTACAACAATGCCCCGCAGCAAATCCTCAACCTTCACGCGGGAGCCAACATCTACATACATTTTCGAGCCGCCTTTGCGCCAAGCTTTCTCGCTCACTCGAAACGTGTCTTCGAGCGACAGACGGCCATCCTTTAGACGCTCGAACAAAAGATAAACCGTCATCATTTTGGCCATTGATGCCGGCGCCATTATCGCATCACCGTTTTTGTTGATGAGCACATCACCTGTTTGAAAATCGACAAGATAAACGTGCGAAGCGTCGCTTTCGAAAAGCTGAGCGTCCGCAGGCGCCGTGCCAATTGTCCATACCGCAAGAAAAAGCGCACATGTGATACATGCAAACCGGAGCTTTATTTCGATTTTGGTGATAGGTCCGGTTGTCATTGATATCCGATACATTGCTGTCGCACCTGCTTCCGATTATAGCGCCAGTTGCGCCAACGGTGCGTTATGTCTCGCCTACGGAAACGCCTAGTCGATGATGAGTCGAGAATCTGCGTAGCCTGCCCTAACCACTGAAGCAAGCATGCCATCTGCTTCTTTAACTGTCAAAATCGGTCCGAGTCTAACTCGAAATAGCGGTCGGCCGGTAACGCGAATCTGCGTTATTTCCACTGGGCCGATAGGCGACAGAATTGCCTTCAGTCGATTGGCATTGTCAAAACGAACGAAGGCCCCTGCCTGAATATACATCTTCGGGTCGTCAGGTACCGGCGTTAGCGCGACCAGAGCCCCGTTCACAGAAATCGTAGAAGTCGACGGGGTCGTATTGAGGGATACAGTCTCAATGGTCGCGACTGCGTTCTTTTTCTCAGTCGGCTGTAAGCGAGATTTAGCGGCATCTGGCGCTGGCAGCTCCGAACTGACTACAGCGGTCCGTGGCGCTGCGCTGGGAACCGGATGGTCATCGACAATTTGCGTGACACCGCGCTCAGTGGCTCCTGTAAGACCAGCAAGACGTCGACTCTCATCAGTAACGATCTGCACGCGAACAGGTGCAGTTCCCTCACGCTCAAAGCCGAGAAGTTGCGCTGCACGGCGCGACAAATCGAGTATACGCGAGTGGGCAAAAGGACCGCGATCGTTAACCCGGACCTGAATGGAGCGGCCGTTCTTGAGGTTCACGACCTGTACCACGCTCGGCAACGGCAGAGTGCGATGTGCGGCACTCACCAAATTCATGTCGAAGGTTTCTCCGTTCGCGGTCGGTTTGCCATGGAATTGCTTGCCATACCAAGACGCAACCCCGGTTTCGTCATAATTATACTCGACCTTCGGATAGTACCAAATACCGCTAATCTGATAGGGGTTGCCGACTTTATAACGACCTTGTTGAGGCTGCTTTGACGCAGCTTTTACTTGGTTTTGAAGCTCTTTAGCCGCATGAAAAAAGAGCTGCGTTTCCGCGCAACCAGAGAGGAGGAGCACCGCAGTAACGGCGAGAATGCCGCCACGGATCCATTTGACATCGTTAAAAAACATGATCTTGTAGTTTAAGCCCAATCGACCTGCAGGATGTTGTAATCTACAGCCCGATTATGCTGTCCGCAAGATGGCTGACGGCAACGGCAAAATAATGCGACCGATTCCATTTAAGAATCGCCCGATAATTATTATAAACGAGGTAAACAGGCCCATCCGCACCAGCCGGCCTGAGGAGGGAGCCCGGTATATCAGCGGACGGCAAGTTTCCACCATCTGGCTTGCGAACACCAAGCGATTGCCACTCGTTTACTGTTTTTGACCTTTTAAGCCCCTCCATGCTAGCGTCAAATCCATTTGGCAGGGCGACGCGACGCGCGGAGTTTTCGCTAGCACGCCAACCAGACTGCGAAAGGTAATTTGCCGTGGACGCAAATACATCCGGTAACGTGGTCCAAATGTCCTTACGACCGTCCCCATCATAGTCACGCGCAAAATTGAGGAAGCTGGAAGGCATAAACTGGCTCTGTCCCATCGCTCCTGCCCACGATCCTTTCATCTTATCGACCGTAATGTGACCAGCATCGATAATTCGCAACGCGTTGAGCAATTCCCCACGGAAATATTTGCTGCGACGACCGTCGAAGGCGAGAGTGACGAGTGCAGGCACGACTGCAAATCCGCCAGTCAGTCTACCGAAGTCTGATTCGATCCCCCACAAGGCAACGATGAAGCGAGGCTGTACGCCAAACTTCTTGCCAATTTCCTCAAGAAGAGGACGGTTTGCCGCATAAAGTCGGCGTGCACGCTCAATCCGGCTATCCGGCACGACACGGGAGAGATATTCGTCAAATGTCAGTGTGAATTCGGGCTGAGAGCGGTCGAGTTCGATAACGCGTGGGATGAGTTGAACCCCATCCAAGGAAGCCGATAATGTTTCTGATCTGATGCCCTTTGCTTCGGCCTCAGCCACAAATTCCTTCCGCCACGTCAAAAATTGCTCTTTGTCCTGTGCTTTTACGGATGTAGCAGCAAGTGTAAGTGCTAAAGTCAGGCATGTGATGAGAAAGTTCTTCATGGAATCGTTATTTCTCCGGCGAATCTCGACTGTTGAGCCGCTATGCACCGTTATGTGAAACGATGGTTCGCCGACAAAACAGTCTATGCTACTTTTACCCTTTGTAGCAGTATTCAGGCCATACCGAATCCATTTCGTAGCTACACCCAATTTTGAGCGAGGCTGACAATGGCTGCACGCATGAAGGGTACCAATAGAGGTTTCTCCCGTTACTTCCACACAGAATTACCAGAGGAAATGCCGAACTTACCCACGTCGATCCGGGGACACTCTGTGGCGAATACCTAAGGCGTTACTGGCAACCAATTTCATTGTCAAATAAAATCAAGTTATTACCAGTTGCCGTTTGTATTATGGGCGAAGACTTGGTCTTGTATCGGGACAAGTCAGGTGAGTTGGGCTTGCTTCATCGTCACTGCAGTCACCGGGGTGCATCGCTCGAATTCGGCCTCATCATGGAGCACGGCATTAGCTGTTGTTACCACGGTTGGCATTACGGCAACGATGGGACCATTCTTATCGCCGGCGCAGAGCCACAGAAAACAGCAAAATTCCTGCCGATGTCGTTCACGGTGCCTACCCGACCCATGAATATAATGGGCTCATCTTCGCCTAGATGGGGCCGCCAGACGAAGTTCCAGAGTTTCCCATATATGATACCTACGACCTGCCGGATACGGAGTCGGCGGCATTTTCTCTGTCAGCGCCGTGTAACTGGTTACAAGTTTACGAAAATCATCAAGATCCAATTCATACGGTGTTTCTGCATACCCGCGGCAACGATGTTCATTTTGGCGATGCTTGGGGTGAAGTGCAGGTCTTGGAGTATTTTGACACACCGCTTGGCATGTCGAATGTTCAGACCCGCCGTTGGGGTGATCTTGTGTGGTGTCGGACAGTCGAATGTTTGTTGCCGAATTGTAACCAGACCGGGGCGATTTGGGAGCAAGCTGACGAAGAAAAATTCTTCTGCCGCGTCGGTTTCACTCGTTGGATGGTGCCTGTCGACGACACCCACACGATTACGATCGGCTGGCGTTATTACAATGCCCTAATCGATCCTCAACAAATCGGCGACATTTCCAACGTTGGCAAAGAGAAGATCGACTTTGTCGGTCAGACCGAAGACGAACGCTCCTACGAAGAACGGCAACGTAATCCGGGTGACTTCGAAGCCCAGGTCCCCCAACGGCCAATCGCTTTGCATGATATGGAGAACCTAGGCGCGACAGACTAGGGCGTTGCCAAGTTGCGTACGTTGATCCGCCGAGGAACCCTGTCAGTTAAAAAAGGCCGCAGGTTAAAAATGCCCGTGTCCAGTAACGGCCG
>CAVOAK010000083.1:0-11103 GCA_963693665.1 Alphaproteobacteria bacterium | reverse complement strand
GCCGTTGGCATTTAGGTGCGCCGGGCCTCTAATTCAAAATATGGAAAATTAGGTTCAACTTAAATCATAACAGCGACAAAACCATTCACTAAGATTGACTGCTAGTCGCCTTCCCGACGCCAAGCGAGTGCTGTCGCACCCAATGCCAGAAAAAGAATTAACAATGCGGGCATAAGCGGAATCTGATTGATGCCCGTAACAACGAAATCACGGTTGGCAATGAGCCCAATCCAACTTTGGCCTGCTGCTCGCCGGTCCGGTCGCACGCTGCGAATTTGCGGCACACCTTGATTAAGCCAACGAACTGCGCCGCCGACACTCTCGACGGCAGTCGTTAGCAGATCGGGACTCGCCCTCAAATCTGCAAGCTCGATTGAATTAAGTGCCCCCGCGGCAGCCATGGTTACCCGGTCACCGTCGCTGACGCGGTAGAGGCCCGCTGCGTCGATCGGCAAGAGCGCTCGATACACGCCTGGTGAAGTTTCCTCCGATTTGACAATAACCGTCTGACCATCAGGCAAGGTAACCTCAACTGACTTTTCGTCACGATCCACATTTCGTCGGATGATTTCCAACGCGTCGTTTACAATCTGGGCGCGGAGGTCATTTTCCTCTAATTCAGGCTCCTTCATTAACCAATGGGCGAGGCGACGCAGGAGTTCCGCTTGTGGGCCACCACCCTCAAATCCGCGTGCCCAGAGCCAGATATGATCGCTGTTGAGTTGTGCGACCCGGCCCTCCCCAACTCTGTCGAGGATTAACAAGGGTCGGTTCTCAATGCCCGACATGAGGACCCGCCCGCGTTTCGCCTCAACGTCGATCTGACGAAACCATCGGCCCCAGCCAGGTTCGCCAAACGCCTTGCCATCGATTCGTGCAGGTCCAGCAGGCAATTGCATCGTTACTGGATGTCGATGTCCCATTTCGGTGATCTGAGGGCGAAAACGCCGCTCATAGATGGCGCCCGTAGGTTCGCCCGGGAGAACCTCGCCAAGCGGTGTATGAAAGATGCTAAATGGGCCAGCAAATGTCGGTCCCACAGCTTCTAGAAGTGCTCCACCGCGAGACACATAATCGGCGATATTCTGGAGATAAACCGGCGGCAGCACGCCACGTCGCCGATATCGATCGAAAATCACCAGATCGAACCCGTCGATTTTGACTTCGAATAACTCGCGTGTCGGGAACGAAATTAGCGACAGCTCGTTTTTTGGTGTGCCTTCCTGTTTTCCCGGTGGCCGCAGAATTGTGAAATGTACGAGGTCGACAGACGGATCGGACTTTAGCAAGTTTCTCCAGGTTCGTTCGCCGGCGTGCGGTTCTCCAGAAACCAGCAACACGCGCAGGCGATCTTGCACTCCATTGACCTGAACGACGGCTCGGTTGTTAGCGAGCGTCAATTCCCTGGCGCCGGGTTCAACCGACAATTCCAGGACGGACAGGCCTCGATGTTCGAGGATAACCTCAAAAGTAGAATCAACGCCGACGGGAACTTTATGGGCCTGAGTTGCGGTGCCGTTTATCAGAACTGTCAGCGTAGCCGTTTGAAGTTTGTTCGCTTCCGAGAGTCCACTGCCCTCGATACGGACTGTCATCAGAAGTTCTTTGCCGACAATGCCGTAGCTCGGTGCCTCAAGGACGACAAGGCGCCGGTCTCCTTCGTCTTGTTCTCCTGTGAGAAGCACATGTACAGGCGCTGAGAGCCCAGTGGCGCGAAGGTCGTCGGGGACATCATGCACTTGTCCGTCGGTGATAATAATTGCACCAGCCAGACGGCGCTGTGGCACGTCGCTCAACAACCGTCCGAGCGGCCCAAACAGCTGCGTGCCCTCATCGTCAGAGGCAATTGAATCATGCTCGACGCGGATTGTCCTCACGTCGAGTGTGTCTTCCATGACTTTGAGGCGTCGCTGCAGCTCGGCCAAAGCAGATTCCAATTGCGCGCGACGCTCGCCAACGTTCTGGCTAGGGGTGGCATCGACAACGATAGCGGCAATATCTTTCAACGGCTTGCGTTCCTCGTCGACGATTACTGTATTGATAAGTGCCGTCAGGAGCGCCGCCGCGGCTAGCCCGCGCCAAAGTGCTCCTCTGGCACGTTTCACAATTGAATAGACGAAGAGGCCCAATGCGATGACGCCAAGCGCTACGATAATGGCCCAGGGTATAAGTGGAGCGAGATTGATTGCGGTACCACCCATCGCTTACTGCCCTAACCGCTCGAGGATGGCAGGTACATGGACCTGATCTGTTTTGTAGTTGCCGGTTAACGTGTACATCAACAGATTTACACCAAACCGGAGAGCCATCTCACGCTGCCTCTCACCTCCAGGCACAACGGGAAACATCGGTTGCCCGGATTGGTCAATTGCCCAGGCGCTTGCCCAATCATTGCTGCCGACGATGATGCGGGCCACACCGTCGTTGACGTTCTCTCCAGACACCTCGATCCAAACGCGGCCATCAGCCCAACGACCGGGGAAATCTTGCAGGAGGTAAAACGATTTGGTGAGGACATGGTCTGCCGGAACGGGAGTTAGTTGCGGCACGCCAAGCCTGCGTGCGAGGTCACCTAATGCGCGACCGGACGGTCCAAGCCCGCTGGCCCCACCCTGGTTGCGAGTATCAAACAGAATGGTGCCGCCGCCGCTAAGGAAACGCTCGATTCGGCTAACGACTTGCAGCGACAGTGATGGAGGGCGCGCTGTAATTGGCCAATAAAGAAGCGGAAAGAATGCAAGTTCATCAACCGACAAGTCCACGCCAATCGGCGGTGCCGCTTCTATTGCTGTGCGCAGGTTGAGGGCGAGGCTCAACCCTTCTAAGCCGGCATGACTAACATCATCAATTGCCTGCGATCCGGTTAACACATACGCAAGATGCGTATTGAGTGTTGCATCCAGTCCGGCCTGTTCGCTCAAGGTGCTCGTCTGCGCCTGCGCATTTGTTGTGATCAGGGTTGAGAGCACCGCACTCGCAACGAGCGAGCCCGCAAATGCCGACGCTATGCCCTCACGTCGCCGAAATAAGCTGAGCGGCAAGAGACCTCGCATCGCGAGCGCGATAACTGTGTCTGCCAAGAGGATCGCAAGCACGATGGCAAGGATTGTTGGCTTTAGATCCATCTCACTGGCGCGCTCATAACCCTCGACCACGACACCCGGCGGCAAGTCCGTCAGCGCACTTAACTCGTGGAGATCGGGCGCAAGATTGAGCGCGCGACGGGTTTCATCGGTTCCGTAAAATCCCGGTGGTGTCTGAGGGGAGACAATGGAACTCGCGAAATCCGCGGCGGCAATTGATCTTGCCGCTGGTGGGGGAGGCGCGAGCCTGCCAAACCCATCCAGTGAATCGAGTGGTGCCAGTGGGAGTGCGCCTTCACCGGCGACACCTCTGCTCATCCGTGCGATTCGTTGCAACAATTCCACAAAGAGACCGGACAAAGCCAAATTTGACCATTCCGTATTTGATGTTGTATGAACCAGAACCAGCCACCCTTCTCCACGACGCTCTGCTGTAACCAATGGCGTGCCGTCGACCAGCTTAGCCCATGTCTTCTGACCCAAGTCCAAACTTGGTTCAGCGAGCACTTGGCGGCTGACTGTTGCGTCGTCGGGAATGACAAGGCCGAAAAATGGGCTCGATGCTTCGAATGGCGCAAGTCGGGCAGGCGTTGTCCATTGCATTGACCCCCCAAGGGCGCGACCTCCGCGGCGCAGGACGACGGGCACTAAGTCTCGTTCTGTGCGTTGGGCAATGCGAGGTCCGGCAAACCGGAGCAAAAGGCCGCCTTCACGAATCCAGCTATCTAGACGTTTCCGGTCCTCGACCCCAAGTGGTTGACCGTCCGGAACAATGGTAACGGCGTTGCCTCCGTCGAGCAGCTGTGAAATATCGCCTTTGCGCACTTCGCTAAACGGCGAAACCGCACGATCTATGAAGTAAAGTTCGTTCAACAACGATGGACCGCCAGCCGCCGCGTTATCTGATACAAGGCCGATTGGCCGTCTGCGCCAACGTTCATCAAGAAGCACAACGGCGCCCGCAGTTGACTCGCCTTCAATTTCAAGTCGCGCTAGCTCATTGCGCATTTCTGCCGGCAATGTAAGGGACACGCTTGCTTCGCGTACATCGGCGGGGATGGCGACTGTCTCGCGGGCCAGCAAGCGCCCGTCTCTGGCAATGGCCCTCAAGGCTGCAACATCCTTGGCGCCCGGTTCGATGCGCCGCACAGTGATATCGAGCGACTGCTCGTTTGCAGACGGAGGCAACAGTAATCGCGGCAGCGCGGCTGTCTCAGGGCGGAGGACGCGCAGGCTGCCAAGCCGCTGTAGGTGTTCCGCTAGCTCCGCTGCATCCGGTCCGTCCAACCCATCACTGAGCCACACGGCTGATGCGGAACCAGTAATCTCTAGGCTCTCGATTGCTTTGATCGTGGCAGATCTGTTGGTTGGCCAGGGTTTCGGTTTTATTGCGTCGACAAGTTTTTGTGCCGCTGAGGGTTGCAGTGTGTTGCTCGCTACGGGAAGGAGTCCCTGCTCACTTGCAGCAGTTGTTAAGATGATCACCGCACGGTTGCTGTGCTCGGCTTGATCGAGCAGTTGCTTCGTCGCATTTTGGCGCGCTGGCCAGTCGCGTGCCGCAGCCCATCCATCGTCTACGACTAAGATCATTGGGCCAGTGCCGGTGTAATCGCTACTGGGATTTAGGAGCGGATGCGCAAGCGCAAGAATCAGCAGAGAAGTTGCGGTAAGTCGCAGCAATACAAGCCAAAGTGGCGTTTTTGATGGTGTTTCCTCGGGGCTTTCCAGTCCCAACAACATGCGGACAGCCGGGAACCGAATTCTGCGCGAGCTGGGAGGCGTTACCCGCAATAACCACCATAGCGCCGGGAGCAGGACAAGCGCCGTCAGCATCCAAGGTGCGACAAATGCGATTGGCCCCAAAGCGAGCATCCAGTTAGTTCCTGACGACCTGTGCGAGAATCGTATAGAGCGTTAGCAACAGCTTCTCGGGCGGTTCGTCCGTGTGATGCACGTGAAACCCCCATCCAGCGCGTCGTGCAATCTCTCGCAAGCCGGCGCGATGATCATCCAAACGTTGCATATAGCTTTCACGAACTGCTTCCACGCGGCCAATCAGGGCATTTACTTCGCTTTCAAGATCGGCAAATCGTACACGACCGCGAAACGGGAGGGTTTCTTCGGCGGGGTCCAGAACTTGTACCATCTGTCCAGCAACACCGTGACCGGCGATCTCCATGATGGCTTTGCTCAATGAAGGCAGGGGGGAGAGAAAATCCCCGAAAAGAATCACCTGTGCATATCTGGGAAGTTGTTCATAAGGAGGCGTGTTTTCGGCGATAATATTTTCGCGCAAAACCACATCGGATAGTTGATTAAACGCTGATTTGCCACTAGCGGGTGGGATGCCAGTCCCCAACAATGTGAATCGCTCGCCGCCCCGCATCATGATCGACGATGTCGCCAACAAGAGCAACGCAGCGCGATCGGCTTTTGTCTGCAGTTGATCGGAAGACTGATAATCCATGGAAGGTGATGTGTCGCGCCATAACCAAACGCTCTGCGCTGCCTCCCATTCAGTTTCACGGATAAATACCGCCTGGCTCTTACCAGATTGCCGCCAGTCGATCGCGCTCGCTGAATCGCCCGTTTGGTATCGCCTGAATTGCCAGAAAGTTTCCCCTTGGCCAACACGGGGTCGGCCATGAACACCCTGCGCAACTGTAGCTGCCACGCGATTGGCAGCGATGAGCAGGGGTGGAAGGGTCGACGCCAATTGCTCCGCGCGTTGTCGTTCTTTCAGGATATGATTTTCTAACGCCATTGCCGATGCATAGTACGCTTGAAGGAAATCAGACTAGTGAGAGCTAAGTTGTCTGGAGCACTCAAGCCAACGGTCGACACAGGAGCGAAATAATATCATCGATTGTTACTCCTTCGGCTCGGGCTGCAAAATTCAATGCCATACGGTGACGCATTATCGGTCCGGACAAATAAATAACGTCATCGACAGATGGTGCCAGCCGCCCGTCAAGGAGTGCCCGAGCGCGGCACGCGAGCATTAACGCCTGACTTGCCCGCGGACCCGGTCCCCATGTCACATGTGCGACCACTTCCGGTATGTCGCTTGTCTCTGGTCGTCCTGCCCGCACGATTTGCAGGATCGCTTCGACAACACTTTCTCCAACTGGAATCCGGCGCACCAATTTTTGAGCGTTGGCTAATGCCTCGCTGGAGAGCGTCACTGGCGGTGGTTCTTGGTCTCCACCGGTTGTAATCAACATCATGCGACGTTCTGACTCAATTGCAGGATAACCAACATCAACCTGCAAGAGGAAGCGATCGAGTTGTGCCTCCGGCAGCGGGTAGGTGCCTTCGTGCTCGAGCGGATTTTGCGTTGCAAGGACGTGAAATGGATGGGGTAGATCGTAATCCTGTCCGGCAACCGTAACACGGCGCTCCTGCATCGCTTGAAGAAGTGCTGATTGCGTTCGCGGACTGGCGCGATTGATCTCATCGGCCATCAGCAATTGGCTGAAGACCGGTCCCTTTATAAAACGAAAATGGCGCTGCCCATTCTCTGATTCTTCAAGTACCTCTGAACCAAGGATGTCGGCGGGCATCAGATCAGGTGTAAATTGTACTCGACGATCGTCTAGGCCAAGAACGCGTCCTAAGGTCTCAACGAGGCGGGTCTTGCCAAGGCCAGGAACACCGACGAGCAGGGCATGGCCACCGCATAGCAACGTAATTATAGTTTGATCGACAACTTCTCCTTGGCCAAAAATCACATCGCCTACGTGTTCGCGCGCCTCCGCTAGGCGTTGGCCAACTTGCTGAACTTCTTCAATAAGTTTTTGGCCGACCATATCATCGCGTTGGGCGGCGGGGGTGGTGTCGGTTGAACTCACGGCTTATTCTCCTGTTAGCCCGACATGATCGATAAAGCATGAGGCCCGTAGGGTGCCCACGCAAGCCCAGAGTACCAACGATCTCGGCGATTTGATGCCGCTTGCAAAGGTTTCTTTGCGTGCGATACTTGAGTTGACGAACGCCGATTATACCTTTGCAGACAGATTTCGCACACATCTGTCGCGCAGGATGACATAGGAATCTGCGCGTGCACTGGGATACGTTGATAACGCGGGTGAACAAAGTGGGTCTTGCGCCGCCCGATGCGACGACAAATCGAGCGGACCGCGGTGATCACGATCTAAACCCGGATATGAAGCCACCAGACCAGCTGATCCCTGCAGCGGTGTTGATACCCCTGATCAACCGGCGCGATGGCGTTATGGTCATGTTGACCAAACGATCCGAAGCGGTGCCCGATCATCCTGGGCAAATCAGTTTTCCCGGCGGACACATTGATGCATCAGACGCTAGTCCGCGAGCCGCGGCGTTGCGTGAAGCCGATGAGGAAGTCGGCTTGCCGTCAAATAGTGTAGAAGTCGTCGGTGAGTTGGACATCTATATCACGCGTACTGGATTTCATATCACACCGGTTGTTGGACTCGTTCGGCCGCCATTTGACATACGACCTAACCCGTCGGAGGTCGCAGAGGTTTTTGAGCTGCCATTCGAGCTGGCGGTCGATCCCGCCAACTACGAGCGTCGCTCGCGCGTTTTTGAGGGTCGGCTTCGTAATTTCTATGTTTTGACCTTCGAAGACCGCGTAGTCTGGGGTGCAACTGCAGGAATGCTGGTTAATCTCGCGCAGGTACTCCACGGACAATGACTCGTAAGTTTTTGACAATTATCCTGCCGCTGATTGCGCCAGCGCTAGTCTACGCTACGTGGGCTTGGTTTTCGTGGCGGGTTCGTAAAGCGAAAATAGCCGATGAAAAAGCGCCGCACTGGCAGGAGCTTCCCTGGACACCGTTAGCGGCGTCTGGCATTGCGCTTACTGCTGTGACCCTGATTGTCCTCGCAGTCCTTGCACCGGAGGGAACCGATAGCATTGGTCAAGCGCCGCATCTTGAAGGAGGGAAGGTGGTTCCCTTTTCCAAAGGTGAGTGACGAGACGCTTCGTCACTTGGCGCCCCAGCCCTGGATGTCATCGGTAGAAACAATAGTGGTATTTAAGGCGCTCGGCGACGGTGGCGCCAAGGCACGGTTTGTCGGGGGTTGCGTGCGAGACGCTGTTCTTGGGCGGTCAATCCGAGACATTGACCTTGCGACTGACGCGCCGCCTGAGCGTGTTGTTGAACTGCTGAAGGCAGCAAAAATCAAGGTTGTGCCCACTGGTATTGCCCATGGCACCGTAACCGCTGTTGTCGGCGGAAGACCGGTCGAGATAACAACGCTTCGTCGGGACGTTGAAACATATGGACGTCACGCCAAAGTCGAATTTACCGATGACTGGACTGCGGATGCATCCCGCCGTGATCTTACGATCAACGCCCTTTCTCTCGATCTTGACGGCACGCTTCACGATCCGTTTGGCGGGCTCGAAGATCTGTTGGCGCATAATGTGAGGTTTGTCGGCGGGGCAAGGGCAAGGATTAATGAAGATGTTCTCCGGCTGCTCAGGTATTTTCGATTTTTCGCACATTATGGCCGACCACCTGCGGACGAGGAGGCCCTGGCCGCCTGCCGCGAGATGGCCCCAATGTTGTCGCAACTTTCGGCGGAGCGGGTTCGTGCGGAGCTACTGAAGATCCTAGAGGCACCGACGGCGGCCAAAGTCATGCGGCTCATGTACGATGAGGGCGTTCTCGGACATATAGCGCCGGAAGCGATAGAATTTGATCGTCTGTCACGACTCATTGAATTGGAAGAAAACTTAAAGCTGAATGATCCTATCCGCCGCCTCGCGTCAGTAATGCAGCTGGACAAATTGGATCTAGACGCATTGTCAGAGCGGTTGCGCCTCTCCAACGTTCAAGCTGATCGACTGATTGCCATGGCCGAGCATCGATCTGCGTTTGTGCCCACACTTGGTGAGGCCGAGTGCGAAGCGCTGATTTATAGAATTGGTGCCTCGACATGTCTCGATGCTGTACTCGTCGGCTGGGCCGGTGCTGACCAAAACGAGAGTTGGGCCAGCCTCGTTGATGCCTGCAACAACTGGCTTCCGAAGAAATTTCCGCTGCGCGGCAATGACGTGACGGCGCTGGGCGCGCCAAGCGGCCCCGATGTAGGTATTTTATTGCGAGCCGTAGAGGAATGGTGGATCGACAGCAGGTTTCAGGCCGATCGTGAATCCTGCATCGAGCAATTGAAGGAAGTAGTTGGAAAGTTGTCTTACTGAAAGCCCGATATAGCTAATCTTCGGTACGCGCCAGATTGCCAGAAATTACGCGGGTCAGTATTCCGTCATCATAGCGCCGGAAATTAACATCCATACCAAGTGGTGTCAGAACTCGGTCGTAGATTTGAAGTTCGTATGTCCCATCTTCCAGGATAACCAAAGAATGGACCGAGAGGGTCTCACCATGGATGTGTGCCCAAATAACAGGGTCGCCACCCACGATGTCACGTTTCTTGCGCACCGAAAATACGCTGCCAGCCGCTATCGGTTCGAAGTATCTACCCTTCTGCGATTTCTAAAATGCTTGTTGGGTTGAGCGTCGTTTGACGGCTCGCACCGCACACTTTTCACCGTCCCGTATTACAGCGGATCAATCAATGCTGAACCCTCTTTTATTAGGCTCTATTATAACGTCCAAATCTCGAATTTCGGCCGCGCCCGTTGCCGTCGCGCGGCCAACATATACTCCATAAAAACCGGAGAGCGCCTTATTTTGTTGCGCCAAGGCGATATCACCGAAGCCGATGCTCGCAAGCACTGCAACAACGACAAGGAGGAAGGTTTGGTTATTTCGCATACTTTACCAATTTTCCCTTTACTGTCCGCACTTTATCGCCGTCACGGACCCTTGCATAAGTCAAGTCCATGCCCTGCCCGGTTAGGGTTCGGGCATAGCTTTGAATCTCGTATCCACCGTCTTTTCGGATCGACAGCATGTAGATCGTAAAGGTTTGGTTTTCAATTCGGGCCCAGGCAAACAGCTCGCCACTTAAGGGGTCGGCAGCGGTCTCTACTTTGAATACACTAGGGCGATTGGTCGGAGAGAACGAGAGGCTTAACGATTTGCGCCGGACGTTCGGTTTGGCAGGGTCTCCGCCGCCGCGGATCACCGCCGTCCATTTCACACCAAACCCTTTAGAGCTCGGGCCAATTTCAACATCAAAATCACGGACCGTGACGCCGAAGTAAAGGCTGTCGCTATTTTCCGCGATGCCGCTTCCTCTAAAGTTTCCAAAAAATGCTTCGATCTGTGCGGCGTTGGCCGCTGTCAAAGGAAGCGCCAGCGTCAATCCGAACACCAAAGATAGGGCCGCCATTTTCAGCCAACGATACATTTGCCAATCTCCCGTCGTTTCACTTGATATTGTGTCATGCGCCATCTTTTCAAAGCAGAAATAGCACGTTCTGCGAAGAAATAATTATGAACGCACGGATCCGCATGGAGTTCCGTACCGATGCCGACCAAACTTATGGCCACCGGACCTCGGGAGGCAACGACATAAGGATCGCCTCGGGATTTCCACGTGTCTCCAGGCCGAATTTTGTGCCTCGATCGTAAATAAGATTGAACTCCACGTAGCGTCCCCGACGGACGAGTTGGTGGTTGCGCTGTTCGGTTGTCCAGGCTTGGTTCATCTTCTGCCGGACAATTTTGGGAAAGACATCGAGAAAGGCTACGCCAACGTCGCGCGTAAACGCAAAATCGTCCTCCCAATCTTGCGACTCAAGATTGTCAAAGAAAATGCCTCCAACGCCGCGTGGCTCATTTCTGTGCGGAATAAAGAAATACTCGTCGCACCATTTCGAAAATCGCGAGTAGTAGTCCGTATCATGTTGATCGCAGGCCGCCCGTAACGCTGAGTGAAAAACTTGTGTTTCAGCGTTGTCGGGATAGATTGGCGTCAAATCCGCGCCGCCGCCAAACCATTGCTTCGTTGTGGCGATGTGCCTTGTATTCATGTGTACTGCTGGAACGAGTGGCGATTGCATGTGGGCAACGAGCGAAACGCCGCTGGCCCAAAATTGACCATCATCAGCCGCACCGGG
>CAVOAK010000082.1:0-11295 GCA_963693665.1 Alphaproteobacteria bacterium | reverse complement strand
ATTTGAGCTCGAGGACGGCATATATCTATTAGCACCTATTACCTGGCTCGGGTTTCTTTCGCCTTTTTTCCTGGCTGCAAGTATTGGTGCGACCGTCTATGTCCTGTGGACATTATGGATGTGGAATTCCAAACGGCACGCGTTAACGCCCTAAAAAATCTGAAATCCCCGCTGCGCTAAGTGCCATCTTCCCGAGTTGTTGCAAAGCGGAACTTGAGAATAAAAAAATAGCGAAGATCGGTGCGATGATCGCGGCTGTGGCAAGGAGCGGCTCTGCGCCACCCACCCAAATGGCAAGCGGCACGACAAGGATAGCGTCATCGGCGTCAAAACCTGCAAAACTAGGCAGCTGTGCAGTGTGTTTCCCGGTCCGCTCCTCGATGTGCATCACCTGCCATTGAATCAGGACGACAGAAAGGCCGGCCGCCATGCCCATGGGCATGGCCCAGACACCGAAGGCGCCAACCTGCATGCGGTAACCGATGCCAATGAAAATCGCCATGTTTACCACCGCATCCGATACAAGATCGTAGCGATGACCCCACTGGCTCATCGTCCCCGTCAATCGCGCAAGCTCACCATCAATTCTATCCAGCGCAACCGATATCGTGAACAGCACGCCGCCAACATGCAGCCAAATTCCCGATCCAGCCGACACCGCAAGTGCCGCAGCAATCCCTGTTACAAGTCGCAGAGTTGTGACGTGATTCGGCGTTATAGTCGTACGAGCGAGCAGCCTGACAGATGGCCGAACGCCACGATGAATCCAAGTATTGTGACTCACAAGTAAGTACCACTAATGCTGATAGTAGGGGTTTAGCAGTACGCCGAGAGCAATCCAAGCCGGTCATGGCGAGATCAGCGTGATTGCCGGTCCGATGGAGCGCTGATAGGTTCGTCCAGCGCATATTTTCTTTGTTGAAGGCTTAAAAATGCCCGAAGTTCCAACCCTTTCCGAGGGGCAAGTCTGTGAGTTCGAACACGATGGATACCTCGTTGTTCGCGGTGCGCTGGGGACGGAGGCTATGGCGCGGATCGAGCACTGGTGCGACGAGCTGACGGCTATGCCGGAGGCGCCAGGCGGGCATTGGGTCTATTGGGAACAGAGCCTCACCAACCCAACCGAAAAAACCCGCTCCCGTATCGAGAATATCTCTCGAAATCACGCTGGCTTCGCGCAGCTAACCGATGCGCTAAGAAGTCCCGTCAGCCAGCTCGTGGGGGAGGAAGCAGTCCTGTTCAAGGAGAAAATCAATTTCAAACTGCCTGGCGGCGACGGGTTCGAGCCGCATCAGGACTCGCAAGCGGGCTGGAATACCTACGCAGATTTCTTCGTTAGTGTGCTGGTGTGTATTGATAAATCTAATGAGGAAAATGGTTGCCTGAAGATAGCTCGCGGCCATCATAAACGGGGCCTGTTCCGTATGTGGGAACCACTAGACCAAGTGGAGATGGAAGGCATGGGTTTCATTGCCTATCCAACCGAGCCGGGGGACTTAATTTTCTTCGACTGCTTTGCGCCCCACACGTCGGAACCGAACCGGAGCGAACTCTCTCGCCGGCTGTACTATGTGACATACAATCGGCTTTCAGCAGGCAAACAACTCGAGCGCTACTATGCAGACAAGCACCGGTCCTACCCACCAGACATAGAGCGTGAACCAGGGAAAGAGAACATATTTCGCGTCTAGATGCCGTTTCCGACGCCTAGTCTGTTTCTGTGTGGCTATTCTGTTTCTGTACGGTCAGCGCTAATTCGGGGCAATACAATATTTTTCGCGCGTTCCAGGTCTGATGGAAAATCGATCTCGATCCAGGACAAATCTGAAATATCCTCAAACTGGAACGTCCCACGCGGTGTCGCCAATAAGACGTCACGAATAGCAAATTCACATGTTGCTTCAAGCTTTCTGTCTGTCACATATGCCTCACAGGCATCGGCTAATTGCGCCGCGATGAGCGGCGATAGACGCAGAAATCCAGGCCACTCTCCAACAAGATCAAAATCACCCTCTACGATCTTACCAAATTCAATTATCTCGCCGTCACGAACACAAATCTTTACCGGCTCATCATCGTCTTCGATGGCCCGATCAAATAGAAAACAGTTCTCCGATTTCGAGTCGATAAGCCGATGGAGAAGAGCTGGGTCATAGAGCACATCCGCATCCATAAGCAGAACGGACTCGCCTGACCGCAACGCGTCGCGCGCTGTCGACAGCGAAATTACTGAACCCTCTCTAAAATCCTTGTTCTTCACCGGGCGGACAAATCCCGGCGGCGACCAAGTTTCCGCTTCTGCAACGATTTCGGCCATACGGAAGCCGCAAACCAACTCCAACTCCTCGACGCCTACATCAAGCAAATTCTCAATATGCCGCTGGAGTAGCGTTTTGCCTTCAAAGCGGAGAAGCGATTTAGGCAACTGTGTACCATCATCGCCAAAGAGGCGATTGCCGACACCAGCTGCCAACATGACTGCCTTCATAGAGTTTCTCGACTTCTCGCCCGGCCCGGCCTTACACAGCGCGGCGCATTACAAAGATCGATCTTAACGGCTACCTGCGTGTAATCCAACGAAACACGAATGAACATTTGTTCCGAAACTTTGCCAAAAGTGGGGTCTCCCGGCGGGTGCAACGGACGTTTAATCTCTCGCGACGCGCAAACGAGTTGATGCCAATCAGCCGAGCGCAACGGTGCGAAGAGATATTGCACCACATAGAAACTAGTCAAATTCATTCGAGAGCAAACATATGACCGTTCAGACGACCGAAATTTTTATGAAACAAACGCGGCATAGGCTCAGTATCAAAGCGAAGGTACAGGGCCTGTGCGAGATAACTGAGGATATCGCGTCATGGGTCGCGACCCAACCAGTGCGTGAGGGCATGTTGACGATTTACATTCGTCACACATCTGCATCGGTTCTTATTCAAGAGAACTTTGACACGGATGTCGAACGCGATATCGAGACATTCTTCCACAAACTCGTTCCGGAAGAACTTGATCTCTACACGCACATCGCCGAAGGCGAAGACGATATGCCCGCGCATATCAAGGGTGCGCTCACCCAGACACATCTCAATATCCCGCTTAGTGAGGGAAAGATGATGCTAGGGCAATACCAGGGGATTTATCTGTTCGAGCATCGTCGAATTCCCCGCGATCGAGAGATGGTCTTGCACACTATCGGACAATAATACCCAGCCACTAAACACATCCCAGCGAACGTTCACTGCGCCGAAACTGATTTAGTCTAAATATCCGTGTCGGCGGAACCAAGCCACGGCATCACGCAATGCCTCGAGCGCTGGTCGGGCACGGTACCCGAGCACCGCTTTCGCCTTGTCGCTCGAGTAGTACATCTTCTTTCTAGACATGCGAATACTGTCGACGGAGACGAATGGCTCAGAACCACCACCATATTTTGTAAAGAACTCAGAAGCATACGCTAGAGGCATTAGGAGGTTATGCAGCAGGCGGATGCGTGGGGCTGATTTTCCAACAATCGTCGCAATTTTTCCCAAAATCTCCTGAAGGCTCAAATTTTCGCCACCCAAAACATAGCGCTCACCAATTTGGCCATGTTGGTAGGCCAATAGGTGGCCACTCGCGACGTCGTCTACATGAACGATATTCAGGCCCGTATCGACGTAAGCGGACATTCGGCCCGAGGCTGCGTCGACGACCATCCGCCCCGTCGGCGTCGGCTTAATGTCGCCGGGGCCGACAGGCGCAGCCGGGTTGACGATGATCGCGGGAAGCTGTGACTCCTCGATGAGGCGGCGAACCTCTGCCTCGGCTTCAAATTTTGATCGCTTGTACGCACCGATCATATCGTCCGCCTTGACCGGCGTCTCTTCATCTCAAAGATTTCCATCAGCAGGAAGGCCTAGCGTGGCAACGCTGCTTGTATAGACAATCCTCTTAACCCCAGCCGCCGTGGCCGCACCCATAACGTCGCGTGTGCCTTTAACATTTGTACGGAACATGTCGGCGGGATCACGGACCCAAAGCCTGTAATCTGCAGCTACGTGAAATACGCCCTCGCAGCCGCGTACAGCGTCGTGCAGGGATGCTGTATCATTGAGGTCACATTCAACTATTTCAACATCAAGAGCGTCGAGGTTGGTTCGATTACTAGTTGTGCTACACCATAGCACGCACGCCAAATCCCTCAGCGACAAGCTTGCGGGCAACAGCAGAGCCAACGAAACCCGTCGCGCCAGTGACCAAAACCGTCAAAACGTAGCCATCACGATTTGGTCGAATTTGGCGTCATATCGTTTGATCAGTCACTTGCCGCCGATCTGGCAAGCCGCCCCCGATTCTTAACTTTCATTTCTTCCAGAATTTCGCTTACCGCCGTCAGCGCGCCTTCCATATTTGAGGTGTCCAAATGACCGATGCACCCCATCCGAAAGCTGTCTGCCTCCGCAAGTTTTCCGGGATAGATGACATAGCCCCTGGCACGCAAACCTTCATAGAAGATGTTGAAATCAAATCTCGGGTCAGCCGGCGTGTGAAATGTAACGATGATCGGGGCCTGCGATTCGTCTGGCAGCAGCGTCTCAAATCCGAGTTTACGCATGCCGTCAACCAACAAGCGACAATTCGCAGAGTAACGATTGAAGCGTTGCTGAACTCCGCCCTCTTCTTCGTGATCGAGGAGCGCTTTATGAAATGCCGCAATGACGTGCGTCGGTGGCGTGAAACGCCACTGTCCGTTATCGCCCATCGATTGCCATTGATCAAAAAGATCTAAACAGAGCGAGTGCGCATTGCCGGCGCTCACTTCAAGGGCATCCCGTCGGCAAATAACGAACGCGAGGCCAGGGACGCCTTCAAAACATTTATTTGAAGAAAAGGCGAGCGCCTCAAAACTAACGCTCTCGCAGTCGATTGGCAGCGCGCCAAACCCACTTACCGAATCGACAAAGAGGCGGCGACCATGACGAACAACCACTTCAGCAAGGCTCGTTACCGGATTCAAAATCCCAGATGTAGTCTCGCAGTGAATCACGGCAACATGACTGATTTCTGGATCACGTTCGAGAATCGTGTCAAGTTGGACGGCGTCATGTATCTCATTCTCGGGCACTTCATAGGTCACAGAAGCTCTATTTAGAACCTCACATATTCGAACCATTCGACGGCCATACGCACCATTTGCGAGAATGAGGAGCTTGCCGTTTGCCGGAACGAGCGTCCCGATCATGGCCTCCACACCGAACGTCCCACTGCCCTGAAGCGGCACGCATACATACTCCCCGTCATCGCCGACAATCTCCAGGACGCGTGCGCAGACATCTTGGCTCATCTCGACAAAGTCACTGTCGCGCGAGCCCCAATCGTGGAGCATGGCCTCCTTGGTTGCGATTGCCGTTGTCAGCGGGCCCGGTGTCAGAAGGATCGGATCGCGGGATCGTATCGTCATATAGAAAGTCCATCGGCAGGTGTATTCGTGCCGCCCGCACCTGACATAAGGAAGGCGCGAAACCTGCGCGCAACCTCCGCTGGCCCAATGGTCGGTCGACCAAGCGCATCAACGCTACCGGGACATATCCGCATGTGAATCATATGTGGCCCTAGGGCCGCCAGAGATTCCAGCAGGGCTTGCTCAAGACCTTCCAAACTATCGGTCGAAAACCCACTGCGATATCCGCAGGCAAGCGCAACGGTGGCGAAGTCAACGTTTTGGGAGACCGTCGATTGTCCGCCGGTTGAATCATGAACGCCGTTGTCGAGTATGAGATGGATGAGATTTTCTGGGGCCTGCGTCCCAATTGTCGCAAGTGTACCCATTTTCATCAATGCCGCTCCGTCGCCGTCCAAGGCGAGAACCGGCCGCTCGACGTTGAGCGCGACACCTAATGCCATAGCACTCGCGCAACCCATGGAGCCGACCTGATAAAGATGCTGTGGCCGGTCGGCCAGCGTGAACAACTCGCGCCCACTCTTCCCCGTCGTCGCAATGATTGCTGCCTCATCGGGAATGATCGCGAGTATTCGCTCCAACGCCGCCATACGCGTGGACCTTGGGTTATCTTCAGAGAGATTGGATCTTCGCCCGGCGGTCTGCAAAGGCGGTGGCAATTCATCGAGACTTTCATCCTCGACCGAACCTTTCTCCATGACGAAGGCAAACGGAAGATCGGTTTCCTCCATGGTCGACCGCGCCGCATCAAGCGAAGAAGAGATCTGACTATCCTCATCAGGGAACCGCTGATGGCAGACACGAATATTGTCGAGCACCTGCTGAGTTATTTCACCCATGAGCTCATGCTGCGGTTCGTCTTTGAGGCCCGGCTGACCACGCCATGTGACAAGCAATAACGTGGGAATGCGAAATGGCCAATTGAGCGAAGTAAGCGGATTGATTGTATTCCCCAGGCCGGAATTTTGGCACATGACAACTGTCCCCCGACCTGCCAGCCAGGCACCGGCCGCGATCGCAATTGCCTCACCTTCACTTGCGGCGCCGACATAGTCGGTGTTCCGATCGCTGATGACACGATTGATGATTGGCGTCAGAAACGAGCATGGAACGCCGGTATAAAAATCAAAACCCCTCTGCCGGGCTTCAGTTAGAAATTTGCTTGCAGAAATCATGCGCTCAAACCTGTCGCCAACGGCTAGCGAAAGTCACGCGCCTTCGCCAAATCGACAACGTCATTCACATCCAACCAGTGTCCGGCAATATATACGACTCGTGGCTTATGCCCCTTGGCTATCAGCCGGTTGACAGCATCCGGCAAACTGGCAGTTGAAAATGAACCATCCTCGCGCATCGCCTCAATCTCATCGCGCAACAACGCGGACCCTCGCTCGCTCAACTTAACGAGCCCGATCCACACACCGTCGGAGGTTTCATCGTCTAGATCGGCCGAAATTTGCTCCAACTCGATCGGCTGGTCCTCCAAATAATCGTCCGAAAACGGAATATTGCATTTGGCTAGATCAGATGTATTTGCAGCAGCTCGTTTGCTGCGGTCTGCGCCAATCGCCTCGACAACAACCACGATATCGCCATCCGTTTCGAGAAGGAGATCAAGAATATAGCGCCGAAACAGGATATCACCGTATGACAACACGCATTCGCCTTGAAGGGCATCCAATGCACAGGCCAGAGACGCCACTTCGCCGGTATTTGCATAATCGGCATTGATTGACTTTTTGATATCAGGCAGATTGATGGCTTCCTGCTTGTAGCCAGCAACGACAGAAATATCCCTAACACCTGCATGTTTAAGCTGTCCTGCAAGCCTTTTGAGCAATGGTTCGCCACCAACCTCCAACATGCATTTTGGACGATCAACTGTGAGTTCACCTAGTTTGCTGCCACGGCTTGCCGCTAAGAGTATCGCCGTCATACCGGTGCGCCCTGCCGGCAAGTAACGCTCCTCTGCTTCCACAAGTTCTGTATTGCCGGACAGCTCAAACACATCGTTCAGATCGGCGACTCTGCCCTCAACACCGATCAGGCTCTGATCGCTCATGATTTGTTGGCTGGTCTCGCGCATCGCAGAGATCGACGCTCTTAAATTGTGATTGGCCCAAATCGCAACGGATATAGCAGCCTCGCGAAACCGGTCTGTCGGCGTTATGTAATACTTAGTCGGCACGATCACCAAAGGCGCACGATTTGCCCACTCCTTAGCAAATTGCAATATTTCATCCGCTGTCGACTTGCGCGAATGGATCAAAATTCCGTCTGCCCCCGCAAGCCGATACGCTTCCGCGCGACGCAATGCTTCGGCCATGCCAAGCCCGGCAATCAACGCTTCGACACGCGCTACGATAGAAAAATCGTCATCGGTCTGCGCATCTTTACCAGCCTTGATCTTGCCGCAAAATTCATCGATGCCAGCCAGTGTTTGGTCGCCGTCAAGAAACGAGTTGGTCTTGGGGAATACCTTGTCTTCGATACAAACCGCGGCAATTCCACGCTGACACAACTTGCCAGTCAAGCGTCGGAAATTGTTGAAGTCACCGTAGCCCGTATCCCCGTCGACAAATATCGGTATCGATACCGCATCCGACATAAATTCGAGGACTTCTACGACTTGCGTCCAAGAAGCCTCATTTCGATCGCGCACACCGAGGGCAGCCGAAACGGATAATCCCGACGCCCAAATTGCCGGAAACCCCGCCTCCTCGACAATCTTCGCCGATAACCCGCTATGTGCCTCCATTACAAAACTCAGTTCGGAGGAATTGAGGAGTTGGCGGAAGGTTGCCGCCATTGTTGTAGGCAATGCCGCATGGGTGGACTGTAGGACTCTCACGTCAAACCGCTCCTGGAAACTACGTTGTCTAATTATTGTATTTAGCGACCAATGTCGCGCACCAGAGATGGTGTATTCGCACCAGCGTCATCTATAAGTATAACAGCGCAAAGAGAATTCATCTATTTGAAATTGACTTTTTCATTCAGTGATTGCGTGTAGGGTTTGTCGAAATTTCCATTTTTGCACTTGCTCTGTCATGTTACCAGCAAGGATCAGTCACTGAGGTTTGTTATAAAAATGGCACTTTTGCAGCCCGAATCCTTGGAGTAGGTTAACGTGTCCACTGGCAAAAAACGGCCCATACAAGTCGTACTCGCACAACCGCGAGGTTTCTGTGCGGGCGTTGTGCGGGCAATCGAAATTGTTGAGTTAGCCCTGCGCAAGTATGGCCCTCCCGTATATGTGCGCCACGAAATTGTTCACAACAAACGAGTAGTCGAAGAGCTCCGGCAAAAGGGCGCAATTTTTGTTGAAGAGCTAACGGAAATCCCCGACGACGCTATCACGGTATTCAGCGCGCATGGCGTATCACAACAGGTCGCCGACGACGCTGAATACCGCAATTTGCCCGTAATTGATGCGACATGTCCGTTGGTTGCAAAGGTCCACAAGGAAGGACAACGGTATGCGGCACGTGACTATGATGTTGTCCTGATCGGGCATGAAGGCCATCCAGAAGTCGAAGGAACAAAGGGCCGCATTTCCGGCATCGTTCATCTTGTCTCTTCCGCCAAAGATGTTGCCAAACTCAACGTACGTAACCCGGATGCTATGGCATACATCACTCAAACAACCCTTAGCGTCGATGATACTCGAGCTGTGATTGAAGCGTTGCAGCAAAGATTCCCGAAGATTGTTGGCCCGGACGTCCGCGATATTTGTTACGCCACGCAAAACAGACAGAGCGCCGTCCGCGCACTAGCACAGCAATCCGACGTCATAATTGTCGTTGGTGCACAAAACAGTTCCAACTCCAACCGATTGCGCGAGATTGGTGAAGAATCTGGTGTCCCAAGCTACCTTATAGACGATGCCGATGCTCTTGAACCTAGCTGGTTTGATGAAGCCGGCTGCATAGGGATTACAGCGGGTGCGTCGGCGCCAGAGGCGTTAGTTCAAGAAATAATTATGCGTCTCGGAGACTTTGGTGAAGTCCAAGTGCGCGCGCTGGAAGGCATCCGCGAGAATGTGCAGTTTAAGCTCCCTGATCAACTGCAGGAACTGGCCAGCTAGGCAGGGTTTGCGGTTGAAAACGCTGATAAATAGGAAGTTCAATTAAGTATTCCACTAATTCAAAAAATACGGGTCGCCGCTTATATTCTAAAGCAGCGTTTTATAGCCAATGACCGCTACCCGCTGGCACTCATGTTGGAACCGCTTTTCCGATGTAATCTTGCTTGTGCAGGTTGCGGCAAAATCGATTACCCGGACTCGGTCTTAAACCGCCGCCTCAGCGTTGACGAATGCCTTGGCGCAGTTGACGAATGTGGCGCACCAATCCTTTCGATTCCCGGCGGAGAGCCACTTTTATATAAAGAAATTGTGCAAATCGTTGAGGGAATTGTCGAGCGTAAGAAGTTTGTTTATCTCTGCACAAACGCGCTGTTATTGGAAAAACGTCTGGATCAATTCACGCCTTCACCCTATCTCACATTCTCTGCGCATCTCGATGGCCTTGAAGAGCATCACGACCGCTCCGTTTGTCAGACCGGAGTCTTCAAACAAGCCGTCTCTGCTATTCGAGCGGCACGAGACAAAGGATTTCGCGTAAACGTTAACTGCACGCTATTTGATCAGATAACGGCGGTCGAAGCAGCCGAGTTTTTTGATTTTGTGACTGACGATTTGGACATCGAGGGCATCACGATTTCGCCTGGCTATGCCTACGAGCGAGCACCTGACCAGGAGCATTTTCTCAGTCGGCAGAAAACAAAAAATCTGTTTCGCGATATATTTCAGGCCGGTAAAGCAAAAAAATGGCGGTTCGGCCAGTCAACGCTCTTCCTCGATTTCCTTGCAGGCAATCAACAATATCACTGCACACCCTGGGGAAACCCGACACGAAATGTGTTCGGCTGGCAGCGGCCGTGTTACCTCCTAAATGAAGGCTACACAGCAACTTTTAGAGACCTCATGGAAACAACAAACTGGGACTCATACGGCACTGGAAATTATGAGAAATGCGCCAACTGCATGGTTCATTGCGGCTACGAGGCAACCGCTGTGGCTGCAACGATTGCAAATCCGCTAAAGGCGCTAAAAGTTTTTCTCAAAGGGCCAATGACCGACGGACCGATGGCACCTGAAATACCGCTCGATAATCAACGGCCGTCTGAGAATGTGTTCGACGATCTTGTCAAAGAAAGACTAGTCGGCGCAGAGTTGAGGACCCGCCAACAATAAGGCGCGGTGTAGCTGGTTCAACGCCGCACGACTGGTTTGCGCCAATCGAAAGAGCGCCACAATGTCCCTTGGGTGGAAGATTATTCCGGTTGTAAGCACGAGGGGTTTAATACCGCCATCGTCTGAGACACAATCATTTACCCACTTAGGCACAAAGTCAGTAAATGTGTCAGCGACAACGCGCAAAGCCAGGAATGGAACTTCGGCATCGCTTGCAACTTCTGCGACCGCATGGCTTTCCATATCAACGGCAACCGCCCCGGAAGCTTCACGCAGTGCGAGCCTTTCGACTTCCGTCGTAATCGGCCAATCACTACCGGCAATTGTGGCGCTCCTGACGGGTGGCAGTTCATTAAGGGTGCGCAGCAACTTTTCTCGCCACCAATCCGTGGTATTAAACTTCTGCCCGGTCTGCGTGACAACTGTATCGGCAACGATGGTCGTGCCAAACCCCAACAACGGATCAAGGCCACCGGCAATGCCGAAACTCAGCAACGCATCACATCCCTCGGCCAAAAGGTCGAGGGCGGCATTTCGGGCATGGCCTGCATTTGCACCAGCACATCGGGTTTCTGGGCGCAAAGGCACGGGGAACGTT
>CAVOAK010000081.1:0-11337 GCA_963693665.1 Alphaproteobacteria bacterium | reverse complement strand
ACTTCGAGGGGATTCAGCAACGCCTCGCCGCAAAACGGATCTATCTCAGCGTTCGCGGAGACTACCTGCGTATTGCACCCCACCTGCAAGTTAACGACGATGACATCGATCGCCTGATCTTGGCGTTGGCAGACGTGCTCTAGTGCGCTGATTACGTCGCTCCCTATGACGCGCTTGCAATAAGAACCCTAAGACACCTGCCGCAATTTTGGTTTCTTTGCGCGTCCCCGCACCAATTTTTGCGCCACATACTGGAAAATATCCCAAACCGGCCCCTCAAGGTCCGACGGTCCTAATCTACTTTGTGTAGAAAACTTTGACCTGAGGCCACGCTGCAGCGCCTCGAGCCTCTCCTTGTCCTCCACAAATATTTGATTAAGGAGATCCGTTGGCGTCGCGATGGCCTTGCCTTTTGGCTTCGGGTTGAATGACGCATAGCCCCAACGGAGCACAACCTGATCCGCCGAGCGTGGCCGCAGATACTTATAACTGACGCCGTTCGCGCCCAAGGCGACGCCGTGGGACGGATAAACGCAAAACATCATCGAGTAACGTTTCTCGTCGTCTGTCACATCCTCATGATACGGCTTTCGCGTTGGATAGTCCGGAACGTAATATGACTTGTATCCTGTGTAACCTTCGCCGCCCGGTATCTTCTCACATAGGCGCGTTGGCGTAATTTTATGCAGCGAATTGATATGCGCTACGCTCAAGTGATAGCCCTCCATAAAGTTTTCGGTCAGGCATTTCCAATTTGTTTCCCAAACGTCCTCATTGATAAATTGGTGAACCATTTGTTCCATATGAAAGTTACGCACGTAAGGTTCGAGTCCCTTGAGTCGAGGTGCCAACGGCTTCGCTTTGCCATCCAAGTTGACATAGAGAAAACCATGCCAGACCTCGGTCGCGAACGCCGGTAGGCGGCAACCCTCAACCTTGAATCCTTTGACCTTGTCCATGTAGGGCGCGCGCAGGAGTTGGCCATCATCGCTGTAGGTCCAGGCATGGTAGGGACAGACAAAATGCTTACTGTTACCCGTGCCCTCAGCAATCACCGAGGAACGGTGGCGACAGACGTTTGAGAGCACGCGCACTTTGCTGTCCTGTCCGCGCACGACGATCAGCGGTTCGTCAATCAACTCGGTCGTAAAATAGTCGCCTGGATTAGGCAACTCATCGACCCGACCAAGACAGATCCATTCCTTGCGGAAAATCTCTTCCCGCTCATATTCGAGAAACTCTTCAGAGGTGTAGAACTCGTTCGGCATCGTCCGCGATTTGTCAAAACCATGCCCGCGAATGTCGCGAAGGGCCTGTTGTATCGCTCCGGTTGATTTGCCCATTTCTTCAATCCCCATATCTTCTCAACAAACGGTATCTTAGCTGATACACCGATTCAGTGTTGAACATGTTGTCAGGAAGGGCGGCGTAATCGCGACTTGCCGATTGCCAAAATTATGTCGCACCGGAATGATCAGGGATCGAACTCAGTCACGTTACCGACAGAGATGGTGACACCCAATGCTGGGCTACCTTGTTTTTGTGTGGCTACATGAATGCCAATTATTTGGTGCTGACCGTCGATCTGCGCCAGGAGCGGGGCTCCAGAATCGCCTTTTACAGCATCGCAATCATGAAACATTAGTCCAGGTTCCAATAGCCGCCTGATAATCAGGCAAGATTTGTTCAGGGTTAGAATATGAAGTTTATCTTGGCTATACTCTGCTTGAGAGATAGTCCTTCCCTGATATAGACGATTTATGGAAATTGCCCCGACAAGATCAGCTACGTTGATATCCAACTCCAAAATCGCCCAATCCGCAGAGATATTTGCCTCGGCAAACTTATCTGGATTGTACTGTGGCGATACTCGAAATCCTGCAACACGCGCATGGACAATAAATTCTCCACGTTGATATCCGGACAGAAAATGTAGTGAAATCGGTGGCAACCAATTCCGTATACGGTGATTCCAGAAACAATGGGCTGCGGTCAGTACGCGTCGAGGGCTAATCACTGTACCTGTGCAGAATCCACCTATGCTACGGTTAACACGACCAAACGAACTCCAAGGCGGCACCACGCGATCGACCAATATTCGGTCGTCCGTTCCTTTAATTCCGTCGAGCTTTAAAGGCTTCTCATCACCTTTGGGCGCCGCAATTGCTAAACCCTGAGATGAGAACAACCATGATGACGGGAAAAACCAAGAGCAAGACGTCGTGAAAGCGAGCACGCTGGGTGCCACAGGTTATCTTTCCAAACCTATCGATCTGGAAAAATTAGGTAGCCGAATAAACTATATTATGACCAAGAAGTCATAAGGCGAATAGTTGAGATGAAACGTTACATTACAAACCGACGGACCTCATCAAACGAGGCAAATTTACGCCGCGAAGAAGAGTTCAAGGCGCATCGTCAGCATGAGAGCCCGCGGATTCTGTATAACAAGCCCCTGACGGAGCAGATCAAAGAGCTGATGTTAAGTTTACCAGCCGCCCGCTTCTGATTCTCGTTGGTAGCGGAGGCCCGCTTCCAACGAGAGTTGCCAGGCTTGAAAGTGAGGGTCTAAGCCAAATTCTACCAGTTACGACACTACCTCTGACCCGTAGGGTCAAATCCCGGACTTAACCGCCACCATTTTATACGCCGGTTGCCGTACTTCCAATTGCATGAATTTGTATGTCCGCTTTTGACCCATAGCGGGCTTTTGCTCCATATGGCCTGTGGTTCGTTATGGTATCTCATATACAGCCCTATCTTATTTAAATTTGACATCGATTGGAGGATTGGAGATGGAGTTTCACAAAGGCAGACTGATCGACCACGTACACCTCATCGTCAGCGACGTGAAGGCGAGCAAACGGTTCTACCGGGCCATACTCGAAGTGATCGGCATATCCTTCGGCGGCGAGGACGAGGGATATTTCTGGGCGGATGAGTTATTCGTCAATCAAGGTGAGGTTCCAACCTCGCACCTGCACCTCGCCTTTCAGGTCCACAACCGCGAAACGGTTCATCGCTTCCACGATGTCGCGCTGTCCGTTGGAGGCCGCGACAACGGCGCGCCCGGCGAGCGGCGCTATCATCCGGGCTACTACGGCGCCTTCGCGCTCGATCCCGACGACAACAACATCGAGGCCGTATATCACGGACCGGCACAACGCTCAGCGGCGTCGGTCGTCCTGGTGCCGGACCTACAAGACCCACATTTGCGATAACGGCCGCGGGCTTCGTACTTAGGTGTTAGCGGAACCCGCAACATGGGTTGAAGTCTTAGCCGTAAGGCCCTTTTTTGCGTGAACTCAATGAGGAATGTCCGCTTTTGACGCATTACGGCCTTACTCCGATAGAAGGAGTTACCCTAACCCAAGGCCCATAGTTTGACTGACGTCCGCCCCGACTGGCTCATGCCTCGCCGACCTCGATGCCTTCATCAGCAAGCACCTTGTCGGCGATACGAAATACCTCGACGCCGGCCGGCGCGCCGCAATAGACGGTAATTTGCAGCAACGTATCGCGCAACTCGTCTACCGTGCAGCCATTGCGCAGTGCGCCGCGGAAATGAAGCTCAAACTCGGTCGCCCGATTAAGCGCCGCCAGCATGCAAAGATTGTTGAGGCTCATCTGCTTGCGCGACAGCGAACTCTTACTCCAGATGCGGCCCCACCCGACCTCCGTGACGAACTCTTGGAGCACTTTGGTAAAGGCGTTTGCATTGCCAAGCGAACGCTCGACATAGTCCTCGCCCAGCACTTGCTTGCGGACCTCCAGGCCCGCCTCGAACAATTTGGATGGCATGATCCCTCCACAAGTTCACTAACATAGCCGGCCCGCTATCTCATTCGGACCATGCTTCACAGCTTAACACGTCACGATCTGTCAAACCGGGGAAGTTGTAACGCGTTGTGTTGAAGACTTACATCACCCAACTCAAAGCCGGATCTGATGAGGCAAATCGCGAGCGCGAGAAGGCGAAGCTGCGCCGCCGCGAAAATCGCGAAGTGTGCGGCACATCCATAGCTTCCCAACTCGAGACCCTCATGCGCAGCCTTTCGCCCGTGCAGAAGGACAAGCCTTGGTCAATGGATGAATTCATAGCCCGTCTGCACGGGCGTTACAGTGCCAACCCGCACCCTATGCACATAGGCCAGGCTCTTAGGTCACTAGGGTGGGAACAGAGGCGGGACTGGACGCGAGATGGAGGGGGAAAATTATAAATCAACATTTTAAAGTTTAATTACAGATAGTTATTATAGAAAATGGTAGCGGAGGAGGGACTCGAACCCCCGACACGCGGATTATGATTCCGCTGCTCTAACCAGCTGAGCTACTCCGCCACAGAACCGAGGAGGCCACAGCGTTCCGGCCTCAGTGAAACAGAAAATGCGGTCACGGATGCGCTCTGTCAAGCGACACCCGCAACAGCGGCAAAGGTGAATTGCGTTTGCGGCTGCATCGCGATTGAATGACGAGATACAATGGAGGTTAAGCGATGGCTGCGTATTGGTTGGCACGGGCAAAAATAAACGACCCCGTCGAATACAAGAAATACACCGATCAGGTCCCGGCAATTCTCGAAAAATATCAGGGCAAGGTTCTGGCGCGCGGCGGCGACTTTCAGATTCTCGAAGGGCCGGATACGTTCGAGCGCTTCGTCGTCATAGAGTTTCCATCCATGGCGCAGGCCGTCGCCTGCTTTAATTCGCCCGAATACGTAGCGGCGGCAAAATTTCGCCGAACCGAAAACACAGGCAAAAACGAGCTGGTTATTGTCGAAGCAATTTAGACGACACCGACTTAGACCTATATCTGGCGACGACTATATGGCGCTGGAGACGAAAACGACTCCTCGGTCGTTTGCAATTTGCCCGACCAGACATCATCTTTCATTGCACGATGGATATATTTCGCATCCTCTCGCGTATCTGCTTTGCCCGCGGCTACCTAATCCTGTTCATTGCAGTTCTAATTTTAGGCGCGTGGCTCGGCGTTTAGCTGTTCGAATTTTCCAAGTCCCGCTTGCGATCCCTCGGGTTGCGGCAATTTAGCTAGCCAGCGCGCCCTTGGTTTCCAAAATCCAGCCCCCGCCAAGGACCCGCTCGCCGGAATAAAAGACACAAGCCTGACCTGGAGAGATGCCAAACTGGGGCTGATCAAGAACGATTTCCGCGCCGCCATTTTCCCGTCCTGTAATGCGTGCCGGCACGGCTTCCATTGTTGAGCGCAATTTGACGTCGACGCTGACCTCTACCGAACTAAGTAACTCCTCACCCAGCCAATTGACCTCACCGAGGCGGACACTGCCGCAGGCGAGTGCGGCCCGTGGGCCGACCACGACCCGCCGCATTTCAGGGTCTAGCCGGACGACGTACAGTGGTTCCGACGATACATCGCGCCCACCGACACCCAAGCCACGGCGCTGTCCAACTGTGAAGTGGATGATACCGTTGTGTGGACCGAGTACTGCGCCGTTCAGATCAACTATCTCACCCGGCTCGATCGCATCTGGCCGCAGCATTTCGACAACACGAGCGTAGGAGCCGTTCGGGACAAAGCAAATATCCTGGCTGTCCGGCTTCTCAGCAACGTCGAGGCCGAGACGCGCTGCAATCGCCCGCGTCTCGCGTTTATCGAGTACGCCTAGTGGAAAACGCAAAAATTCGAGCTGATCATCTGTTGTCGTGAACAGGAAATAACTTTGATCTTTTGAATGATCGGACGCACGGTGGAGTTCGGGTCCATTCTCGCCCTCGATACGGCGCACATAATGGCCAGTTGCAAGGGCCGCGGCACCCAAATCGCGGGCCATGGCGACGAGATCGCGAAACTTGACGGTCTGATTGCAGCGAATGCACGGAATTGGCGTTTCGCCGCGCAGGTATGCGTCAGCAAAATCATCGATGACAGCCTCGCGAAACCGGTTCTCATAGTCGAGCACGTAGTGCGCTATGCCGAGCTTATCGGCAACGTTCCGGGCATCTTGAATGTCCTGACCCGCACAGCAGGCGCCCTTGCGCTGGGTCGCCGCACCATGGTCATAGAGTTGCAGCGTAATTCCCACGACGTCGTATCCAGCTTCGACAAGCAACGCTGCCGTCACCGAAGAATCGACACCGCCGGACATCGCCACAACGATGCGTGTACCCGCAGGCAGATCGCAAAGTCCCTCGCGCACGCGCTGTGAATTAGGCGCCGGCACCCCTGATAGACCAAAAGTGGCTGAATTTGCGTTCATCGCGGCGCAATATAGGCGCACAGCCGACAAACGCAAACGCCTGATATCGCCAAAAACCGGCTGAAACTGCTCAAATCTGAGCGTTCAGGTTCCCCTAGTTCGACAAACTTTAAAAGCTAGACCGAATAATCCGCGCCTCGCGGGCTCTGCTAGAGGGCGGTCGCGACGTAATCGTCAAGCCCATTCGCCTTGACAGACGCAAAAAATACGCTCAAGGCTAGCGGTGATGGAGGGCATGGAGGCTCTCTATCTAGGTTCATCGCATTGTGTGCTGGAGAGTCGCAGCGGCGAACACGAAATATGAATATTACGATCGCAAATTTGCTGTCGACGCAATTCTTTAGTGTCCAGCCGTTGGTGTCAGCCGTCGGCAATGGGGTAATTGCGCCGCAAGCTAATGCACTCGCAAGCGCTACCAAGGTGGCAGCCGAAGAGAACTTTGTGCTGACGTCCGGCGAGCCGGCGACAAGCCCATCGTTGCTGCTGTTCACCAACGATAGGCGTATTGTCTCAACAACGACAATAGGCACAATCCTCGACTTTTTCGTCTAACCGGCTACTTCACCGCGTTCAACCCCATCTGCCAGAAGTCGCGCTCGAGCCGCGTTGCGGTGCGAAAGGTTTCAACCAGTCCATCAAAGCGGCCGGGCCCGCCGCGCAACGCCATTTGGCGGTCGAGCATGGCAACCTGAGATGCCGCGCCATCTCCAAATTCATCGCCGGAATAGACATTGATCCAGTCCTGATACGGATTGCTTGCCTTTGGGCCAAGCTCATCGACGATCAGCCGACCGATCTCCGCATAGCCTACCGCGCAAGGTGACAGGGCAACGTGGAGGTCCAGCACATCTCCCGCCATCCCACGCTCCAATACAAAGCGCGTATAAGCCGTCGTTTCGGGAGCCTCGGACGTCGCAACAATATCATCTTCGTTCAGTCCCCAGTCGGCGCAGTATTTTAGATGCACACCGGTTTCGCCGAGTATCGCCGCTGTGCTTCCTGCTGCCGCCCGCATGTCTTCTAGATGCTCGGACTTGTAGACAGCCAAGGCGTACGCCCGCGCAAAATGCTTGAGGAAGAGGAAATCCTGTACCAGGTAAAACCGGAAGGCCTCAAGTTGCAAAGAGCCGTCGGCAATCCCTAGAACAAATTTGTGGCGCGTGTACTCCTCCCACTCCGTCGCACATGCTTCCTTCAACTGATCATAAAGTCTGCTTTCAGCCATTCTATTTAACCTCCCTGTCTCAGTTTTCTCTCAGAAATATACTCAATGCATCTGCCGCATCGTGAAGGATTGCGTCCCATATTCGCTATATTGGCCGGGCATCTATAAGGATTGCCGCCAGCACAGCAGGTTCCGAGCCATTGTTGATCCAAGCGTGGTTTGTCCCACGCTGGATCACAACATCAAGCGGCTTCATCGTGACCTCGCCATCATCGAGCAACATGGTCACCTCGCCGGACAACAGGATAATGTAATCCACGGAGTCAGTCTTGTGCATGTTTTGATGCTTGGCGCTGGCATCGCGCTCACCACTGGCGCCCATCGCCTCAAAAAGCTGGGCCGCTTCTTGTTGTCGTTGTTCTATGTTTTGCTCTTGATACTCCGACTCAGGTTTGATTTGGAAATATCGGCAAACGGTACCGTTTGCCGGTGGTTTGAGCTCGACGGCGGTAGCCGCCTGGTCGGAGTCGTCCTCATTGCTGGCGGGTGCAGTGTAGGTGCGCCAAAGGTCGGTCAAACGTTCGGCCTTCGTGTGAGGTGAGAACTCGTCGCTAACAACGACCGACCGGCCATCGCTATTATGTCCCGTTACTATTCGCCGCACAGGCCTCAACATAGTTTTTCTCCCAAGTGCCCTTGTATCCAGCGGTGATTTTCGGGATCACGGGCACTCGTGTCAAAGCATCATGTTTTGAGTTTCGGCAGGCAACCTAACGACAAGACCATCCAGTTCGTCGGTCATAACAATTTGGCAACCCAACCGAGATGTGTCAGTCAGACCTATCGCAAGGTCGAGCATATAGTCTTCGTCCTCGTCTACCGGCGCTAGGCGGCCATACCAATCCTTATCGACAATAACGTGGCACGTGGAACAGGCCATCACGCCCTCGCAGGCACCCTCTATATCCACATCGAACATATGCGCTGCCTCCATAACGGAGAGGCCAACTGGCACCTCGACTTCCGTTCTCGCCCCGCTACTTTCAATAAAGACGAGCTTCGGCATGATCCGACCTCACTGCGCGCGAACTCATGCCGATGTAGGCGAGTAAAGTTTGCTTTGCTGCTCACGAACAACGGCAATCAGGCGATCGGCGGCGTACTCAACTTCATCCATGGTCGTAAATCGTCCAAGACCAATTCGGAGTGCGGTATCGGAACCTTCGGCATCCAGACCCAGTGCCTGCAATACATACGATGGACCGAGTGAGCCCGATGTGCACGCTGAGCCGGTCGAGACCGACAGTTCTGGTATTCCCATCATCAACGCAGCCCCGTCAATGCGCGCAAAAGAAAGGTTGAGGTTGCCAGGAATGCGCCGTTCGAGATCACCGTTCAGCGAAACATTGTCAAGTTCGGACATGAGGCGCTGATACAAACGATCCCGCAACACCCGGATGCGCAGGTTCTCTGACACCATTTCGCGCTCGGCGATCATACAAGCGATCCCAAGACCCACACATAACGGTGTCGGTAATGTGCCGGACCTGAGGCCACGTTCCTGACCGCCGCCGCTCATCTGTGCCTCAAGCCGAACCCTGGGACGACGCCGTACATAAAGCGCCCCAACTCCCTTAGGGCCGTAAATTTTATGACCTGAGATACTCATGAGATCGATGTTCGCAGCCTCGACATCAAGTGGAATTTTGCCGACGGCCTGTGCTGCGTCGGTATGAAAAAATGCGCCGGCCGCGCGGCAGATACTCCCTATCTCACGTAACGGATTGATAACGCCGATCTCATTGTTGACAGCCATAATGGAGACTAGAACGGTATTTTCCGTAACCACAGAGCACAATTGATCAAGGTCGATGAAGCCCCTGCTATCGACCGCCAGACGAGTGATCTCGAAACCATCGCGCTCCATCTGAAGACAACTCTCCAGCACACACTTATGCTCCGTGACACAGGTCACAATGTGGTTTCGCTTGTCTCCGTAAGCCTTCGCCACGCCCTTAATAGCAAGATTATTCGATTCCGTGGCGCCGGAGGTAATGACAATCTCTCTGCTTTGTGCGCCAATAATCGCCGCGGTTTGAGCACGGGTGCGCTCTATCGCCTCGTCCGCCTGCCAACCATGCTGATGCTGTGAATGCGCGTTACCGAATTGTGCGTTGAACCACGGAAGCATGGCATCAAACACCCGTGGATCGACCGGCGTCGTCGCCTGATAATCCAGATATATTGGAGTTAGCAGATTACCGCTGCCGCCATTTGTAACCGTTGTTCCGTCGGGGGCTGTGTCCGTACGAGCACTATGCTGCATGCTCAACTCCACGCCCTCGCAGCGCCCGGTACGTCACAAAGAAGAATTCAATATCCGCCGCACTGGTCGTCGGACCAAGCGAAATACGGATCGCGGTATGCGCGATTCGATCAGCAACGCCCATCGCCGCAAGGACATGACTTACTTGCACTTTGCCGGACGAACAAGCAGAGCCCGCACTCACTGCAATACCCGCCAAATCGAGTGCGATGATCTGCGTTTCCGCCGGAATACCAGCGCGGGCGACACAGCAGGTATTGGGAAGCCGTCCCGCATCATGACCAAAAATCTGTAGGTCGTTACCAAATATTTTACCGAGACGAGTCTCAAGACTTTCACGCAAACGCGCTACGCGATCCCAATCCTCCAAAGAATTATGGGCGGCCGCAGCAGCTGCCCCAAAGCCTATTACTCCGGGAACATTCTCTGTTCCGGCGCGCGAGCCTCGCTCCTGCCCACCGCCGCGCATCTGCGGCTGCAAGTGCACGTGCTCACCGACGATCAGTGCACCGACACCTTGCGGACCTCCAATCTTATGAGCGCTGATCGTCATCAAATCGATGCCGAGCGCCGGCATGTCGATGGCAATGCGCCCAACCGCCTGTACTGCGTCGCAATGCAGAAGCGCGCCGTGCGAATGGGCAATCTTCACCACCTCAGCAATTGGTTGGACAACGCCAGTCTCGTTGTTCGCAAGCATCACTGAAACGAGAACAGGCGGCGGCGCTTCTGCAATCAGCGCCTCAAGTTTCTCAAGATCAATAACACCTGAGATTTGCACTGGCGCAACCAGCGGTCGAACCGCGCCATTTAAAATCGAATCATGTTCGATTGCCGAAACAACAATAGTCTTCGCCTCGACGCCGATTAGTGCCAAATTGTTTGCTTCCGTACCACAGCTTGTAAAAACAACCTGCTGTGCTTCAGCTCCCACCAACGCCGCCACCTGCACCCGCGCCGCCTCTATCCGGGCGCGCTGGGCTCGGCCAAAACTGTGAACTGAAGATGGATTTCCGTACGCGGCGAGCGCGGCAGACATTGCCGCTTGGGCAGCGCTCAGCATTGGAGCGGTTGCATTGTAATCGAGGTAAATCTGTGCGGGCATATGCGGGGCTAACCTGTTAAGCAAGGCATGGCTGCCCGTACGTACTTTCCTGTCACGTTTTAGCTTCCGGAGAGGACGTTTCCTTGTCCACCGAACCTATTTCCACTTCAGAACGCTCGCCGGCAAAGTCGTTGTATCGATTTTCCATTTCATCGATACGTGCTTTTAGGCTCGCCACCTGATCCACAAGCCCTTCCATCGCGCGCGCGACTGGATCCGGCACATCGCCCATAGGTGTTCCATAGGGCGAGAAAACGGAGTTTTTGATTTTTGCCCTCGGGACGACAACTTGGCCCGGAACGCCAACTACCGTTACGCCCTCAGCCACATCCTTTGTCACAACGGCATTCGCACCCACGCGCGCACCAGCGCCGACGGTAATTGGACCCAAAACTTGCGCGCCCGACCCGACGATCACGTCATTTTTTAGTGTCGGGTGCCGTTTCTGCTGCCTTTGGCTGTTGGAGTCGACCGATGGCGAGACACCACCGAGGGTCACATCG
>CAVOAK010000080.1:0-11359 GCA_963693665.1 Alphaproteobacteria bacterium | reverse complement strand
TGCTCCCCCTATACATCGCAACAACGCTTCAGTTGATGATCGGCGTTGGGTTGGGAACCTTGGTCATCGGAGTCGGCACAGCGTGGCTGGTCAGTATGTGCAGATTCCCCGGAAAGCGTATTTTCGAATGGGCGTTGTTACTGCCCTTGGCCGTCCCGGCCTACGTGATCGCATATGTCTATACAGACATTTTTGAATTTGCCGGCCCGATCCAATCGTTGTTGCGCGAAGCATTCGGCTGGACGAGTAAGAAAGAGTACTGGTTCCCTGAGATCAGATCTCTTGGCGGCGCCATCTCGATGATGACACTCGTGCTTTACCCGTACGTATATTTGCTCTCACGCGCTGCATTCATGGAACAGTCTGTCTGCATGCTCGAAGCCAGTAGAGTCTTAGGTCGAAGCCCGCTGCGAAGCTTTTTTTCAGTCGCTCTGCCGCTGGCGCGGCCCGCCATCGTCGTCGGTATCTCGCTTGTATTAATGGAAACCCTGAATGACTTTGGGACTGTTGATTTCTTCGCCGTCAGCACGTTCACACTTGGCATTTATGACGTTTGGTTGAACATGAACAACGTTGCCGGCGCGGCTCAACTGGCCACGACACTGCTGGGTTTTGTGACCTTTCTAGTGTTGGTCGAACGTTTCGCCCGGCGTAAGCAGCGTTTTCACAATATGACGGCCAAGTATACGGCCCTGCCTGGGTATGAGTTAGAGGGGACGAGGGGATATTTGGCAACGATCTGTTGTGCGTTGCCTATCGTCTTTGGGTTCATAGTCCCGGCGGGGGTTCTCACTGGGCTCGCGGTTCTGCACTTTGATTCATCGACTAATGCTGACATCTTTCGTTTCGCCGGTAACAGCGTCATGCTTTCAGGGCTGGCTGCAGCGCTCGCGGTCGCTATTGGCACTTTTATGGCCTATGCCGTGCGCCTTGGAAGAGGGCGACTGTTGGGAGTTTTGGTCCGGTTCGCAAGTATGGGATATGCTGTACCTGGGGCGGTACTTGCAGTTGGTGTTCTCGTTAGTCTCGGTGCACTGGACAACGGTATCGACGGATTCATGCGCGAGAATATTGGAATTTCGAGTGGACTATTATTCAGTGGTACAATTGTCGCCGTAACCATTGGCTATCTCGTTAGATTCCTAGCGCTCGCGTTTGGTACGGTTGAAGCTAGTCTCGGCAAAATTACATCGAGTATGGACGGTGCAGCACGAAGCCTTGGCCACGGCCCTCTAAGCACGTTTCGCCGCATCCATTTGCCATTAATCCGGGGCAGCGTGCTGGCGGCTTCCATACTTGTTTTTGTTGATAGCATGAAGGAACTCCCGATGACGGTTATCCTTCGCCCTTTCAATTTCCACACGCTTGCCACGTACGTGCATCAATTTGCTTCAGATGAGCAACTCGGCGAAGCATCACTCGCTGCGTTGGCTATCGTCTGCTTTGGCATTTTACCTGTCATCGTCCTCAGCTTTGCAATCACGCGCTCCAGGCCAGGGTCTCCAGTAGAGGTCCAAGTGTCGTGAAGGGCCTTCATGTATATGGAGTGTCCCATTTCCGCGGCGACAAACAGATCCTCGACAATGCCTCTTTGTTGGTACCCGCGGGAGAATTGAGTTGCCTTCTTGGGCCCTCGGGTTGTGGCAAGACCACGTTGCTTCGTCTCACCGCCGGCCTCGAACGGTTGCAAACGGGCAAAATTCTCATCGATGACCTAGTTGTCGCAGACGAAAACCTTCACGTACCGACTGAGCTTCGAGGAATTGGGCTCATGTTTCAGGACTACGCACTGTTCCCGCACCTCAGCATCTTGGACAACGTAACCTTTGGAATCAGGGGTGTGTCCGGCACGGAGGCCCGCCGTCGGGCCATGGAAATGCTTGATCAGGTGAGTATGACAGATCACGCGTCCAAGCACCCTCACATGCTGTCTGGTGGCCAGCAACAGCGAGTTGCCTTGGCTAGAGCCTTGGCGCCGCTCCCAAAACTTCTCCTGCTCGATGAACCATTTTCAGGGCTTGATGCAAACATGCGGGAGCAGATTCGCGAGGAAACGCTGAGCGTTCTCAAGCAGAGCGGTGTTGCCACCGTAATGGTCACTCACGATCCCGAGGAAGCGATGTTCATGGCTGACCGGATCAAAATCCTTGGCACCAACGGTCGCATGCTACAGACCGGCAGGCCACATGATATCTATTTCCACCCCCAGCATAGACTCGTAGCCAAGATGTTTGGGCTTATGAACCGATTCGAAAGCGTCGTAGATGGTGGATACGTTGATACCCCATTGGGTCGGCTTCGTGCGCCGGAGTTCGAAGAAGGGCAGCAGGTTGAAGTTTTAGTTCGTCCTGAAGGTGTGCTTCTCGTCAGTGACGGAGGCGACGGCGTTCCCGTCGAGGTTCAGTCAACGCATCTACTGGGGCATGACAATATAGTCAGAGTACGACTCACCAATGACATCGAAAACGATGCGAACAAGAACGAACTTTATGTCCGTGTCCATCATGCCTTTGAGCCGGAGTTGAGCAGAATGATTACAGCGGGCGTGGATTCCAGATACACGTTCATCTACGCCCTCAAGAAAAATCGTGCCGAAAACACGGACCCGGCGATCCGCGCCGACCGATCAAAATTACATTCATCAAAATCAATGCGCCTCGAGATCGAACCGTAGACGAGTCATTTCTTTTCGCCGAAGCAGTGGAGGAACTTTCAAATGGTAGAGCTGACCGAATCATTCCTGTTGGAATCTGACATCCTTGATAAGGATCATCAGCAGCTAGCCGATATTCTCAACGAAATCGTGCGAGCAATCGACGACGGCAATGCAGGCGAATGCAAGCAACTGGTGCCTAAATTCGTGCAAGCTGCCAAGGCACATTTCGCCAAGGAAGAAGCATTTTTGGTCAAGATCGGCTACCCAAATGTTAAGAAGCACAAAGAACACCACAGGGGCTTGAACGACAAAATGGACCATATGCTGGAGTTCGGCCGCATGGCGGAAGAGAACGAGTTGGCGCGGGAAAGCCTCCGAAAGGAGCTGTTATTTTTTCTGATGGACGACGTGATCACTTCAGATTTGGAATTCAAACAATTCATCGTGCACAACAAGGCCTCCCAGAAGAGCTGAGAGGGCATCATCCGAGAACATCGGCCTGAGCCACCGGAGGAGTCCCAGGTCCCCAAAGGATAGAAAACTAACAATTACAAGGAAAAGTGGCGATGGCGGTTGATCTGGAACGACGGTGTATTGACGCGGGCCTGAAGATGACTGGTCAGCGGCGGATCATTCTTCAAGTGCTTGAGGAGGCGGACGATCACCCTTCCGTCGAAATGGTGCACCAACGGACTAGAGAATTGGATGCGAACATCAGCGTTGCAACGGTCTATCGGACGCTGAACGTCCTCGATGATATGAACCTCGTACGCCGGCACGAATTTAAGGAAAACCATACTCGCATCGAGACAAACCTGGACAATCACCATCACCTGATCGACGTCAACAGCGGTGAGGTTCTCGAGTTTCACGACAAGAAATTAGAAATATTGATTGCGCGAATCGCTGCACAGCTCGGATTTGAACTTGTGGATCACAAGTTGGAGCTCTATGGCCGCAAGAAGGGGAAATAGGTTGCCCGATTCGGGGATTACCGCGCCATGTGGGAATAAGGATACAAACAGACCTTGTTCTTGCCGGGCAGCAGTTACGCGCACATATTTCGAGATGCTCATAAATGCAGCTTCGCCCGCTGAGGCCATGGAGGCGGCCCTTCGGGTATACAATTATCATCACCCAGGATATGGACCTGCCCGCGCTGTTCAGCTCATCAAGCGGTGGCTGACTCCAAACGCCCTAAACTGAGCGATATTAACAGACTAACCGGGTACGAGTCTTCTGATTGAAGGCTAGGGAACGGCGACGCCGGTTGGCAATATTGAACAGAAAGTCTCTTGCTTTTACAATTGCTGAAACGCGACGCCCGACGATCAGGAACTACGGCTCGACGAACTGTCCTCCTGGATCATCTTGGAGTTGAATGCCGCCAGTGACTTGCCCGGATTTCAGCGAACTTAATTGTCAGCGTTTCCAGCATGCTATGCCCTAGTCTTCGACAAGAGCGAGCATTTCGTCGCGGTTCATTGATTTGGCCGTCACGCAGATTCTAGTGCCGTGAAGCACGCGGGCACCAATATTCTTCACGCAAACTATTCCTGAATCGGTGAAAAGCACCTCCTTCGGTGGACGGTCAACTTCATCAAGCGAATAGAGAACGCCAGCGGTCTGTCCGTCTTTGACACTGTCTCCAATGTCGAATTGAGCGTCGAACATACCTTCGAATGGCGCCAATACGCCGCCCGATCCGTTCACTCCATCAAGATAGATCGTTTCTTCCGGTGCAGCCGCAGTTTCAGGGGCCGCGATCACTTTGAGGTGCGCGAGGACGTTCCGTACACCGCGGTAGCCAATTCTAACGGCTTCACGATCGATACCACCACCTCCAAGCTCAGTCGAAATGAAGGGAATATTCTGTGCGTGTGCGGACGGATCAAACCCCGTCGGCGAGTTGATGCCGCTGACCACGTACATATAGGGCGCCTTGAAAGCATCGGCCAGTTCGGCAGATTTTCGGTAAAGGGCGGCGTCCGCGCAGGAGCAAAGAAAGCTCGTAATTGCAAAATTGGCGGTACTTCCACCTGAATGGAGATCTATGCCTGCATCGGTCAGTGGCAGGACTGCGTCGACGACAAAACGCGCGATCGCTGCGGTCGGACTGCTCGTGCCGTCTCCTGGAAAGCTTCGGTTTAAGTTTCCATTATCGAGCGGCGAGGTGCGGGTCCAGGCTCGCACAGCCGGGTAGTTTAATGCCGGGAGAAAAATGATACGCCCCTGCACGTCACTCGGTTCGAGTTCATGGATAAGCCGGCGAAGAATTAACGGGCCTTCATCCTCGTTTCCGTGGTTTCCGCCTGCCAGCAATACAGTGGGGCCACTCCCATTGGCGATCGTGACAATCGGGATGAGCATGACGCGACCTGCGTTAGCGTTATCCGAATATATCAGACGCGCGGCACCGTAATTCTTGCCCTGCGCATCAAAGTCGAAATCACATGATATGAAATCAGATTTGTATGCCACCATTGCGTCACTCCTTATCTGTGATCCGAGCCAAACACTTTCTCGCCCACTGCTTTGGACGCCTCTGCGGAAAAAGGCGTCTTGAGCCTGTCAACGACAGGCATGGATATTTATCCCCAAATCTATAACAGTCGTTGTTTGATGGGCTCCCGGAAACGTGCGTCGATTTCTCGTTCGATGTCATCAGGCGGGACCTGGCGTTGCCGCATTTGCTGGAACTTAGCCTCGAACGAGTCAGGGTTTTCCGGTTGCGGTTCCGTGTAGTTCGCGCCCCGGCTAAGGTCCTTCCGAATATCGGCGAACCAATTCTGCTGGCCACGAGATAGATCGATGGGATCGAGAGGAATGCTTGTGCATACATGGTACTCGGGCACCTTTAGAATTTGCTGTACAGACATGAATGCAAAGCCATCTTTACCAAGATCAAGATCACCAACCGTGCAGCCGACGGCTACTCCACCATTACGAACCACGACGTTTCCAAAGTCACTTGCCACCAGAACCGCCCCATCCATTTCCGCCTTGCCGTGAATTCTGGCATCGATGATTACGGAATTACGCACATGGCTTTCCCTGGGCAGGCTGGAGTCGCCGACGATGCGGTTACCAAAGCGATCTGGAACCACATGATCAATGGCCGCAAGGCAACGGGCAAAGTCGCCCTCCATCGTCGGTGCGGCAACTGCCCATAGAGCCTGGCGCGCTTTTGCGAGCTGGCCAATATCCCCCCAGTAAAGATCTTCGCCGAAGTCAACGACCTTGATAACCAGCGGGTGCCCTCTCCTTTCCTCAAGTCGCCGCTTGAGTTCTTGGGCGCGTTGCCAAAAATCAGGTCGCTCCGCAATCAGTTGCTGCAATCCGGCATCCCGGCTCAACTCCTCTTGCCAGCCGTCGGCATCAAAGATCAATGCTTCGAAAAGGTAGCCATCAACATCGATCCAACCCTCCAGGTCGCCAAACAGCGTTTCGGCTTCCTCGAGGAAGGCATAGGAGAAGGCGGGACTACCAGTATGTACCAGTGCCTTGACCGGTTGGCCTCGGTCGACGATGTCGAAACGCTGCAACAATTCGGCGCGGGGCCGTCGCCGCACCTGCATAATCAATTCGCCACTTGTCGGGTCGCGGAGCAGCCACTCCTTGCTTTCCGCCAAATCTTCGGTGACTTCCACCTCCGCGCCGAAGCGCACTGCGTCGGCCTGAGAGAGGTCTAGGTTCACATCGGACAGCCGAAGGGAGGAAATTTGCGGCTCGTCTCCCCACTTCCAGGCAATACCACGGAAGCCCATCCGCTGCAGGTGATGGGCCACAAGCGTCCACGTATAGAGTGAGGCAGCCGCAGTGTTAAGCCAGTGCCCGTCCGGTCCTTGGCGGACGAGCATGGGCATGAACGGCTTTATACCGTGCAGTCGTTGGGTGATCGGGCTAAGGCGCGTTCCTTGGCCCGGCAACATGATGCCGAGAGCAACGCTCTGAATGTCAAAGGATCGACCTTCCCGCCGCCATTGTCGAACGGCGTCGAGGATGCCAAGAAGCTGGCCGCGTCGCGTGCGCTCCTCGTGTACCCTTATTTCAACGGCGTTGTCGGCACGGAAAATCGCCGCTGCAAGCTCCGTAAGGTTCTGACCAACAGCCCCCGAATCGCCTTCATTGGTGATAGCGATGACTTGGCTTGGACCGAGCGAGGCGTCCACCACCCGCCTCAAATCACGCAAGTTATCCAATTTTGCCGCTTGCGCTTCCATTTCCTACTCTGGTCTCCACATTTCAAGTTGCCTGCGTTTAGATGTCCGCTTTCCTCTTCAATGCAGACCTAATGAAAGGTAGTTAAGAATGTCTGCAAATGACCCAAAGCGGCCGTAGAGCAGTCGCTGTACTTCGGTGTCCTAGACCGGTTGAGAAAACAGAAAAGCCCAGATCATTCAGTTCAACTTGGACATGTATGCAGCCATAATCCGGTTGACCAGCACCCTTTGGTTCTTAATCATAACGCACGGTCAATACAAAAGGCACAATCATGGCAACATTTGGCGTCGGCCAATCGCCAACCCGGCTTGAAGATCAACGGTTTCTAAGCGGCCAGGGGACGTATACCAGCGACATCAACCTCGATGGCCAAGCTTACGGCATTGTCGTGCGATCCCCGCATGCGCACGCTCGGATCTCCAAGATTGACACCGCAGCGGCAGCGGCAGCGCCAGGTGTCCTAGCGGTCTACACCTCCGTAGACATCAAGGCCGCCGGGCTGAAACCTCTGCCCTTCTTGTTGGTCTTCGATAAGAACATTGATGGGTCGAAGGTTTTTTCGCCGACACGCGACATCCTGGCCGTCGATGTTGTGCGACATGTCGGCCATCCTGTCGCCTTCGTTGTTACCGAGACCCATGCTCAGGCGCAGGACGCAGCTGAACTCGTCGAGGTCGACTATGAGCCACTGCCATCCATCACCGACACCAAACATGCAACCGATTTTGACGCAGCCCAGGTCTGGGACGGCGCCCCGAACAATACTGCGTTCACATGGCAAATTGGGAATCGAGAAGCAACGGACGCCGCCTTCGAGAAGGCTGATCAAGTCGTCGAGGTGGAATTGGTCAACAACCGCCTGGTCCCCAATTCAATGGAGACACGAGCAGCCATCGGTGATTGGGATGGCAAGCGCTATACACTGCACAGCCCGACGCAGGGCGTCCACTTCACGCAGAACACCCTATCCAACGTGCTTTGCATCGAAAAGGACGAGCTCCGCGTCGTGACACCCGACGTTGGCGGTAGTTTCGGCATGAAGAACAAGACCTACCCGGAGCCGCCACTCGTCCTATTTGCCGCCCGTGATCTCAATCGGCCGGTCAAATGGACCAGCGAGCGCACGGAAGCGTTCGTGTCCGACAATCATGGCCGCGATCAAATAAACCGTGCGGAACTGGCGCTTGATGCCGATGCGCGGTTTCTCGCTATCCGAGTTCGCACGATCGGCAATCTCGGCGCCCACTATTCGTCTTATGCGATGTATACGCCGACAAGCGGCGGAGCAGGGTTACTCAGCGGCGTCTACACGGTTCCCGCCGTCCATGTCGAGGTCACCGGCGTCTTTACACACACAGTCCAGATGGACAATTATCGCGGCGCCGGACGGCCGCCCCCGATCTATCTCGTTGAGCGTTTGGTTGATGCCGCTGCGCGCCAGCTAAAGATCGATCCTGCGGAATTGCGGCGGCGCAACCTCATTCCCAGAGAGGCCATGCCGTATGCTGCTGCGATAGTGAATATCTTCGACGACGGTGATTTTCCACGGATGATGGAGGCGGCGCTAAAGCATGCCGACTACGAAGGATTTGCAGCACGACGAGAAATCAGCCGTGATGCGGGCAAGTTGCGCGGAATCGGTTTCGCCTGCTACATCGAGAATTGCGGCAACGGCAACGAAAAAGCCGTCGTTAGCGTTGACGAGAAAGGCGACGTGACAATTATCATCGGTACCCAGGCAATCGGTCAGGGCATAGCGACCGGTTACGCACAAATCATTGCCGAGCAACTCGGTGTCGACAACGACCGTGTCACCACAATTCAAGGTGACACTGATTTGGTGGCAACCGGTAACGGCACCGGCGGTTCGAAATCGATGGCGGTCGGCGGCGTCGCCTGCAAACGTGCAGCGCTGGAATTGATCGAGAACGGCAAGCGGATCGCAGCCGAGGTGTTGGAAGCATCAGCAGCTGACATAGAATTTTCCGATGGCATATTCAGTGTTGTCGGCAGCGACCGTCGCGTCGGCCTTGCACAGGTCGCCGAGGCCTCGGCCGATCCAATGTTCGCCACTGAGGGAGAGGAAGCCGGACTATCGGGAACTGGCAAATTTGGAGCCGAAACATACACTTTCCCGAACGGTTGTTATGTTTGCGAAGTGGAAATCGACCGAGATACCGGTGCCCTCGATATCGTCCGTTTCGTCGCCTTCGATGACATTGGAACCATCGTCAATCCGCTTCTCGCGGGAGGACAGATCACCGGCGGGATCATCCAAGGGATCGGCCAGGCGGTTCATGAGGGTTGCATCTATGACTCCGAAAGCGGGCAGCTCTTGACTGGCTCCTATATGGACTACCGCATGCCGCGGGCCGACGACGTTCCGGCGATCGATCTGAATTTCATCGATGATATTCCCTGCAAGACTAACCCACTAGGAGTGAAGGGTGCCGGTGAGGTTGGATCCATTGGCGCACCGCCGACCGTCGTCAATGCGGTCCTCGACGCACTGTCGGAATTCAATGTAACTTCCATCGACATGCCCGTCACACCCGAGAAACTCTGGCGCCTTATGAACGGAAACTCGCAAACAGCAAAAAATTAAGGCTGTTCCGAGACCCGACCTTGAACCTACCTCTGGGCATCAAGAAGTCTTCTTTTGGCTAGTTGCAGACGTTCAGCCACTTGGTAACTAACTTCTGCTTTGCCTCCGAAAGCGGGCCATTGCCGTGATGTCGGGTTACGTCCATTTTTGACCCAAAGCTGACTCTGGGACGCAGCAGTCGGATTAGTTGGAAATTGTCTTGCGGAGGACAGTGCCAGATATTGATCGCTACTATAAGCTGCCTAGTCCGAGCCGAGTCACGATCAACTCAATAGCTAGCCGGATTTGTTGTGAACCAAGACTCCGTCAGCAAAGAAGTTGCACAATCCCTCGACTGATTTGAGATTGTAGGTTTTGATTTCACCCGCGACATAGCCAATTTCTTTAACTGTAGTGAACTGTGTTGAGAAAGAGTCCGGCGCAAATTCCTGAAGTGTGCCAGAGGCCCGATCTTCAAATGCAAACACATTCAGCGTTAGCAGCTCGTCGCCTTGCTCAAGCAACGCAACATCGTCCAGCGCAGTTTCCTTCATTGTCATCTCTGGGTTAAAGGACACCCAGTGTTCCCGTCCATGTTTCATTACGAAGACCGGATGGTTGTCCGTTAAACGCAACAGACCGTCATTGAGCACGTAGACGCCTTCACGGACCGGAGCCATTAACTCACATACACGGGCTGGCCTTGGTTCGTTGATATCAAAGTCAAACGCCAAAATCATATCGTCGACCTTAACGTCCTCAATGTTTCTTAGGCTACCATCACCCATCGCAATCTTGGTCCCAGCCGGGAAACAACCTGACGATTCTTCCGCTTCTGGCTCCTCTTTATCTTCGTCTGCATCTTGTTCTCCGCTATCACTCCCCGCACCAGTATCACCAACAGGTCCAGACAACGCTGCGTCGCTCGGTGGCGTCACCACACCGATTATCGGTACGGCAAGCCGGCGGACTAAGGGTGACGCTTTGACCCGCAGCTACAGCAACCGGGGCGACCGTGTCGTCGCCACCGCGGGTGTCCTCCACCTCAATCTCACCTTCGCAGAGGTCAACGACCGTACTGTCGTCCGTAACTGTCACCAGAAAATCAGTGCCGCGAACGCCAATGTAGGCAGACGGAGTTACAACGCGATACGAACCGGAATACACCTTTCGTCAAAGTGATCGTCATTTGCGATTTAGTAGCTTTGAATGGGGCGTATATATACTCATCGAGCACGACTTGGCTTTCCGAGCTGAGCCGCAGTGATGTCTCATCCCGAAACTGAATGTGCATCGCGCCGCCGTCGACTGCCTCCATCGTGCAAGATACCTTTGTCGTCGTAATCGGCAGTATGCCTACTACAATAAGACGCTCCACTGCGGAAGTATATTCCGGCACCAAATTAGATAATGCGCCGAGCTAACCAACGGCCGATTTCTCTGAAATCGACCCGTTAATGTGGGGTGGATGAATAATTGTCCGGTTATAACCCTAAACGAACATCAACATCGCCCAAAACAACGCGATTAGAACGTATGCTAATGGTAATTTCCTATTGCGGTGGTTTTGCGGAGATGATTCAGTCACGGAACACCCCAACTCTTTGTCTCTTCAACCCTTCGACCGGACAAAACATACAGTTCGACACTCCGTCCTAAAGGTCAGGTCGAAGGGTTTGACCAGACGACCAGAACATCGCGCTGCGCCGCGTCAATCAACTCTCAGAGTTTGAGAAGTTCTCATCGTTTACGCTTATTTCACCTACGACTCGAAGAAACTAGTGACATTATAGCCTGCACAATTATGCTGAAATTGGATTCAGCAGGGCGCGGTCGGGCGCGTGGTATCAAAGCCGGTTGAACGAGGGTTGGCATGGCTTTTCTTGAGTGGGAAG
>CAVOAK010000079.1:0-11495 GCA_963693665.1 Alphaproteobacteria bacterium | reverse complement strand
TCATCATCCCCGACGCGGCTTTCTTGGTCCATACTAGGGTCGACGAGCAAATCCTGAAACTGCTCTTCTGAATCCAGACCGACGGTCGCGTTCAGCGACCGATCTCCCGCTTTCAAACGCTGATCCATTGCAACAACTTCACGTTCCTGAACGCCAAGAGTGCGCGCGATTTCGGCAGCCACGTCCCCGTCAAGCTCCTTGCCATCCAGTACCGACATCTCTGCCTTTAGGCGCCGCAAGTTAAAGAACAGCTTCTTTTGGGAAGATGTCGTCCCCATGCGCACAATCGACAAATTGCGCATAACATGTTCCTGGATAGCGGCACGGATCCACCACACAGCGTAGGTTGCAAAACGAAACCCCCGCGCCGGATCAAACCTCTGAGCCGCCTGCATAAGACCGACATTACCTGCGGCAAGCAAATCGTCGAGCGGCAATCCATAGCCAAGATAGCCACGCGCGGTCTTGGCGGCGAGACGCAGATGACTGCCGACGAGCTGCTCGACTGCACGTTCATCGCCATTCTCGCGCCAACGAGTTGCCAAATCTTGCTCTACCTCGATCGCCAGCATCGGAAACTCGCTGATATCCGCAAAATACTGCGACAATGTGTTATCGATTTGCATGATTTCTATCCCCCCGAAATAGCTCAATGTTGTTCCATCGCGCGCGTCAAACAAGCGATGCTGGATCGATCCCCAGCACCAATTTCAACAAATCCACGACCTGTAAACGGATTAGAGCCGTAATTCCGTCGCTCCGACGCATTCGAACACAAGTACGAGTATGAACGTCCCGCTATGGACTTGAGGCCGTCAACAAGTCGGCGGATAACATTCCTATATATAATTACAAATATGGGAACAAAGTTCGAACATTCAAGAGGTTATCGGCTAATAATTTGACCGGCTCTCAGGCAGAACACAGCACAAATATGAGCCTGGAAGGCAATTTCTTGCCTCAACTGGGGGCAAATCGACTGGCCGATTGTGTCAGTCCGCATCGTCTGGTGGCCCGAGACGGTCAAGCCGCAAGCGATGGCGTCGGTCGGTCAATCTATGGGCACCACCCATGACAGCAGCCAGCGAACCCAACCCGGTTCCACCGGCGATCAAGAACATAATTAAAATCTGGTACCTTACCGCCTCCACCGGCTCAATTCCGGCGATAATTTGCCCCGTCATCATGCCTGGCAAAGCAACGAGTCCAGTTGCTGCCATCGCATTAACAATGGGCATTAAGGCACTGCGCATCGCAGCTCGGGTAGATGGGAGCAACGCTTCATAACGTGTTGCGCCGAGTGAAAGCTGTGCCTCGATTGCGTCTCTCTCTCGCACCAGAACAGTCGTTAACGTATGAAGGCCAAGGCTGATGCCCGTCATAGTATTTCCGAGGATCATACCCAATAGCGGCAAGCCGTAACGAGGGTGATACCAGGGGTCAGGCCGCACCTGAGTGGTCAGAGCAAAAATCGTTATCAACGTTGCCGCAATCAACATGCAGGTCGTTCCAAGGCCGTATGACCATAAACCCGCGAGCCGGCGCTCCTGGCGTGCCATGATCTCTCGACCCGCAAAGAGAATCATTGCGAGTGCAGCGAGACTGGTCCAAAGAGGCGAAACCAACGCAAATAATTTTGTGAGAACAAGTCCAACCAACAGCAGCTGCACAATCATACGGAGCGTTGCGATCAGAAGCTGTTTCTCCAATCTCAGCTGGAGGACAAGCGATAGTCCACCATTCAACAAGACAAGCGATCCGGCGATCGCAAGGTCAGTAAGGTTGATCGGGATATAGTTCACAGCAAGACGTCCCGCACTCCATCTTCCTCGAAGACGAGGCGGCGGCGTGCGACACGCTTCGCCTGACTTTCGTCGTGGCTGACCCACACACAACTCGTGCCCGTCTTAAGCTGTAAAACTACGAGACTTTCCACTGCAGCGGTTGCGGCCACGTCGAGCCCGGAGGTTGGTTCGTCAAGCAACAGTACACGCGGACGCAACATCAGTGCCCGGATCACACCGAGCCTTTGGCGTTCACCTGTTGATAGGCGTTGCACCGGCCAAGTTCTGCAATCGGCAGAAAACCCTAATTCCTCAATTAGTGAAAGTGCGGCGGACCATTCATGAAAATGGGCGCCTACCGCATCGGCCCACCATCCTGGCACCGTAGAAACGTAGGTTACACGCCGTCGCCAAAGCGGCGTGAACATTTCATCACGCGACACGCCATCTAGCCTCACATCACCATCGCTTGGGTCCAAATCAGCTATCGCACGGAGCAACAACGTTTTACCGGAACCGGAGCGTCCCTGCACAGCGATGCACTCGCCGTCTGCAAGATCAAACGAGGCTGATACAAGGCCGGGGCGACGTAGATCGCGCACAGACAACATTGGCAGCCTGCAATCAGTTGAAGGTTTGCGATCTTGTCACGAACCTGAATCGTCTACAATTATTGCCCAGCCAAATAACAAACACCGCCCACGAATGAGCGGTGTTTAAATTGAAACGACTGAAGGCTAGCCGATAAGCGAGAGAACCGATTGTTGGCTATTCGCCGCGAGGCTGAGAGAATTGGTGCCTAGCTGTTGTTGTGTCTGAACGGCGAGGCGATTGGCGCTCTCTTCTGTAAGGTCGGCCAGTGTCAAACCCGCGGCCGCTCCCTCAAGCGTATTGGTCAGCTGCTGGGTGGAGTCAATCCGTGTTTGCAGAACCGAACTGTTCGATCCCAACGTCTCGGCGCTGGTTCTCAATGTAGATCGCGCACTCGACGTGTTGGCCAAGGCCGCATCAATGTCTGCATCGTAAGCAAACCCGTTGCTAGCCGCAAGGCCGAGGCCGGCTGAGGTCGAGTCAGTATTTTGAATGGTTAGGCTGCTCGACCCATCTTCGTTGAGCGCTACGGTTTGATCGTTGGAGCCAGAACCCAAAAGGTTCGAACCGCCAAAGCTCGCGTCCGCGGCGAGGCTGTCAATCTGACCGCGCACTTCATCAAACTGAGCCGCAAATGCAGCTCGTTGACCAGGATCGTTTGTCGATCGCGCTGAATTGGCTAGGGAATTTGCCTGATCGACGAGCCCGCTTATCGCATCAAGGCCGTCACCCGCAGCCTGCACGGCGCTGACCGCCTGATCGACATTATCCTTAGCCTGCGTCAACTCAGCGGCGCGGCCACTCAATGCCTGCGCCGCAAAGAAAGCGACCGCATTATCGTTCGGTGATTTGACCCTAAAGCCGCTCGACAACTAGTCATCGGTCCGATCTGCCAGACCTGACACGCTCTTCAGATTCTGTAAGTTCGCGCTAATCGACGGTGTGAGATTGATTGAATCAACCAAATGAAGTCTCCCCGTGCTCCGCTCGCCGAATATCTACCTCGATTGACAGCCATTCTGAAGCAATCGTCGGCGACTTTCGCACGAGTTCATTTCCCCTCGTTAGATGAATATGGGGATTCCACATGGAAAAACCCCCTCTTGTTCATTATTTGAACAAACTAAGAACGAATTTTGTGGCTATTATTTGGTTGAGTTGGCTCATATTGAGTTGAATGCGCAATAATTGTATTACGACTCCACAAGGCGTAATGCCTCCCACGAGCGACAACTTGAGAGGCAACATGGGTGACTATTACGGTTTGCGACACCGTATTGATAACGGCGAAGTGATCAAGTTAGGCCAAATCTGAATGGATAAAGGCGCTGCAATTCTTGCGATTGGCGATGTTCACTTAGGCACAGCTTGTTCGGGCGTGCCTGACGAGATTTCATCCTGGGGTCTTGATCCCACTGAACTCACGCCCGCGGCCGCCCTCAAGATTTCAGTCGATTTCGCAATTGAACAGAAGCTGGATGCAGTGCTGTTCGCCGGCGATGTCGTCGAGAGCACCAATGCCCGGTTTGAGGCAATGCTGCCGCTAGAAGAAGGCGTTCGACGGCTATTGGATGCTGGAATTCAGGTCATTGCTGTCGCCGGCAACCATGATGTCGAGGCATTGCCGAGGCTGGCCGCCCTGATGGACGGGTTTACCTTGCTGGGTGCGGGCGGGCGATGGGAATCGCGGGCAATAACGAAGAACAAGGCTGTCGTAGCTGAGGTAATCGGTTGGTCTTTCGGCGAACGGTTCGTGCGTCAAAGCCCAGTTGCGGAACTTCTGGCAAAGCCGGTGGAGAGGCCTTCATCGCCCGTCCCGCGGATCGGTTTGCTGCATGCCGATCTCGACGCTTCCGGTGGGTACTACGCGCCCATCCGGCAGGCCGAACTCGATAATACCGGCTACGATGCCTGGCTTCTTGGCCACATTCACAAACCTTCGCTTGATAGCCTCGCCGCATCAACGGGCTCTCAACCATCCGGCTATCTCGGATCTCTCGTTGGGTTGGATCCGTCGGAAACCGGCCCACATGGCCCTTGGCTCCTGAGTGTCCCATATGACGGCAAGTTACACATGGAGCAGTTACCGCTCGCACCGCTGAGATGGGAATACGTATCCGTTTCAATCGACGGGCTCGAGCATGTCGAGGACGTGCCTGACCGATTGCTGGGCGAAGCGGGAAAATTTGTCCGGCGACTGGGCGAATCCGGCACCGCGCCGCGAGCGCTCGGTCTGCGTGTGCGACTGACAGGGGCAAGTCTTCAGTACGAGGAAATCCGGCAGCGGATTGTCGCCGGCGAGTGGAACGGACTGGGACGTGTCGTCGATGGGACCGCCGTCTTCTTTAACAAGATCATCGACGCCATGGAGTTGCTACTAGACTTCGCGGAGATCGCCAAAGGAGACGACCCGGCAGCTCTGATAGCGCAACGGCTCCTGACCCTTGAGCACGACGATGAACGGTCGAAGGCATTGATCGAAAAGGCGCGTGTCGAATTGGGCAATTTCGCATACGAAGATATTTGGTCGCCTGTTCAGGATCATCGCAACGCGACCGACCCACTAACGGATGATGCTTTGCGCGACCTTCTCCTTCGATCTGGGAAGGCAACTTTGAACGCCATGCTCTCCGGTAATGCCCAGGTTGATCCGTCGTGTATCTGAAACGGCTCGCAATAAATCGGCTGCCCGGAATCAGTCAGCCGTTTGAGATCGAATTGGAGAGTGCAGGGTTCCACGTTGTTTTTGGGCCGAACGGGATCGGCAAATCGAGCATTTGCCGCGCGGTCGAGGGTCTGTACTGGGAAGACCGAGGGTCTTCGCAAAGAACCTCTATAAACGGCGAGTTCGAGTTGGACGGGGAAGCCTGGTGGGCGGAACGTGAGGGCTCGCGTGTGCGATGGCAACGCGGCGGCGAGGATAGCACCCCGCCGAATCTGCCGACATCCCATAATCACCGTTGTTTTTTTCTACGTCTGCGGGATCTGATCGATCCATCGCTGGATGGCACGCAAGATATTGCCTCCGAAATTCGACGCCAGATGTCGGGCGGGTTCGATCTGGATCAGATTGCGGCTGACCTGTTCGCTGACGTGAGAGCGCGGCATGGCAGCCGCGAGCGGAGAGATTTTAACAACGCGTCACAGGATGTGCAGGAGGCGGAAGGAAAACAGTCAGGCCTTCAGCGACGCGGGGACCAGCTGGATGCCCTCAAGTCGCAACTCAACGCGGCAGAATCCGGCGCGCTCCGCCTCACATCAGTAGAACGCGCTCTAGGACTTGCCGGGCGCCTTCAGGAAAATATCGGCGTCGCGGAAGAGATCGCTGTCCTGCCTGAAGGGCTGGCGAGGTGTACCGGCAAGGAGATCGAGCAAATCGATCGGCTTCAGAATCAAATTGACGGCTTGAATGAACGAGCCCGCACATTGGAAGGGCAACGTGATGCTGCTCGTGACGCGAAACGCGATTCCCAACTCTCAGCCCCGCTACACCCGGCAGAGATCGCGATCATACGGAAAAACGCGGACGAGTTGAGCAGATTGGAGCTGGCGCTTCAGGTAGCGAGAACCGACCGCAGCGCTTGTCGGCGGGAGCTTGCCGCGGCACTTTCAGCGCTGGGTGGCGGCAATGTCGATGAGGTCAAACTTGATCTGGCCGATCAAGGCCAGTTATTCGAATTCCTACGCGCCGTCGAAACCCACAAGGCCACGGTCAACACCATCGAAGCAAGATTGCGCCTCATCGCACATATTGAGCAGCCCGATGATAGTCAAAGCAAGCTCGAGAAATTTCGAACTGCGGTTGAAGCTCTGCGTTCTTGGCTGCGCGCGCCCGGGCCGGACACTCTCTTGGTTCAAATTCGAGCACGGCGAACCTGGATACTGGTCACTATAACTCTGGCTGTAACTCTGGCTGTTGCCGGCGCTGGGTTGGCTGTCTTCGTTGATCCGACATTTGCGTTGCTGGCGGCCGTGGGTGTGGGGGTTGCCGTACCAGTAATCATGTTGCGCAGTTCGAGGGATACTTCCGACGAGAGAGATACTGCGCAGGAAGCGTTTGGAAAGCTTGGTATCGAAGATACGGATGCATGGGATATCCTGTCAGTCGAATCGCGATTGCGCAGCCTGGAGAGCGAAATTGCAACTATTGATTCCCGAATGCAGCGGGCGCGTGATCGCGACGTGGACCGGCAAAACCTCAATAGCGAGTTGGACGGACTATCCGAAACGGAAACCGCCCTCAACGCCAGACGGCAGAAGCTGGCTGACAGCCTGAAGCTCGATGTGATCCCGCCCGACGCGGAGCTCGTCGATTTTGCGCGAGCGCTTGATCAACTCCGCTCAGTCCGCATCAAGGACGAAAGCGTGGCTGGCAAGGGCGACGACCTTGAAGCAAGATACACAAAACTGCTCTCTGATCTAGCCAGCGTTCTCCAGCGACATGGTGAATCGCGGCCGGAAAACGCTCAATCAACCATGGCTTACCTCAATAGCCTTGCGGACCGGAATTCGCAGTTGGTGCAGACAATTTCTGACGAACAGCAGGCGATCGCTCAACTGGAACAGGTTTCAACCGATCGTAGCGTGGGCTTCAATTCGATGGAGCGAATCTATTCGGACGTCGGCCTGGACGATGGCGATTTGCCTGGCCTCTCGGCATTGCTGAACTCATTGCCGCATTATCTAGACCTGAAGAACGCAGCAGCGCGGCTACAAGGCAAGATTGAGCTCGATCGGGCCGAGCTTGCAAAAGCTGGCGAAGCGGAACTCGCCGAGTGCGACGGACCGACGCTTGAACGTCTGCAGGGCGACCTTTCTCAGACAGCGAGTAAAGTGGTGGATTTGCGTAACCAAATCGCAGAAATCAATGCCCAGGTGAACGAGGCCAAACACGGTAGCAACGTACAGGACCTCATTGCAGCGCGTGACGAAGCCCGCACAAAACTGATAGATCGTCGCGACGAAGTGCTTTTCGCAAAGGCCGGAAAGTTTCTAATCGATGCGGTCGAAGCGGAATATGAGCAGACGCAGTTGCCGCGAGTGTTCGAGCGCGCGCGCAGTCATTTTTCTGTCTTTACCCATCACAACTATGAGCTTCGTTTGGGCAAAGAGGCTAAGGCTCCCCGGCTGTTTGCGATCGAACTGCGCAGCGGCGAGGGGCGAGAACTGGATGAGCTTTCGGACGGCACGCGTGCGCAGTTACTTTTGGCTGCTCGTATCGCGTTCGCCGAGGAAGTGGAGCAAGGAGGGGCGCTTCCTCTTTTTCTCGATGAGGCGCTCGATCAGAGCGACCCGGCCCGTTTCGAAGCCATTGTGCGTAGCCTCGGCCGTATTGCGATCGATCAGAATCGGCAGATTTTTTATCTCACCAGCGATCCTATTGACGTCGATCGCATTGGCCATGCGCTCGCCGAGGAGAATTGCGAGATAGCCGCCGCGATCGATCTTCGCCTGATCCGCACGAAGGCCGCCAGCGTGAGTGGGCTGCACGCGCTCCACGTCGGGCCAAGGCCAACGGTTCCGGCACCCGGTGGATTGTCAGCCGAAGAATACGGTTTAGCTTTAGGCGTGCCTCAATTGGCGCCGGCGATGGGATATGAGCAGCAACATTTTTTCTATGTCCTGTCGGACGATCTGAACATATTGCACGACTTCCTGGTGAACGGGATTGAACGAATAGGGCAATGGAAAACGGTTTCAGGCACCACGCTCGCCGATAAATTGGGTTCGGGTTCTATATCTTCCCAGGAGATTGCGTTCCGGGCGGATTTGCTCGAGCACTTCTGCGAATTATGGAAACAAGGAAAAGGCCAACCCCTCAATCGCGAGGCTCTCGAAAATAGCCGCACCTTGAGCAACCGCTTTCTCGATGACGTTGTGGTGATCGCCGATGAACTGGACGGTGATCCGGAGAGGCTACTCTCTGCCCTTGGGGCTAGTAAAGATCCCCGGTTGAAAGGTTTCAGAAGGAGCAGTTTTGAGGGCCTTGAAAGATATCTTCGCGAAAACGGATATCTAGACGACGACCCCGTGCTTAGCGAGAGTGAACTGCGGCTTCGTGCTTTGGCAAGCCCAGCAGCAAACGAGCTACCCGAGGGGTGCGCGAGCGATTGTTTGAACCGTTGGTGGACTTGGGCCGCGAGATTATCGGAATCTGTTGGGCAATAAATAACCTGCTCCCACGGCTAGTAGCACTCGTTTGTTTGGACGAGGAGGGGACGTATGCCCTCGTGATGGCGGCATTCACGCAGCGGCTTGCCCGGCTGGCCGATGCCGGCAAGCTTTCCGGCCGCCTTGATGCCCGGCGCAAGGAACTCCGCGCCGAGGCGATCAAGGGCAGCCACACGAGAACGCCCGATAACGCCGCCAACCTTGGCCCCGTCACCCTCTTCCACCGCTCCCGGGCCCTGGCTCAACGGCTCCCGGTTACCGTACCAAGGTCCATGCGCCACGGCCCGCAGCCCACGCCTCAAGAGCCGCGAAACACGCCTCGCCTACGGCTTTCTGGTCACGCGTTTCATGCGGCTTGAGCAGGTCGTTGCTCACTAGAAGCGCGACGCCTCCCTCGCCAACCTCGACCGGCCCTACCATACAACGCCGCGTGAGCGGCGCTTGCGGAGGCGCCTTACACGGACGGTGGAAGTAGGTTCATGAGCCATGTAACTGATTGATATTATATCATGAATAATGGTCTGATTTCAGGTGGAAAGCGACAGCGATACGGCGCATTGTTTATTGAAATCGTTAACAATCCATTAAAGGATTAATGGCGTTTGCCCTCCCCCCGTTGTTGAAAACACCAACAGGAGTGCAAAGGCTGTCAGAGCTGGGAGTAATTGCCTCTTAAGGAAAGTCTGACAGGAAATCAAAGAATTGTGGAGTTTGCGGGAGGGAAGCAGTCCAGTAATGGAAAACTAGCGAATGCTAAAACGTAAATAAAATTGTTGTTATAGAGTTGATAGAAGTTAAAATAATAATAATTACAATAAGCTATAAGGTAAAGTGAGCAGATACACTCATCCGCCAAAGTCGATTTTTGATTTGCATTATCTATCAATTCACTTTTTAAATCTTGATGTTGGTAATCCTATCAAATTTAAAGCTGCCCAGAAAATTGGATGGGCGTAGCTAAATACTATTTCACCCGAGACAACCCTAAACCCATCATGTTTGATCAAGGATTGGTACGTTTGGCGGAGTGCCTCGGAACGGGTAAGTATTGCGTTGCTACGTTGAAGCCTAAATAGTTCAGTAGTGAGCATACGGCTCGATGTTGTCTCGACAGGCCAGTAACTAACAAGCATAGCTTCAGCTCCTGCGTAGAAGAATGCACCTCCTAAACCTGATATGGCCTCAGCGCCGGTACTGTCAGAAGTGCCGGTATTACAAGCTGACAACACCACCCACTCTGCATTAATCCGAAGAGCCATGATTTCGTCCATTGTAAGTATTCCATCCCCGATGCCACCCGTAATACTTGGTGATGACAAGGCAAGAGCTGGTTGATGCAATCCATCAAGGTCACCGGAAATAAGTCCATGGGTAGCAAAGGCAATGATATTATAATTACCGAGTGGCGCAGATTTGACATTCTCCTCTGACGCTTTATCACCGAGATAAACGTCTCGAGTCATATCTGCATCCAATATTCTTGCGAGTTCATAGATTTCTTCACCGGCGCCTGGTAACTGGGGAAGATCTTCGAGTTTTGCTGATGGTAAGTCACGAGTTTCAGGCACAGAACGAAATTCTATTGTGGACAGCTTTCCTCTTAAGGTAGTTCCCTGAAATTTTTTGGTTATTGTATTGCTAGATAGGTTTTTAGAAAACTGTGGATTGCCAAATCCTAAAAAACTTAACTGGGCTACTTTTCTATTCGAAAATTTACGCAACGAGTTTAAAGATGATATAGATGGCAATGTTGCTATATCAAATTTGTTTACAATCCAATCGACTTTCTGATAGCCCGAGAATAGAGGTAATTCCCTGCCAGTTGGTGATTTGTTAGTCAAAGGTAAAACGGCAAGGGGTAGGGTACTTAGCATCCCATGGGGAACATAAATTAGTGTTTCTGAATCGCGCCAGTTATGTGAATCTTTTTCAAATAGTATTTTAAAAAGGTTGTGTGCCGCTGAGATGTCAAACTTGGGGATGTTACCGATTTCTTCAACACCGGCTGGGTTTAACCCCTTGCGAATATTGTTAATAATTAGGTCCATGGTTTGGCGTGACTTATTAATCACATACATTACCGGGGTACTTTTTTTTGTAACACTCCATACGAATGTTTTCTGTTCTCCCATATAAACTGTTAGCAAGCGTTCTTCCTCACGAAGCAAACCCTGGGCTTCATTAATACTCATGCGGGGTGGATTGATAATATTTGCGTAACCTGGAAATTCTCGTTCAATTTCTTCCATTAAGGTGGCACGAGCAGATCGTAATTTATCGATAGCAGCGCGTGCATTGTGTTCAGATGAGGTGCCAACCACTCCGCTAAGTGCTCCAGTGGAGAGACTTGCCCATTGAGCACTGATTTGTCTCTGAAGGTCTTGTTCCCTTCTCGCTAGATTTGAAAGCTCTGGAGTATGAGCTGTCGACCTTGCACTACTTTGGGCCAGAAGACGCTCTACTGTGCTGGAGCGTGCAATATCAGCTAATTTAAACGCTTCAGATATTGCATTAACCCCAAATTTTTTCTCAATAGTAGTACCTCTAATTTTCGCTAGTAACTCTATATAGCTTTCCAGGATAATCCGCTTTCGAAAGGTAATAGACTGTGTTCCTTCAGAATGTGTTACTGATTGTCGGCTACGCTGTATAATTAGTGGCACATTCTCAAAAAACAATTTTAGCGACTCTTCAAGATTACCAAGCTTTGAGTTCGCAATAGCAAGATAAGCTTTCGTTTGCGCAGTATCGTAATGTTTGGGCCCAAGTAATTTTTCGAGTCTTTCTGCTCTATTTTTTAAGATTGGTAAAGCAGAAACTGATGCGCCACTTTGGAGTAATGATAGAGCGTGGTCTGGCGATCCAGCGTAGAGATTTTCATATAGTACTTTATTGGTTTTTAAATCCTGTTTAATCTTGTTAAATTGCAATCTGGCATCCTGCCAACGG
>CAVOAK010000078.1:0-11637 GCA_963693665.1 Alphaproteobacteria bacterium | reverse complement strand
AGGTAGACAAGTTCGTCAAAATGGAGGAAGGCTGGCGCATCGCTCAGCGAGATATCACAACTGTGCTACAGGATACTACGGCGGTCCCGACACCGGCGGTGGACTAGTCGAAGGCTGACGGATTCGCGTAGTTCGCGCTGGCTCGGAGTCTGAAGCTCTAGTTCCAAATTTTCTTAGCGACACGCATAATGTTTTCGCCAAGGATGCCGCGCACTTCCTTTTCGCTGTAGCCTTGTTTCAGCATCAATTCAGTCAGTTCCGGCATCTGTTCGGGTCCAATGTAGTGGATATCTCGCCAATCGGGTCCAATGGAGTCTCCGCCTGACGCGTGGAGATGCGCCGACTGATGCAGGTCCATCTGGTTGAACCGACCACCAAAAGTGGTTTGGCGTGCACCGACTGCTGGATCTGCCGGTGTCGCTGCTCTCGCCTCGAACGGCTCGCGGCCCCACCCGTCCGACACGTAGTCCGTCCCGATCCCAACATTCTCGGGTCCGATCAGTTCTGCAACATAGTTGATGTGCTTCAACATCATCTTGGGCGAGCCGTCGTTGTCACCCATGAACACGCCGACGCCGTTGATGCACATGACGCCGCCGGTCTTGGCGCAGGCCTTTATTGCTTCGTCCTTAACGTTGCGGGGAATGTCCCATACCGCGGCGGGGTTTGAATGTGAGAAAATTACGGGGGCATTAGAGACCTCGAATGCATCCATCGCTGAGCGATGGCCCGTATGGGTCACGTCGACGATCATGCCGACGCGGTTCATCTCCTCGACCAGCGCGACACCGAACCGGCTCAGGCCGTCGTTGGTGCGTTCCATACAGCCATCGCCGACGAGATTTTTCATGTTATAGGCCATTAGCATGTGGCGGATGCCAAGCCGATGGTAAACTTCGATCAATTTGATATCACCTTCGACGGGGTTGGTGCCCTGAAAGTGGAGAACGATGGCCAATTTGCCTTCCTTTTTGGCGCGTTCAATATCTGCAAACCTGTCGACCAGCACGTACTTGTCAGAATTCGCCAGGAAAAAGGCACGCTGGATAGCGATGGCCTTCATCGTGCCGGCCATCCCTTCCCAATCGGAGCCGATCGTCAGCGATACGAGTGTGTAGCCGTGGTCGGCCGCCCGGATCAATACGTGCTCTTGTGTTTCCGGACCGCCCCGTGACTGCCACGGCACCGTCATATCCCAGAGGTGGGCGTCGCTTAACAATGCAGTCGCTTCCTTGGATACATTCCAATCGGCCATTACGCTCCCCCTTGTATGATTGCTCGCTTTGTCAACCGCAGCACAGTTGCGTGTTGCTATAGCACTGTCTTGAAATGTCGCCGCGAGATGCGCCAACCCTCGTCGGTCCGCACAAACTCGTCCTCGGACTCGCTGAAGCGATTGGGGGCAGTGGATTTTACATTCCCGGCAGCTATATCGGCTTTTTTGTGTACATACATTATCCAGTATGAAGTCGAGGAGGCATGGTCAGCATCGGTCACTGACACAAGTACATTTGAAATCACGCAGCGCATGAAGACATCACCGATATTGGCGTGCATTGCGGCAATATTCGCGTCGCGGCCAATTAATGGCTCACTATCACCACTCTGGAAGTAGACGTCAGTCGTAAAAAGGCCTCCGGCCTTTTCGAATTCACCCATGTCGCCGTGACGACGGCATTGCAATAAAATTTTGGTGCATTCGCGCTCGATCACATGCTCTTGTTCTATGTCCATTTTTACCACCCTGTATTTGTTATTTGCGGAATTTCCGATCCCGGACAGAATTTCTTCGACCCGACCGAACAAAAGGTGCGCCGCACGAAACGGTCAAGTCAAGCATCAGAAAAAGTCAGAGAGATGGACTGACGAGGCCTGCAGTAACGATATCTACCTGCCCGCAAGGCGGCGACGCGGGTCACTCGCAGGGCCAGGCCTCGGATAGGGCGCGGAACACGAGAGATTGCGCATTTAGATGTCTGTCTTCAGGGTGATTGCGTAAATATTTCTTAAAAATATCGGATGTTTGAGCGACGGTGACGCTACTAGGGATGCACAATTCCTTACTCGCATCAGCGACTCCGGCAACGTAACCATCACAGAACCATTCACTGGATTGATACAATTCTGCCAAGCACCATCGTGAAATACGATTTCCATCGAGAAACTCTGCAGTCACAGGCTTGGCAAGGGCTACGACAACCAAAATCGAGCAAGGTAAGTCATACATACCGCGCCCATATGGCGACTTGTCTTGGACGTCTTACCTGCGTCAATCATCGTGTATTCCATATCCAAGCAAGTACTATTCCCAAATTGGGCAATGTGTGAATCAGAGGCTGAACGGCTGTGTCCGCAATTTGGCTGTAAGCGCACTAAATTAGAGGCTCGTTCTCGCACATCTACCAATATTCTAATTGCAAAGACCGCTGTGGGACTGCACCTTGATTATAGAATTGAATGCGTTATCGGATACAGAAGCGATGTCGGACCCTAAAAAACAACCAAATGCATCTCGCCGGAGTTATATCGGCATTCCGGGGTTGAGGCCGGAGTTGTTTCCAGACGCGTTGGCAGTTGGCGCGGATATGGTCGGTGTAGACCTTGAAGCTGGCAATGTGATGAAGGACAAGGATACGGCTCGAAAGAACGTGGTGGCGCTGTTTGAACAACCGCAAGCCGATGACGGTGTCCAGCGATACGTTAGGATCAATTGTCTTCGCGAGGCATTCGGCTTTGCTGACGTGCAGGCCATTCTCGCCACGGATTCGCCTCCGCCTGTGCTCATGCTACCGAAAGTGGGAACGCCGGAGGAAGTTGTTTGGCTCGATGATCTTTTGACCGAGCGCGGACATCAATGCCGTCTGTATGTAATCATCGAAACAATCGACGGACTGGAGGCGGCAACCGCAATTGGCCGGAGCAGTCCCAGGATCGATGGGCTGTTCTTTGGCGGCCATGATATGTCGGCTGAGTTACGATGCCAGAATGCATGGCAGCCACTGCATCATGCTCGTTCACATCTCGTTCTTGCCGCAGCGGCAGCTGGACTTGATGTTGTTGACACCCCTTTCTCCGATCCTGAAGACCTTGAAGGACTGAAACGGGAGGCAGTGTTGGCTCGCGAACTAGGCTTCACCGGTAAGGGCGCGGTCCATCCAAGACAAATTCCCGTGCTAAACGACGTGTTCGCGCTGGATGAAGCGGCCACCAAGGGTCCCAGCGCTCGGTGGTATTGTTAGCTACTTAGTGCCCGTCGCGTTCATGAGGGGCATGAGTATTACTTCAAGGTCGGCAGGTGTTAGAAAGTGCGCGAAATTTCACGTGGTGCTACAGTCGCTAGTATCGGGGTGTAGCCATGAAGAAAAACAGCAAAAATGGTGTCGGCGAGGTTTTAGAGGCGCTGGCTGAGATCAGGAATCTCGATGAGAGTCAGGCACGCTCATTGCCGGCCGGCTTTTATGCGTCAGAAGAGTTTCTCGAACTTGAGAAGGAGGAGATCTTCCGCAAGGAATGGGTCTGCGTCGGCCGCGTCGATGAGGTATCCAAGAAAGGCGATTATTACACGACCCAGCTTTTGGATGAGCCCCTGATTGTTGCGCGCGGCCAAGACGACAAGGTTCGCGTGTTGTCAAACGTCTGTCGCCACCGCTCCTCGGTGATACTCGAGGGCAATGGCAACGCAAAGCATTTCGTTTGCCCCTATCACGCCTGGACCTACGCTAATGACGGCCAGCTATTGCGCGCGCCCTACATGGATCAGGTCAAAGGATTTAAAGTTGATGAATGCCGGTTGCCGGAGCTGGCATCAGAAATCTGGCGTGGTTTCATCTATGTGAACCTCGACGGCAAAGCGAAGCCGCTCGCACCGCGGCTCAAAGGCCTCGAGCCTTATGTCGAGAACCACCACCCGCAGGACATGGTCGTTCAAACCGTACTCAATGAGGTATGGCCGACTAACTGGAAGTGCCTCGCCGAGAATTTCATGGAGGGCTACCATCTAAGCAAAGTGCATCAGAAAACGCTGCACCATCTCACGCCGACGCGCCTCTGTGAGAAGATCCCGCCAGGCGAGGGATATACTGGCTACAAGTCCCACCACACAGCCAAATATCCACAGCGGAAGCCCTTCCATCCCGATCTAACCCCCGAGGAGATGCGATACAGCATGTTCTTCTGGGTATACCCCTCACATGTTGTCGGTCTCGGCCCAAATAGCATTGGCTCGCTCTGCCTCCAACCGCTTGGAACCGGCGAAGTTGCCAACCGCGTCACGCTGTCTTCATTCGTTCAGAAGTCCGCCCCGGCCCCGGAGTCGCGTGTGGATGAATTTCACAAAATTATGGCAGAAGACCGCATCCAGCTTGAGTTACTCCGCCGTGGACTGAAGTCACGCCATGTTGAATCTAACCGGCTTGGACCACCTGACCTTGAGGGCACAGTCTGGGATATGTTCCAGTATATGGCCCGGAAACTTGCTCCCGGAAAGGCACACAAATAGGCCAACGACCATTGATGCCTAGTGTGGGCTAAATTCATGACACTCTCGATGTATCAAGCCTCGGTGCCTCTTTTTGTCCGGCAATTGCACGGCCTTACAACCATTCTCGACAAGGCAGAGGCGCATTGTTCGTCGCACAACATCGACGAGTCCGTACTTCTTCAGATGCGCCACTTTCCCAACATGTTTCACGTGGCGCTTCAAGCCAAGACCACGCTCTTCCATTCGGGCGGGGCCGCCGCTCGATTAGCCGGCCTTGATGTGCTCAACTACTTCGGCGCGGACGAGTCGAGTTTTGCCGTTCTCAAGAAGCAGACTGCCGAGGCGCTTGAACTCATCCAGGGGATTAAACCCGAACAGATTGATGGCAGCGAGAACCGTCAGATTGTAGTCAAACTAACTACCTACTCGCTAAATTTTACCGGTCAGGATTTTCTCCTCCAATTCACACTTCCGCAGCTATTCTTTCATGCCGCGACGGCCTACGGCATTCTGCGCCGTGCCGGGCTCGAACTCGACAAGCCCGATTTTATGGGCGTAATGCCAACTGCATCTTAACTGGCAGCGCCTGACCCAGAGCAGACAGAACTAGCGCATAGACACGGGCGCCATGCGGCTCCCCATTATGCTCAATTACTTCCAGACTTGACGCGCGACCCGCAGCCAATTCTCGCCCAGGACGCCGCGGATTTCTGCTTCGCTATAGCCACGCTTGATCATGGCGTCCGTGATTTCGGGCAGGCGCGCCGGCTTGACGAATTTGATGTCGAGCCACTCGACGCTGGACTTGCCGCCGGAGGCCTCTTCGGTCGCTTTTTTGTGTGCATCCTTCGGATTAAATATTCCGGATGTTCCGGGGTTGTTATGGGGCCAGTCAAACACGTAGTCCAAGCCGATGCCAACATGCTCTGGCCCGACCAGTTCGGAGATGTAGTCGATGTGTTTCACCATGCCCTCGGCAGTGTCGTCGTTGTCGCCGACAAAGGTGCCAACGCCCATGACGCAGATCACGCCGCCAGTCTTGGCGCAGGCCTTGATCTGATCGTCCTTGATGTTTCGCGGATGCTTCCACGCGCCCCACGCGTTGGAATGTGAAAAGATCACGGGCTCTGTCGAAACCTCCATCACGTCCATTGTCGTCCGATAACCAGTATGGGTTCCATCGGCGAGCATGCCGACCCGGTTCATTTCTTGGACGACCTGAACGCCGAAATGCGTCAACCCGGCATCGGTAATCTCCATACAACCGTCGCCGGCCGAGTTCTTGGCGTTGTAGGCCATCAACATGGTTCTGATGCCGAGCTTGTGGTACACGCCGACCATGTTGACATCGTTATCAAGAGACTGAGTCCCCTGGAACCCAAACCCGATTGCAAGCGTGCCTTCTTTCTTCGCCGTCAAAATATCATCGACTGTTTCCACAAAGCGATATTTATCAGGATTCGCCTGCACGAATGCGCGTTCGTTGGCCATCGTTTGTAGGGTTCGATCCATGCCTTGCCAGTCGTTGGCAAGGGTCAAGGCAACGTAATCGACGCCGTTCTCGACACATTCCTGGAGTGATTCTGCACGCACATCGCCCCTTGGATGTTGGATGATCCAGCTCTTGCTCATGTCGCACAAGATGGCGTCGCGGTGTAGCGCTGCCGCCTGCTCGGATATGTTCCAATTCGTCATCATCCACTCCCGTATTTTTCGCCGGCTGGGCCGTCCAATGCGTCGTGCGGGTCAATTCTACGCTCAGGCTAGCGCGCTTTCGCCGCTCATGACTAGCCCATCTAACGCGGAGAGTCCCCTATTATTACGGCCTATCACACGAGTTCTGGTATCAGGGTTTGCAGAAGCGTTTCGGTGTCGAAAACCTCGGCCATTTCCTAGTGTCTGCTCTGGATAAGAGCGGGCATTATTCCCGTTAAATTATGATTTGGTGATTATCTCCTCGGTCACATTGTCGACGACGATCGGCGTATCGTAGGACATCCAACTTTTCGGTTCTCCCCAGCGGTCTTTCAATTTCTTGTACCAGTCCGGTGTATGGTAAGCGTCTGCAGCCTCGCGCGATTCCCAAAGGTTAACAGTAATCACCGTGTCGTTGTCGGTAGACACGCCACAGTACTTCCGGATCAACCCCGGAACGCTGCGGAAGGTGTTCGCGGTCTCGGCATATTTTTCAACGATACTCTCGCGCGTTTCACCGGCTGGCACATTGATTTCAATAATTACAATAATCATGGCTATCCTTCCGATAGTGCCGCGCTAGCTTAGCCCGATGGACTCGCCATATGCCAGTTGTGGAGTTGGTCGCGCCACGCAACTGTTACTGCACAAGAGCCCTTTCGCCTGATGTGACGAGCCGCAGCCGGACACGCTGGTCAGTGATGGCGCGGACGACTGTTGCATCCGCCTGCGTTGAAGCCATATCGTCTGAGGTGGATTGGCCTTGGAGAAGGCAGATTTGATCAATAGGAGAAAGGCGATAGCATCTAAAGCCATCAAATCATTTCGTGATGGCGGTTACTACGCTCCGCTTCGAATCTATGAGCGAACGAAGGCAGATGACCTATATCGCGCCTACACCCAATTTCAGGATTCGGCGGTGGAAATCTTTGGGCAGGAGCAGCGTTTCAAAACGCATTTGCTGGCCGGATGGCTTGCGGATGTCGTCCGCAATCCACGTATGCTCGACGTCGTCGAGGATCTGATAGGACCAAATATTCTCTGTTGGTCAACCGGATTTTTTGGCAAGGCGGCCAACAGCGAGGGCCGTGTGGGCTATCATCAGGATGCGTGCGTCAACTTTGTAGAGCCAAATGATGATGTCATTCATGTGTGGCTTGCCTTGAGGCCGACGACGACTGACAATGGTTGTCTGCGCGTGCTTCCGCGCTCGCATCTGGGCGACGTAATTCCAATTTCACCGTCAGGGGGCGGCAAAGAAATGCTGCGCACGGGTACACTAACGGAGACTGGTTGGCAGGCAGCTCTCGACAAAGACGAACACGAGTTCGTCGACCTCGTACTGGACGCCGGAGAGGCCTCACTGCATCATCACTGCACAGTGCATGGCTCTGGTCCCAACCGGTCCGGTTTTCATCGCTTGGGCGTTTCAATCACTTATATGACAACGGCGGCACACAATCCGAAGTTTGCCGTCGATTCCGCGACACTTGTGCGTGGCAAAGATGACTACGGCCATTTTGAGCTTGAGCCAGCGCCCGATGCAGATTTTTCCAGCGCGGCGATCGCTGCCTTCCAGCGCGCGACAACGACACCGGGCGGGGAAGGTGTTGGCGCCGAGGCAGTCCAGTGACCGACAGACAAGTTACTCCAGAGACGGCAAACGCTCATATTGCCAGCCGTAAGAAATTGGCGCACGATTAGGCCGGTTCATTGATCCAAGCGAGGGATTTTGGGTTACTCCGTCCACTGCATGGAGAGCATGTTTCATGACCATCGAATTTCGGCCCCTAAGTGAGGCTCTCGGCGCCGAGGTTATCGGCGTCAACGTTGCTGATGACCAGTCCGACGAGACAATTGCTGAAATCCGCGAGGGTTGGCTCCGCCACAAAATTTTGTTGTTCCGTGGTCAGGACCTGACGATAGAGCGGCAGAAGGCGTTCGGGCTTCGATTTGGCGAGCTCTTCACGAAAAGCCCTACAAGCGCCAGTCCATGGATCCCGGAACACCCTGAGGTGACTGTGTTGTCCAACGTCAAGGTCGACGGCAAAAATTTTGGCGGGCGACCGGATGCCAGCTTCAGTGACGCCTGGCACAATGACTTCTCCTACCTGACGGAGCCCGCTAGCGGCTCGTTCTTCTATGCCAAAGAAGTGCCGGGGAAGGGCGGCGACGATACATGGTACGCCGACCTAACCAAGGCATATGACGCGCTGCCGGAAGACATGAAGGACAAACTGGATGGCCGCCGCTGGGGTTATAGCCAGGTCCGGACATTTGCGCTTCATGCCCCCGAAAAGAAACCCATGACCGAGGAGGAGAAAGCCAGACTGCCCGATGTCAGCCATCCGTTCGTGCGGACACATCCCGAAACCGGCCAGAAGGCGTTATTCGTCGGTATTCTCGACACTCGCGAGTCTACGGTCGACGGTATGTCGAAGGCCGAAGGGATCGAATTTCTCGAAGAGCTCAAGTCGTTCGCGACGCAGCCTCAATTCACCTACACGCATCAATGGCAGCAGGGCGACTGCATCCTCTGGGACAACCGTTGCACGATGCACCGAGCGACTAACTTTCCGGACGAGATGGGCCGCAGGCTGTGCTATCGCGTGACAATCAAAGGCGGCGTGCCCTACTGAAAGCTGAGGCCGCCCGCTCTAGTTCCAGATTTGCTTGGCAACCCGCAAGATGTTCTCGCCAAGAATGCCGCGGACTTCTTTATCGCTGTAGCCCTGTTTGAGCATCAAGTCTGTCAACTTCGGCATGTTTTCCGGTCCGAAGTAATGGATGTCGTGCCAATCGGGTCCGATTGAGTCGCCACCGGATGCATGTAGATGGGCGGCCTGATGCAAGTCCATCTGGTTGAAGCGACCACCAAAGTTCGTTTGGCGGGCGCCGACTGCCGGATCGGCAGGTGTGGCTGGCCTCGCCTCAAATGGCTCACGGCCCCAGGCGTCGGGAACGTAATCCGTACCGATGCCGACATACTCAGGTCCAATAAGCTCAGCGACATAATTGATATGCTTCAACATCCTTTCGGGCGAACCATCGTTGTCACCCATAAAGATGCCGACGCCGTTGATGCACATGACACCGCCAGATTTCGCGCAGGCCTTGATCTGGTCGTCCTTGACGTTACGCGGTATGTCCCAAATCGCCGCTGGGTTTGAGTGCGAAAAGATGACCGGTGCCGATGACGCATCGAACGCATCCATCGTGGTGCGATAGCCGGTGTGCGTGACATCAACAATCATACCGACGCGATTCATCTCTTCGATCATTGCCACGCCGAATCGGCTCAATCCGTCATCAGTGCGCTCCATACAGCCGGCGCCAACACGATTTTTCATATTGTAAGCCATCAACATGTGCCGAATACCGAGCTTATGGTAGGTCTCGACCATGTTGACATCGCCCTCGAGAGGGTTTGTGCCCTGGAAGTGAAAGACGATTGCAAGTTTATTTTCACGCTTGGCGCGCTCGACGTCGGCGAATGTGTCGACGAGTACGAATTTGTCGGGGTTCTCCAGGAAGTAGACGCGTTCCCGGGCAATCGCCGTTATCGCGGGGACCAGACCAACCCAGTCGTCAGAGATTGTTAGCGAAGCGAGGGAGTAGCCATGTTCAGCGGCACGGGTGAGCACCAGTCGCTGAACGTCGACACCGGTCCGGCTCATCCACGGCATTGTCATATCCCAAAGGTGCGCGTCTTTGAGTAGTACAGTCGCTTCCTCGGATACGTTCCAATCAGCCATATTCCCCTCCGGATAGTAGTTGTCAGCATGGCAGTTATGTCGCCGCGCCGCGCTTATGTGTCCCCAGACTAGCGCGGTACTCACGAATGAAAAAGCCAAACTTACGTCTTGTTGCGTATTGATCGGTGGTGCTTAAATCCATTCGGCGTCAGGCGTTACGAGGTTAGCCCCAATATGATCCAATGTGGCCCGACATGACCCGAAATGAAATGACTCGATGGGAAACCTTTGCCGGTCGCCAGCGCCGTCAGGATGTGCTGGAAAACGCCGAGCTGACACATGTCGGACCAGGGACACCATGCGGCGAGTATTTGCGTCGGGTCTGGCAACCGGTCGCGCTTTCGTCTGAACTGGGTGACCTGCCGCTCAAACGGCGTCTTCTAGGCGAGGACTTGGTGCTGTTCAGGACAAAGAATGGCGCGTTGGGACTCCTTGACCATCGATGCTGCCACCGCGGAACATCACTCGAGTTCGGGGTCGTGACAGATGTCGGAATCAGCTGCTGTTATCATGGGTGGCACTACGGCATCGACGGAACAATCCTCGAAACGCCAAACGATCCAACGAGTTGTCTCAAGGGAACGCTCCGGTCGACGGCCTACCCAACACACGAATTCAAAGGCATCATATTCGCCTACATGGGATCGCCCGCCGATGTGCCGGAGTTTCCCATTCTCGATGTCTGGCAGGAGCCGGATACGGAAATGATCCCCTATTCGTACCACTATCCATGCAACTGGCTGCAGATCCAGGAAAACAGTCAGGATCCGATTCACGCCGTCTTCCTGCACACACGCTCAAGCGGTGCACAGTTCTCGGAATCACAAGGTGCTGTGCCGGAACTCGATTTTGTCGAAACACCAATTGGTTTGATTTACGTATCGACCAGGCGGTGGAAATCGAATGTTCACGTTCGCACGGTTGAAGTGATCATGCCAAACCTGACGCAGGGCGGCGCAATTTGGGAATCAGCTGAGGACGGAAAATACTTCCAGCGCGGCAGTGGTACGAGTTGGAAAGTCGCCATCGACGATAAAAATACGCAGGTAATCGGTTGGCGCTTCTTCAACGATCGAGTTGATCCGGATGGGCGAGGAGACAAGAACCGCATTGGCAAAGACATGGTGGATTCATTCGGACAACTCGCGGACGATCGTCCCTACGAGGAACATCAGCGCGTTCCGGGTGACTACGACGCTATGACATCACAACGCCCTATTGCTGTTCACGCGCTTGAGAATTTGCAGTCCTCGGATCGTGGTGTGGTCCGATTTCGACGGATGGTGCGCCAGGGAATCAAGGCCGCCAAAACAGGCAAACAAATCGTTGCGCCGCGTGCTTCAGCCGACGGGGTTGTCCCAACGTATACGCAAGATACAGTCTTGCCCGTCGCGCTGGCTCTGAAAAATGATCAATTATTGGTCCGTGAAATCGGCCGGCAGATCGCTGAAATTAACCTCAAAAGCGCCCAATTCGGGTCAAGTCGACGCGCACAGGAGTTCGCACGAATGGTGCGTGAGCTTGGCTACTGACGCTCCAAAGAGTTTAGCGGATACCCCATCTAGTGTGCAGCGCAGAAACAACCTTCGCGGCATGGCTTTTTCCGTCGCATCAGGACTTGTCCTTGTTGGCTCGTTCGGTATGGCACGTCACGTCAGCGAAGAATTGCATCCGTTTGAAGTAACGTTTCTTCGTTCATTCTTCGGC